>NZ_CP146275.1:1572287-1875550 GCF_037044555.1 Pelagibacterium nitratireducens
GAAGATCAGATAGCCGCCGATCTTGGCGGCATCGGTCATTCCTTCGTGCGACAGCTCGACGATCAGCCCCGGAAGCACCGGCAGTATGATGCCCAGCCCCACGATGTCGAGAAATACCGTGAGAAGGATAAATACGAGCGTCAGCTTGGACTGGGGATTAACGCGCATGGATTTTGGGTGCGGCCTTTGGACAAGCGTTCAGTTGGCATATCGGCGGTGGGAAAGGCAAGAACCAAGAAGCCGGTTCCGAGGCCTTCGATCAACTCTTTCCCGTTTGAATGGCATCATACCCATAAAGCCAGTCCAGACGCTTGAAATGTCCCTGGGGACCTTCAACCCTGATGACCGCGTTGCGGGCCAGCGAGAAGGGAAAGCCCATATGAAAGATTTTCCCGTTGCTGGCCGAGACGTCCTGCACACGCTTTACCCGCTCCTGACGCAAGGCTGCAAAGCGGGAAAAGGCGTGCTCGGCGCTGGGCGAGGCGGCGAGCAGGGGCGCCAGAACCGCAGCGTCCTCTATGCCCATCGCCGCGCCCTGGGCCTGAAACGGCAGCATGGCGTGGGCGGCATCGCCGACAAGCCCGATAGGACCCTTGTGCCAGACGGGCGTTGCCACGCTCGAAAGGACCCAGGGTGTCCATTCTTCGCCCACTGAATCGAGAATGCGGGCCAAGCGCCTGTCCCTGCCGGGCTTTATCCGTGGTGCGCGGTGGTCGAGGACGGAAAGATCGCGCTCTTTTTCCTGCGTGAACAGCGCCAGATTGACCGTGTTGCGGTGTGGCAATGGATAGACCACGAGGTGAAAATGGGGATTGAGCAGCAGGCTGGTGCGATTGAGGTCGAGGACATCTGAGAGCGCGTCGGGCGCGACCAGTGCGCGCCAGGCCACCTTGCCGGTGTATCGGGCGTCCGAGCCGTCCAGATAGCGGGTTCGCGTGACCGAGCGGACCCCGTCGGCACCGACAAAAGCGAAGGGCTTTGCCTTGCGGCTTTTCCCGTCCGGGTCCTGTGCGCTCACCGTCAGGGTGTTGGCTGAACTCTCGAGGACAAAATCGGTGACGGAAAAGACGATGTCGATATTGGCAAAGCGCCTGGCGGCGCTGTGGAGAACGTCGAGCAGATCGGCCCGATGCATCACGGCATAGGGCGCCCCGAAGCGTGTTTCGATGGCTCTGCCCAGCGTGAGGGTCTGCAGCGGCGTTTCCCTTCCATCGGGAAAGATGTCGATCCCTTCGGGTGCAAAGCTGCGTTCGGCTATCGCTTGAGAAAGCCCCAGGCTGTCGAGCACTTTTCGCGCGTTGGCGCTGATCTGGAGCCCGGCGCCGAATTCGGAAACCGCGGCATTGCGCTCGAGCACGACAACCTGCAGGCCGAATTTGGCCAGCGCCAGCGCAAGGGTCAGCCCGGCAATTCCAGCGCCGGCAATATAGACTGTGCGCGGAGCGCCCATGGCGCTCTAGGCGTGTTCGACCTCGAACACCGCGCTGGGCGGGTTGGCCGCACCATGGGGCAGGGCGGGGCTGAAGATATAGAGCGTCGAGCAATAGGGGCAGACGATCTCGGTGTCGTGGCCCATGTCGAGGAACACATGGGGATGGTCGAAGGGCGGCTTTGCGCCAACGCACTGGAATTCCTTGGCGCCGATCTCGATGCGGGCCAATCCTTCGGAATTGTGGAAGTGAGGAGTTCCGTGCTGTGCCATGAGAGCGACCATCCGGCTGGGCTTGTTTGAAATCGGGCGGACCATACCGATTTGGGCCGGTCATGGCCAGAGACATGTTGGCGCGGTTGGCGCTGCGGTGCGGGCTTGGTAAGAGAAGGCGATTTCAGAATCGAAAGAATCCCTTATGCCCGTTTTCCAATCCGAAGGTTTCGCGCTTGCCTACCAGGTTCACGGCGAGGGAAAGCCGATAATTGCCGTTCATGGCTTTGCTTCGAATGGAGACGTCAACTGGGTGGCGACCGGCTGGGTCGATGAGCTCACCAAGGCGGGTTATCAGGTCGTCACGCTGGACAATCGCGGTCACGGAGCGTCCGAAAAGATCTACGATCCATCGGTCTATGGCGCTCCGGACATGGCGCGGGACGTGGCCAATCTCATCGATCATCTCGGGTTCGATAAGGCTGCGCTGATCGGCTATTCGATGGGCGCGCGGATCAGCGCTTTCGTGTGCATCCAGAACCCGGAAAAGGTCGCCTGCGCCATCTTTGGCGGGCTGGGCGGCAATATGGTGCGCCCGATGCTCGACAGCGACGAGATCATCGCCGGGCTCAACGCGCCCACGCTGGCCGATGTCACCCACAAGACAGGGCGGCAGTTCCGCATTTTTGCCGAACATACAAAGAGCGATTTGAAGGCGCTTTCGGCCTGCATGGCCGGGTCGCGCACCAAAATGACCGAAGAGCAGGTCAGCCAGATTGCCGTGCCGGTTCTGGTTGCCGTGGGCAGCGAAGACGAGGTGGGCGGCGACCCCCAGGTGCTGGCCAATCTGATGGCGCATGGCGAAGCGCTGGTTATCGAGCGCCGCGATCACATGCGCGCAACCGGCGACCCGCAGTTCAGGCGGGGCGCGGTGGCGTTTCTGGCGCGGGTTTATCCCGCGTAAGGCAAAAGTGAACCAATTTGCCTCAGAACCCTTTGTTTGCGACAATGGGTTCGCCTATATGTGGCAATCTGAAAAAATCGCAGCGAGCGGAGAAGTCATGTCCTCGAGCGTCAAGAAGCCCGGCACCATCAAGGCCGTCGATCCCATATGGGATGCGATGACGGTCGAGGCCGAGCGCATTTGCGCCGACGAACCCTTCCTCACGCAACTGGCGATTTCGAGCATTCTCAATCATTCGAGTTTTGAATCGGCGCTGGCCCATCGGCTGGCCGCGCGGCTCGACCATTCCGACGTTCCGGCCGATCTTATCCGGCAGGCGTTCGATGAAATGCTCGAGAGCCATCCCGAAATCACCGCCTCGGCACGGGCCGATCTGGCGGCGACCCTGGAGCGCGACCCGGCCTGCCACAGGGTCGTCGAGCCCTTCCTGTTCTTCAAGGGCTTTCAGGCCATTCAGACGCATCGTTTTGCCCATGCGCTGTGGAACACGGGGCGTCGCGATTTCGCACTCTATCTGCAAAGCCGGTCCAGCCAGGTGTTCCAGACCGACATCAACCCAGCCGCCCGGATCGGCAAGGGTATCATGCTCGATCATGCCACCGGCTTTGTCGTGGGCGAAACGGCGGTGATCGGCGATCATGTCTCGATTCTGCATTCGGTGACGCTGGGCGGCACCGGCAAGGCCGATCAGGACCGGCACCCCAAGATCGGCAATGGCGTGCTCATCGGGGCAGGAGCCAAGATTTTGGGCAATATCAAGGTTGGCGATTGCTCACGCGTCGCCGCCGGCTCGGTGGTGCTCAAGGAAGTGCCCGAGCGCACCACGGTGGCCGGTGTGCCGGCCAAGGTGGTTGGCGAAGCCGGTTGCAACCAGCCGGCGACGGTCATGGACCAGATCGTCATGGTCTCACGCGACTGACAGCGTGTGCAGCGGGGAAAAATCATCCCCGTTCTTGCGTTTGGGGCCATGATGGCTAAAGTCGCGCCGACCTCAAAACGACTGTAATCGATAGCGTTCCAGCGGTGGGCATTGGCTTCGCCGAGCGATAGCGCGCAATGGAGACTTTTTGTGAAGCACGAAGAAATCATCAAGCTGCAGAAATACCTGCAACACAAGTTCGGCAACCGCTCCATCGATGTTCGCCCCCGCCCCAAGCAGGACGACTCGGTCGAACTCTACCTGGGCGATGAATTCATCGGTCTGATCTATCTCGATGAAGACGAGGGTGAACGGTCTTACATGGTGCAGATTTCGATTCTCGATATCGATCTCGACGAAGTCAGCTAATCGGCTGCAAATAAAAAGTGAATTTTAAAAAGGCTTCCCGTTCGGGGAGCCTTTTTGCATTTCGGTCGTTTGCCGTGCATGCTTCCCGTCAGGGGGATTTGTTTGCGGGCTAACAAAGGGAGGCTCCAATGGAAGCCTGGGCCGAGCGGTTGGGTCTGAGGACGGACCCGACGATATTTTTTGTTTCAGCGGGACTTACTGTCATTTTCGTTCTTTTGCTGGTCGTTGTTCCCGAACCGATCGGCAATTTCTTTGAGGTGACCCGTGCCTGGATCGTTACCAATCTGGGCTGGTTTTTCATTCTCGGCGTCAATGCCTGGCTGGGGTTTTTGATCTGGGCCGCCGTCAGCCGGCACGGCCATATCAAGCTTGGCCCGCGCGACAGTACGCCCGACTATTCCAATCTCTCATGGTTCACCATGCTGTTTGCCGGCGGCATCGGCACGGTCCTCATGTTCTGGGGCGTGGCCGAGCCGATCAGCCATTTTTCAAGCCCGCCGATGGCGGGTGTCGAGCCGTTCAGCGAACAGGCGGCCAAGGACGCGATCTCGATCTCGATCTATCACCTGGGCCTGCACACCTGGACGATTTTTACGCTGCCCGGTCTGGCCTTCGGCTATTTCATCAACCGCTATAACCTTCCGGTGCGGGTGAGCTCGGTGTTTTATCCGCTGCTCAAGGACGGCATTCATGGCCCCATAGGCAAGGCGATCGATATCGCCTCGATTCTCGGCACGCTTTTCGGCGTGGCGGTCTCTCTCGGCCTCGGTGCCTCGCAGATTTCGGCTGGCATTTCCGCTTTGACCGGGATGGCCGACGATGTGCCGTTGACGGTGGGGATCCTTGTGGTGCTCACCGCCGTCGCGGTCGTTTCGATCGTGGCCGGTCTCGACAAGGGCGTGAAGTTGCTCTCCAACCTCAATATCGGCATGGCCGTGGGGTTGATGATCTTTGTTCTGGTGACCGGCTCGACCCTGTTTCTGTTTCGGGCGATCGTCGAGACGTTCGGGCTTTATTTCTTCAATCTGCCCAGGCTGGCGTTCTGGAACGACATGTTGGCCAATATCAATCCCACCAACGACCCGTGGGGCTGGCAGGGTGACTGGACGGTCTTTTACTGGGCCTGGACAGTGACATGGTCGCCGTTCATCGGCCTGTTCGTGGCCCGCATTTCGCGAGGGCGGACCATCCGCGAGTTCGTGTTCGGCGTACTTCTGGCGCCCTCGCTGTTCACCCTGATCTGGTTTGCGATCTTTGGCTGGCAGGCCATGGAAATCGATGGCATCGGTCTGGCGCTGCGCGAGCAGATGGGGCCGGCTGCCGGCGAATTGAGCCGGGCGGTCGGTGAATCGGTGCCGCTGGCGATGTTCGCCTTTTTCGAGCATTTCCCCCTGGCCACCCTCGTGCAGGGCATCGCCATCGTCGTCGTCGCCATCTTTTTCGCAACGTCTTCGGATTCGGCCTCGCTCGTGGTTGATATGCTGTGCACGGGCGAGGCTGAGCCCGGCCCGGTGCACCAGCGCGTGTTCTGGGGCGTGGCGGAAGGAATGGTGGCCGTGATGCTGATCATCCTGGCCGGCGATCTGGGCCTCACGGCACTGCAGCAGGTGATTACGGTGGTGGGGCTGCCGATCTTCTGTCTGGTGTTCATGATGATCCCGTCGATCATCATGGGTTTCCAGATCGAAGACATCGACCACGTCACTGTGGGCCGACGGCCCAAGCTCGACCAGTTCTAGAAATATGCGGTCTTGAAAAGCTATTTTCGGAGAGGCGTCAGCGCCTCTTCGATACGGCTGTCAAAGCTGCGCCAGTTGTCCAGCGCTGCCGGATCGAAAGCCACGATTGCCGTGTTGCGATCGGAAAGGATCAGCACGCGCAGGCAGGTTCTGTCGCCGATTGTCATGGCGACCGGCGTCATGCATTTGGCCACGAAGGGGTTGGCCGTCAGCGGGTCATACCAAACCGTCTCGCCCGACGTTCCGGCGTCGAGTTCGAGTGGCTTGCCGACAAGTCCGGGGACACCCGAAAGCTGGGTTGCTGCAAACTGGTGCAGATAGACGCTGTCGAGCAGCGCCGCGCTGGTGCGCATGCGTCCGCGCGGCATGATGGTGATCGCGACTTCGCTCAGCTTCCCGTTCTCGCCCAAGGGCAGGGCCAGCGTCAAATCCATCCGCTCGGCAAAACCGTCGCGGCGCTGGATCGGATCGGCCATCAATGCGGCGGGTATCGCGTAACGCTGGGCGCCGATGGTGACGATGTGACTGGCCGAGGGTTCGGCGGCTGCCGCGTCGGCGGCCATCGAATCGAGCCAGCTTCGCACGCCATAGGCAGCTCCCAGGCCCGCCATGGCCACAATCAGCCCGACAGCAATCACCGTATAGAGCGCAGAGCCCGCCGTACGGGCAGGCAGGATGTCTCGGCGGGTGTCCGACAGGCTGTTCACATTAACCATAGATGCGCGTGAGCAATGACAACCAGTTTGGGGGCACTTATGCTTAATAAATCGTAAAGTCGGTAATCTGCGCCGCCCCGGCGCCGGAGGAAAGCGTGACGCATCTTATTTTGGCGCTGTTTCTGATCGCCGTGGGCATGAGCGTTGCCGGCACCGGCACCCATCTCTACCAGCAGGTTGCCCGCAAGGTGGCCGAGTTCCGCGTCGAGGGCGCCAACGCGCTCGAGAGCCTGGTCAATCTGTTCGTGATGTTTATCTGCGGTCCCTACATGATGCTCAGGCTCGGCATGCGCGCCGACGCGAGCGGAAGGGCCTCCACCGTCAACGTGATGCTTGCTGCGGTCATCGCGTTCGGCTGGAGTTTCGTGACCGGAATGATGGTTGTGGGCACCTATATCTCGGTTCTCAAGGCCGCCGCCTGACGCCATGCGTCCGGCGCATGGCAGTAATGCCTTGCGCTCGGGCGCCGTTTCCGGTCAAACGTGGACCCACGAACCCTGGACCCGGTGAAACCCCGGGTGGCTCTTCCGGCCGCCGATCCGCCGGACAACTAAATCAAGTTTCCAGCTCTCCTGGACCGGAGTATTTCGCTCCGCTGGTTTGGTTCTCAAAACATTCGGAAAATAAATGACCTCATTGACCGCCTATCGCGCGCAGTGGTTTGGCAATGTGCGCGGCGATCTTCTGGCCGGCCTCGTTGTTGCTCTCGCGCTCATTCCCGAAGCCATTGCGTTTTCAATCATTGCCGGGGTCGACCCCAAGGTCGGCCTTTATGCATCGTTTTCAATCGCCGTCATCACCGCTATCGCCGGCGGACGTCCGGGGATGATCTCGGCGGCCACCGCGGCAACCGCCGTACTCATGGTCACGCTGGTGCGCGATCACGGCCTGCAATATCTGCTCGCCGCAACCGTTCTGGCCGGGCTGTTGCAGATCGGCATGGGCATGCTGAAATTGGGCGCCTTGATGCGGTTCGTCTCGCGCTCGGTGATGACCGGGTTCGTGAACGCGCTTGCGATTCTGATATTTCTTGCCCAGATTCCCGAGCTGACCGGTGTGCCACTGCTGACATACGTGCTGGTCGCGGCCGGGCTTGGCATAATTTATCTGTTTCCGATGCTGACTAAGGCCATTCCCTCACCGCTGGTCTGCATCGTGGTTCTGACGGTACTTTCGATTTTTCTTGGTTTCGACGTGCGCACTGTCGGCGACATGGGCGAGTTGCCCTCGACGCTGCCTGTGTTTCTGATTCCGGATATTCCGCTAAACCTCGACACGCTCATGATAATCCTGCCCTATTCGGCAGCGGTTGCCGTGGTCGGTTTGCTCGAATCGCTGATGACGGCGCAGATCGTCGACGACCTGACCGATACTCCCTCGGACAAGAACCAGGAGTGCATCGGGCAGGGGCTGGCCAACACCGCTACGGGCTTTATCGGCGGCATGGCGGGCTGCGCGATGATCGGGCAGTCGATCATCAATGTGAAATCGGGGGGTCGCGGGCGGCTTTCATGCTTTGCAGCTGGCGTGTTCCTGCTGTTCATGATCGTGGTGCTTGGAGACCTTGTGGCCCGCATCCCCATGGCCGCACTGGTTGCGATCATGATCATGGTATCGATCGGCACCTTCTCGTGGTCCTCGATTCTCAACCTGCGCACCCATCCGCGCTCGTCCTCGATCGTGATGATCGCAACGGTCGTGACGGTGGTCTACACCCACAATCTGGCGATCGGCGTTCTGGTTGGGGTGTTGCTGTCAGGGATCTTTTTTGCCTGGAAGATCGCCCAGCTCTTCGTTGTGCGCTCGGAGATTTCAGAAGACGGACGCCATCGCACCTATGTTGTCGAGGGGCAATTGTTCTTTGCCTCGGCCGACGATTTCATGGCAGCCTTCAACTTCAAGGAGGTGCTTGAAACCGTCACCATCGACGTCAGCCGTGCCCATATCTGGGATATTTCGAGCGTTGCCGCGCTGGACATGGCGGTGCTCAAATTCCGGCGCGAGGGGGCCACGGTCGAGATCATCGGTCTCAACGAAGCCAGTGAAACGATCGTCGACAAGCTGGCTATCCACGACAAGCCGGGCGCCGTCGACAAGCTCATGGCACATTAGGGAGGCAATAATGGGAAACAAACTTGTCGCGCTGGTCGATGGCTCGGTCTATTCCAAAAGCGTTTGTGAAAATGCGGCCTGGCTTGCAACCCGGTCGGGCCAGCCGGTCGAGGTGCTCCATGTGCTGGGCCGGCGGGACGTGCCGGTCACCGACCTGAGCGGATCGATTGCGCTGGGTGCGCGTTCGGCGTTGTTGGCCGATCTGGCAGACCTCGACGAACGCCGGGCCAGGCTGTCTCAGCAGAAGGGCAGGGCGATCCTTGAGGATGCCCAATCGATACTGACGGACGGGGGCGTGAAGGCGGTCTCTACCCGTCTGATGAATGGCGATATCGTCGAGACGTTGAGCGATCTCGAAAAGGATGCCGAACTGCTGGTCATCGGCAAGCGCGGAGAGGGTGCCGATTTCGCCAAGCTGCATCTGGGGTCAAATCTCGAGCGTGTCGTGCGGTCGTCCAAGCGTCCGGTATTTGTGGCAGCCAGGAGCTTTGTCGATATCAAGACGGTGCTTGTCGCCTTCGATGGCGGGCCGAGCGCCATGAAGGCCGTGGATTATATCGCCACAAGCCCGATCTTTGCAGGTGTGTCCATTCGCCTGCTCACCGTGGGTAACGAAAGCGGAGACGCATGGGCCAAGCTTGAGGCCGCCAAGGCCAGGCTTGCCACGGCCGGCCTCGACGTCACCGCAGACATTCAGGCCGGGCAAGCCGAAACGGTTATCACCCGGGTCGTCGAACAGGACGGTGTCGATCTGCTGATCATGGGCGCCTATGGCCATTCGCGCATAAGGAGCCTGTTTATCGGCTCGACCACTTCGGAAATGATGCGGTCGTGCAAGATCCCGGTGCTGCTGTTTCGGTAGCGCCAGCGAGCCAGAAAAATGCCGGCATTCGGGGAGGAATGCCGGCTCAGTGAACACTCCTGTCGGGGAGTGAGAACGGATGCCCCGGTGGCGGGGCAGATCTTTAGAGCGTGTCCAGCAAAAGTGGATACGGTTTTGCGGTTCGGACACGCGACAAAACAAGGGTTTAGAGCCAAGGATTTGAGTCAATCAAATCCTGAACGGCTCTAGTAACCGGCGGTTGCAGTCACGATTTCGTCACGGCCGTCGACAATATCGACCCACTGGCCGGAATGGGCCTGCGACTGGCGCTTGAGGTAGGTGTAGGGGGTGTCGGTCCAGAGCTTGATGAGCCCTTCCTGATTATCGAGCACAAGGTCGCCCCGGTCGGTGCGCACCATCAGCACCGCATGGCCTTCGCCATCGGGTTGCTTGACCACCGAGATCAGCAGATTGGCTGGGTTCCAGCCGCCCTCGATCAGCGCGGCGCGCTTGGCGAGGACAAAATCCTCGCAATCGCCATAGCCCGATGTGGGATAGGTCCAGAATTCCTCGGTGCCATAGAGGTCGCTGTCGCTCACGGCGGTTATGGTGGTGTTATAGTGGTTGTTGACGTCCTGAAGCTGGCGCCACAGATCGTCGCTAAGGGCCGCCGGTGCGGCCGCGGCCAGCGGCTGGCACTCATAGGGACGGCTCTGGCAGAATTCCATATGCCCGACCGGAATGGAGGTCGTGCCGGCCGAGACCTCGGCATAGGCGAGCTCGAGACGGCTTTCCTGGGCGAGCGCAGGTGCGGCAGCTCCGGCGGACGCGATGAGGGCGACAAGGCCCGAAATAAGGATCGAATTGTTTTTCATTATCGTAATCTCCCCGACGGAGACCACGATAGAGGGTGGCAATTGCCCTGATAGAAAAATTGCCGCGCAGTTTTTAAGCGTGTTTTATCGGGTTGTTTTACAGCCCGTTAGGCATGTTCTTTCCGGTATCGATTCAGCGCCGCGCGTAAAAGGCGTTGCCGCCCGCCACGAGCACATAATGCATGTTGCGATAGGGAAAGGTCAGCCCTGCGGTGTGGAAGTACATGGCGTCCTGCACGCCGGGATGGCGTTCACCGCGCAGCACGCGGGTTGCCATCTGCGCCGCCAGGTTGAGGCTGCGCTGTTCGGTCATCTGCCGCGACAGCACGCCATCGGCGAACTGGTTTTTCTGGCCGACCACGCCGCAGACATCGCTGGGGAACTGGTGGGAATTGGCCCGGTTCATCACGACCGTGCCCACGGCCAGCATGCCGTCCGGGCTCGAGCGGTTGGACTCGAAATACATGACGCGGGTCATGCATTCGTGCGGCGTTTTCGATCCGAACAGTCCGAACAGCGAAACGCAGCCGGAAAGGGAGGTGAGGGCGGCAAGGCTGACGGCAATCGCGGCAACCTTTTTTACGATACGCATGACTTTAGACCATCCAGAATACGCGGGTGGTTGCGCTTTCCGATCCCGCCCCCCAACGACCGGTCTCGCGCATGTTGGACAACATTAGACGGGCCGGGTTAAGGATCGGTTCACTACGAAAATTTCGGATTTGATCATCGGCCGGTGCGGCTGCAAACTCGGCACCGAGAGCGCCCGATCAGTTGATCCGCAGGTTCTGCTGCACGACCGTCAGCATCTCCTGCACCGAGGCAAATTCGACCGCGATGCCGTCGGAGAAATGCCGGACCACGCGGGCCCGCATGCGGCCGAGCGAGATGGGGGTGCCGAGCGCGGGGCGAACCTCGATTTCCACCGCAGCGCCCGAGAGCGAGATGTCGGTGATCTTGCAATTGTAGCGCCGTCCATCCTCGAGAACGATGGATGAGTGGCGAATGTCGGGCACCACGCGCTCGTGACGCCGGTCCTCGGGCAGGTTCAGGATGTCCTTGTTGGCCAGCCAGGTCAGTTGGGCCGCCATCTTGTCGCGCCTGCGGGCCGAGGCGACGATATCCATGTGAAATCCGCCATCGATCAACTCAAAGATCGTGCCTTCGACGCGGCCCAGATAGTCGAGATAGATGATGACCTTTTCTCCGACCTTGCCGGAGACCGGAGCAATGACCATGGCGTCGCCGGGCGACATCTCGATGATCTGGCAGGGAAACTCGCGACGATCGGCCAGCATGTAACGGCCAAGCACGGAGACCTGAACACGTTGGAAACGGTCTGCATCTTCGCGCGGAAGAACGTCAGCCAGCGTCGTCCGAAGCGTTGTATCTTCGCTGAACATGTTGCGCGCCGCCCTGTTGCCTGTCGGTTTTCATACCAACAATATGCGCAATAGCGTTAACGGACGGTAAGGGTGGCGATGTTTGACCCGCCCGTTAGAGCGTGTCCAGCAAAACCATGTCCTCGACGCGATCGGGAATGGAAACGGTTTTGCCGTTCGGACACGCGCCAAAACAAGGGTTTAGGGTCAAGGATTTGATTCAATCAAACCCTGAACGGCTCTAGTTCTTTCCGCCGTCGATAACCGAGAGGTGCGCGTAGCGGCGGGCCGAGTAGCCGGCGACGGTTGCGGGCATGGGGGTGGAGGGCCCATCGTTCATTGCCGCGGCGATGTCGTCGAGCATGGCGCTGCGATACCCTTCGGGGGTCACGGTGTCCTTGTCGTCGGGCCAGATCAGCCGCAGGCCGGTAATGCGCTGGTCGACGATAGGGTGGATGCCGAGCCAGTAGGGTGCGTCGAGCGCCGAAAGGCCACCCATCATCCGCGACGTCGTGACGCCGTTGTGCCGGAGCGGGAACAGCGCCATCTCGAATGAAAGCTTTTCGCCGCGTTCAGTACTGCCCTCGAATGTCACCAGGGCCACCGCATGGTCCTCGGTTACCGCCCGCATCAGCGTTTCGAGCGCGTCGTGATCGCGCACCGACCACAGGGCCGAGAAGGGCCGGGACTTGAGTTCGCGGCAATAGGTGGCGCAGATATGGGAGCCGGCAAGCCGGAAATTGAAATCGAGCCCGTCGCCGGATTCGAGGATGAAGGTGTGGGCCAGCGCATCGCGAATCCGTGTAGGATCGATGTCCCGGCGCTCGGGCGTGGAGCGGGCACCGCGGATTTCGTTCCAGTAGGAGTAGAGCGTTTTCGTCGAGCGCTGTTGCATACCGGCAGACCTTAACAATACGATGCGGCGGCTCGTGATGAGCTCCCGCCAGGACAACGTTACATTGCCAAATCGGCTGCGTAAAAGCGCTCTTAAACAATCATTAAGGTTAATTTCCACCGGCCCGGTGTGGATAAGCCGCCAAGCCGGTACACCGCCGCTGCAAGACAAGGGAAAACCCGATGGCCGATACGCCGCAAGAGCCGCAACGCGAGCCGATTTTCAACGTGCCAGGCGTCATCATGGTCCTGATCGGGCTGATGTGGGCGGTTCACATTGCCGCCGATCTGGCGCTCGATGAATACGGGCTTGGCAATCTGCGGATCTGGTTCGCGTTTATCCCTGACCGGCTCACCAACGGCGCCGCGTGGCAGGGTGGGGCGCTGCCGCTGCTTTGGACCGGTTTTACCCACGCGTTCCTGCATGTCGATTACATGCATCTGCTGGTCAACACCGCCTGGCTCATGGTGTTTGGGACGCCGGTGGGACGGCGCTATGGCACGGCGGGCGTTCTGATCGTCTTCCTGCTCGGAGCGCTGGCCGGAGCTATCGTCCAGTCGATTGCCCTGATGTTTTCTGTCAATCAGTTCGCCGTGCTGCTTGGCGCCTCCGGTGGTGTATCGGCACTCACCGGGGCCGCGATGCGGTTCATTTTCGAGCCCATAGTGGTCGGCCATGATTCGGAAACCGGCGAGCCGGTGGCGCTTGGGCGCCGGACGTCTACACTTGCCGGCGTGTTCGCCAATTCGCGCAGCCGGACCTTCATCATCTTCTGGTTGGGGCTGAACCTGCTGATCGGCTTTGCCCCCTTCATCCTGGGCGCCAGTGTTGCCATTGCCTGGGAAGCCCATATCGGCGGGTTCGTCGCGGGGCTCTTGTTGCCTTCGGTTCTCGACAGATTCGCGCGGCGCAATCAGCGCCCGTAAACCTCTTTAGGATCGAACAGCGGCGCCTCGCCCGTATCGCTGAGCCCGACTTCGCCCTCGGTCATTTCGACCCGACGGTAAAAGCAGCTCTTGCGGCCGGTGTGGCAGGCTGCGCCGTGCCCGGTTTGCCTGACGACAACCACCAGCGCGTCCTGGTCGCAATCGGTGCGCAGTTCCACCAGTTCCTGGAGTTCGCCCGAGGTTTCGCCCTTTTTCCAGAGTTTCTCGCGCGAGCGCGACCAATAGGTCGCGTGGCCGGACCGCAGCGTCTCTGCAATCGCCTCGGCGTTCATGTGCGCCACCATGAGCACCTCATTGGTGCCCGCCTCGATGGTCACGGCGGTCACCAGCCCATTCGCGTCGAACTTCGGCGCAAAGATGGTGCCCGCTTCGAGATCGGTTTTGGAAAGGGTTTGGGGGTCGGTAAACTGTGTCATGGCGCGGTCTTTACCCGATGACCGCGCCTCGCGAAAGCGTCTATCGCCCGGCGCGGATGAGGGCGAAGAAGCGGTCCTGTTCCTGCCGATCCTCGGCAAAGACCCCGGTGAAGCGGTGGGTAACCGTCGACGAGCCGTGCTTTTTGATGCCGCGCATCGACATGCACATATGCTCGGCCTCGAGCATCACCGCGGCCCCGCGCGGGTTGATGGCTTCGTTGATCGCCTCGATGATCTGGGCGGTAAGGTTTTCCTGGGTCTGCAACCGCTTGGCGAAAACGTCAGTCACCCGAGCCAGCTTGGAAAGGCCCACCACCCCGTCATGGGGCAGATAGGCGATATGGGCCTTGCCGACGAAGGGCACCATGTGGTGTTCGCAATGGGAATGGAACGGGATATCGCGCACCAGTACGATGTCGTCATAGCCGCCGACCTCGGTGAATGTGGTTTCGAGAACCGCTTTGGCGTCTTCCTCGTAGCCAGCGAAAAATTCGCGATAGGCGTCGGCGACGCGGCGCGGCGTGTCGATCAGGCCTTCGCGCTCGGGGTTGTCCCCGGCCCAGGCGATCAGCGTGCGGACGGCCGCCTCGGCTTCCTGGCGGCTGGGGCGTTCGATCACGCGGTCGAGCGCGGTCGGCGCAGGCTTGGGCTTTACGTTCATGTCCATGAAGGGTGTCCCCTTGAAAATCGACGGGCGCTTATCTGCCCCTTATACGCCGACGGATTGAATCTGGACCAATTGCGTTTGCAGCCCGTGACGACGCTCCTTATATAGGCGGGACGTGCCGGTCGACAAGAAAACAGATTGGCAAATTTGAGTGAACAACAGGGTCCGGCGACCCACAATCGGCCCGAAAAATGGAATTTTCCGACCTTTACAGCAATCGGATCCTCGAAATCGCCGGTGCGGCGCGCCAGATGCCGCGACTCGAAAACCCCGATGCCACGGCGCGAAAAGTGTCGCGCGTGTGCGGCTCGGTGGTCGAAGTCGATCTCGAGTTCGATGAGGGGCGGGTTGCAGCCTATGGCGCGACCATCAACGCCTGCGCGCTCGGCCAGACCAGCGCGGCCATCGTCGCCGAGCGGATCGTCGGCTCGACGCCGGCCGAACTTCGCGTGGTCCGCGACCAGATGACCGCCATGCTCAGGGCTGACGGCCCTCCGCCCAACGGAAAATGGGACGATTTGAAATATCTCGAACCGGTTCGCGCCTTTCCGGCCCGCCATGCCTCGACACTTCTGGTGTTCGAGGCGGTGGTCGAGGCGCTCGAGCGGGCCGGGGCGTGATGGATCGGGTCTGGGCGGTCATCGACTGGCCGTTTAAATGGACGGCTTATCTCCTGATCCAGGCCTATCGCTACACACTTTCGGCGCTCGTGGGCCGCAATTGCCGCCATGCGCCGACCTGTTCGGAATTCACCCGCGACGCCATTTTAAGGCACGGCTTCTGGCCGGGCGGTTGGATGGGGGCAGGGCGCATCTGGCGCTGCCGCCCTGGTGGCACGCACGGCTACGATCCGGTGCCCGACGCGCTGCCGAATGGCGCGCGCTGGTATCTGCCATGGCGCTATGGGCGCTGGAGAGGAAAAAAGAACGATGAGCACCAACCGCACGCTTGAGGGCTCGTGTCTTTGCGGGGCCGTGACCTATGAGGTCGAGGATGCATTTCGCTATGCGCTCAATTGCCATTGCACCGATTGCCGCAAAGCGACGGGGGCTGCGTTCAAGCCGATTGCCGGCATCGAGGCGGAAAAGCTCTCGATTACTTCGGGCGCCGACACTGTCCTGCGATATGGTGGCGATAGGCCAGAGGACTCCTATGACATCCACTGCGGGAAATGCGGTTCGCTGCTCTATTCGATCGTCCAGAAGGGCACACGGGCCAATGTCTCGCTGGGCACGCTGACCGATGCCCCTTCGATCCGTCCCACAATGCACATTTTCGTCGGCTCGAAAGCGCCCTGGTACGAGATTACCGACGATCTTCCCCAATATGAGCGGTTTCCGTAAGCCTGTGCCGGATACCGCTGGCCATAAAGGGCTGGATTGACCGCCAATTCATGCTAATCAACCGCGCGCGCTCCAGTGCGCATTTCTTATGAACATCCGCTCGATTGTGAGCAGTTTTGGAGACCGACGATGATTAAGGTGACGTTCCCCGATGGTGCAGTGCGTGATTACGCAAAAGGCACCACCGGCACCACCATCGTCGAAGGCATCTCCAAATCGCTGGCCAAAAAAACCGTCGCCATGCGCTGGGACGGGGAATTGGCCGATCTCTCGAGTGAACTCGAGGCCGATGGTCGGATCGAATTCGTCTTGCGTGACGATCCCGCCGCGCTCGAGCTGATCCGCCATGACGCCGCGCATGTTCTTGCCGAGGCGGTGCAGGAGCTCTGGCCCGACACCCAGGTCACGATCGGCCCGGTCATCGAGAACGGGTTCTATTACGATTTCTACCGCGCCGAACCGTTCTCGGAGGACGATCTGCGCGCCATCGAAAAAAAGATGGAAGAAATCGTCGACCGTGGTGCTGAATTTACCCGCGAAGTCTGGGACCGGGACGAAGCCAGGAAGGTCTTCGGGGCCAAGGGCGAGCAGTTCAAGGTCGAGTTGATCGACGCCATTCCCGCCGACCAGCAGGTCAAGATCTACAAGCAGGGCCAGTGGTTCGACCTGTGCCGTGGGCCGCACATGCGCACCACCAAGGATGTCGGTAAGGCCTTCAAGCTGACCAAGGTGGCCGGCGCCTATTGGCGCGGGGACTCCAACCGCGAGGTTCTGAGCCGCATTTACGGCACCGCCTGGGCCTCGAAGGACCAGCTCGACGCCCATCTGCACATGATCGAAGAGGCCGAAAAGCGCGATCACCGCAAGATCGGCCAGGAAATGGACCTTTACCACTTCCAGCACGAAGCGCAGGGCTCGGTGTTCTGGCACCCCAAGGGGTTCGTCATGTACAATCAGATGGAGGAATATATCCGCCGCCGTCTGAATGCTTCAGGCTATAAGGAAATCAAGACACCTCAGCTTCTGGACAACAAGCTGTGGGAGAAATCGGGCCATTGGGGCAAGTTCCGCGAGAACATGTTCGTTGTGCCCGACGAGACGCCCTCGACCGAAGGCGATCAGCCGGAAATTTCGGCCGATGCCAACCTGCTGGCCCTCAAGCCCATGAACTGTCCGGCCCATGTTCAGGTGTTCAACCAAGGCATCAAGTCTTACCGCGATCTGCCTTTACGGCTTGCCGAATTTGGCTGCTGTCATCGCAACGAGGCGCATGGCGCCTTGCATGGGTTGATGCGCGTGCGGCAGATGACCCAGGACGATGCCCATATTTTCTGCCGGGTCGATCAGATCCAGGCCGAAACCGAAAAGTTCTGCGCGCTGCTTGATTCCGTTTACGAGGACATGGGCTTTACCGAGGTCAAGATCCTGCTCGCAACGCGGCCTGAAACCCGCGCCGGCGACGACAGCGTCTGGGACCTTGCCGAAAAGAGCCTGGGTGATGCCCTCAAGGCCACGGGTCGTGGTTTCGAGATCGCGGAAGGCGAGGGGGCGTTTTACGGTCCCAAGCTCGAATTTCATCTCAAGGACGCCATCGGGCGCTCCTGGCAGTGCGGCACATTGCAGCTCGATTTCGTGATGCCCGAGCGTCTCGATGCGTCCTATGTGGCCGAGGATGGATCGCGCCAGCGTCCCGTCATGCTGCACCGGGCGATCCTTGGATCGCTGGAGCGGTTCCTGGGCATGATGATCGAAAGCTATGCCGGCCGCATGCCGCTCTGGCTGGCGCCCGTGCAGGTGGTGGTGGCGACCATCGTTTCCGATGCTGATGATTATGCCAATCAGGTCGTGGCCGATCTGCGCGCGCAAGGCATTCGGGCGGAAGTCGACACCCGCAATGAATCGATCAACTACAAGGTGCGCGAGCACTCGGTCGGCCGGGTGCCTTTCATCTTCGTGGCTGGCCGCCGCGAGGCCGAGGAAAAGACGGTCTCGATCCGGCAGTTGGGCAGCCAGGGCCAGACGGTAACACCGGTTGCCGAGGCGATCGCCGATCTGGCCGGGCAGGTAACCCCACCCGATCTCAAGCGCAAGGCCGCGTGAATTTCAAGGGCCGCGCACCGCGCGGCCCTTTGTTCTTGTATGCTTTCTCAATAGTCGCGTTCGACGCGAGCAGCCGGTGCTCCCGGCTCCATCCCCAGCGCCCCCCTGCGCGTCATCCTCGGGCTTGACCCGGGGAGTGAGTGCCGTCCGTAGGCAAATCGCTCCGGTGGAGCGATTTGAGGCGCGAACGCCCGGAGCGCTATGCGCGAGGGCAGCAACGCCCGTGGATGACGACGGAGAGGATGGAGACGCGCGAGAAACTTTATCCCCGTCCTCTCCATCTCCCCCATACTGCCCTCACGAACCCGCGCAGATAGACGCAAGCGCAACGAACGTTTGGGCGGGATCGGTTCGGGTTCCATGCGGGTCGCCGCAGGGAAGGTCCAAAGCGGACGGATGGCCGGACGAGGAGTGGTATCCACGTCGCACCGGGGAAACCCGGAGGGGCACCGCGGAAGGCACCAGCGATGGTGTCTTCCCGACAAACCCCAGCCCGAGACGCCGCCATAAGCCAAAAACCCCGGATGCATGGGGCGATGATCGCTTCATATATATAAATTTCAGTGCGGAGCGTTCATCGCCCCATGCCGTCTAACCATTCACCGAGGCGATCTCGCCGTCGGAGGTTTTCGCATGCGCGTTCAATACACCGTCGTCAGAATCTCGACCTCGCGCGGGCTACCTGCCGTCACCTCGAATTCGCGGTTATAGACATTCTCGCCCAGCTTGGCCAAAGCCAGGTAGTCGCCTTCGGCCAGCACGGTGGTCGGGAATGCGCCGATGTCGGCAAAGATGGTCTCCCCCTCCGGCGTCTTGATCGTCCATTCGACGTCGGCAATCGCCTCGCCGCCGTCTTCGGACACCAGCCTCAGCGCGACCTGGGCGGCCTTCTGGTACAGTGTCGCCTCGGTGATCTGCCCCGGCTCCACCCGCAACTCGGTGCGCACCACGGCATTGACCGAACCAAAGCGCGAAGTGATTGCATAGATGCCGGCGTTGAGGTGGATGAGTTCGTCGGGCGCCACGTTTTCGGCCACCGTGACTCGGCCATTGGGGCCGTTGGAATAGATATCGAAACGGAGCAGGTCGCTGGGGATCGGCACATCCCCCGAGATCATCGCCGAGAGCCGCAATCCTCCCACCTCGAAAACGATGGTATGGGTGTTGGGGCCGGGTTCGACAAACAGCGTATCGCTGGCCTGGGCCCGCCCATACGCCACATGCATGATGTACTCGCCCGGCGGAAGACTCAGCGTTGCCGTGGCGTCTTCGGACTTCGCGACCAGCGCCAATTCGCCTGTCTCATCGGTTCGCGTGTCGAAAACGCGCCACACCAGCCCTTCGGGAATGAAGGGGCCATCATCGGTCAACCGGGCCGAAAGCGTCACGGGCTGCGGGTCGGTAATGCCGGAAAAATCGGGGCGGTCCGGCCCCGTGTCGGGGCCATCGATTGCGGTGTCGGGACCGGCACCATTGCCCGAATCGGCGGGCTGATCCGTGCCGCCGAATTCGGTCGGCCGTGGCGGGGGAACCGGGGCGACGAGCGTTTCATCGATTTCCTGGCCGAAGGCCGGTAAGGCGCCGAACGCCAGAACAAAAAGCAAAAGCAGGGACCGAAGGCGCATCAAACCACTCTTTACCGAATACTCCTCGCCAGCGAACACTCTGATAGGCTTGGATTGGGGAAAAGCTGTGTCATAAGGGAGCCCGATGAGCAAGTTGGGAGCTGTCATGACTGTGAATACCACGCTGCGCGACTATCTGTCGTCCCGCCGCACCGTCACCGCGCCGTTTCTGGCCGAGCCGGGGCCATCGCCCGAGCAGTTGACGGAGATGCTGACCATCGCCTGCCGGGTTCCCGATCACGGCAAGCTCGCCCCGTGGCGCTTCGTGGTTTATGACGGCGAGGCGCGCCAGCAGGTCGGCGACCGGCTCCTGGAGATCGCCAAGACAAAATGGCCCGAGCGCGACGACGAGCAGCTTGAAATCGAGCGCAAGCAGTTCCTTCCCGCACCTCTGACCGTCGGTGTGATCTCGACGGCCGCTCCTCATTTCAAGATCCCTGAATTTGAGCAATTGCTGGCCGCCGGAAATGTCGCTTTCAATCTTTGCCATGCGGCCAACGCCTTTGGTTTTGGTGCCCATTGGGTCACCCGCTGGTTTGCCTATGACGCGCAGGCCGCTGCAATGCTGGGGGCTGCGGAAGGGGAGCGTTTCGTCGCCTTCGTTCACATCGGCACGCCGCAGACCCGGCTCGAGGAACGGGACCGACCCGATCCTGCGGCGCTGACCACCTATTGGCGTGGTTAACCGGGAGTTAACCACGGTAGGGTTTCCTTAACGTCCAAGCATACTTGAGTCGGATTTCATGGCCTCCCCGATTTCCAACGTGCCGCAGCCCATCGCCTATGCCCTCGACAGGGCCGGGGCGCGCAATGGTGTGGATTTCGATTATCTTCTACAGACGGCAATGCGGGAAAGCAGCCTGAACCCCAGCGCCAAGGCCCAGACATCGTCGGCGACGGGGCTGTTCCAGTTCATCGAGAGCACATGGCTCGAAGTGATGAAGGATGAGGGGCCAAGGCTGGGCTACCAGGATTTTGCCGATCACATTCAGGAACATGAGGGCGAATTCTTCGTCTCTGATCCGGCGGTGCGCCAGCAGATTCTCGAATTGCGCAACGATCCGCAGGTGGCGTCCGACATGGCAGCGGCATTCACCCGCCGCAATGGCGATTATCTGATGGGCAAGTTCGGACGCATGCCCAGCCCTGGCGAGCTCTACATTGCCCATTTTCTCGGGCCGAGCGGGGCCGAGAGGTTTTTCGAGCTCGGATTGCAGAACCCGAACGCCGATGCGGCAGCGGCCTTTCCGCGTCCCGCCGCCGCCAACCCATCGATCTTTTACGAAAATGGCCGCCCGCGCAGCGTGCGGGAGGTCTATGAAGCGCTGGTGGCCCGCCATTCGGGTACGACGGACAACGCGGCCTTTGCCGCCCAGCAGCTGGCGAGCCAGCAGCCCTTGCCCTCGCGGGTGGAAATCGATTCGGCGCCGTTGATCCCGCCCGGCGTCTCCTTTACCTCGCTGTTTGCCACCGAAGCGCAATCGTCGGTATCGGCTCCCGTCCAGACGCCAAACGTCGTGCCGGGCCGTGCGCTGTTCAGCGGGTTCTATTCGGGCGAATAGTCCTCGGGGCCAATTGGCCGGTTATGGTGAACCAAAACTTAAACCTTGCGGGCTAGTTTGTCCCCAAGAGTGTTTTGGGGATGCGTATGGTCGCCTATCAGCGTTACGTGCAACTTTGCCAATCGCGGGACAGCGAGGAGCGGGGGCAGGCAGCTCATCTGGCTGCCATGGCCTATCTTGCCCATCGCGGGCCGGCGGACGAGCAGGCAGCGCTTTATGCGGCGCTGATGAATTTTCTCGACGATCCGTCGGTCAAGGTCCGCGCCGCGCTGGCCTATGGGTTGCTGCATTCCGAGAACGCGCCGCGCCCGATCATGCTCTCTCTGGCCCAGGACGCGCCGGTCATTTCCCGTGCCGTGGTCCAGTTTTCCCCGGTCCTGCTCGATGCCGATCTGATGGGCATTATCCGCTCGGGCGATCCGGACATGCTGGCGGTAATGACCGCCCGTCCGACACTGAGCCAGCGTGTGGCGCTGGCGCTCACCCGTCTGGGCGATCCCGATCTGTGCCTTCGGGTTCTGGGCCGCTCCGACATCGCCTTGCCGGAAGACGATCTTACCCTGCTGTCGGAAAAATGGGGCGAGGACGCAAAGGTGCGCGGCGCGCTGCTCAAGCGCCGCGATCTGCCCGGTATTGCCCGATTGCATCTGGTCGAACGTGTCCGGCAGGCGCTTTTGGGATTGCGGGTCGTCAAGGGCGCAATCCAGCCGCGTCGCCTCGAGCGCCTGATGCGCGATGCCTGCGACAACGCAACCACGGCCATCGGTGAGCGCGAAGCGGGCAGGGGCGCGCGGGGCTATGTCGCGGCGATGTCGGAGGGTGAAAAGATCAACGCCCGGCTGATGCTGCATGCCATGGTGCACGGGCACGTGCTGTTTTTTGCCGACGCGCTTTCCCATCTCTCGGGCACACCGCGGGCCAAGATTTTCACCATTCTCGACAGCGGCAGCCGCGCGGCGCTGCATGCCGTATTCAGTCGCTGCGGGTTTACCCCTGCGGTGCGCAACTTGCTCGCGCGCCTGGTCGGTCATGCACGGCAGGCCGATCTGGCCGACGATGTGGCGGCGCGCCACTGCGTCGTTTCGCTCCTGATCGAGGAGTTGATTGTCGAGCACGACGGGGTGCTTCCAGCTGCGCTCGAAGAATCGTTTGCCTATCTCAACGAGCAGAATATCGCGCTGGCCCGCAGCGCGGCGCGCGGCGTGATGCCTGCCTTTGCCGCCGAATCGCCCGATGAGATCATGGTACCCGATCTGCGCCAGCAGCGTCTGGCGCTTCCGGCGGCCTGATTTCGGGTCAGTAGCGAAACTGCTCGATCAGCACCCGCTCGTCGAGGCTGTGACCGGGGTCGAACAGAAGCGTTGCCGAATGGCGGCGGCTTTCATGGACCTGCACTTCAACGACATTGTCGAACTGCACGTTGTCTGCAACCGCACTGACGGGCCGCTTGCCGTTTTCCTGGGTCGTAAAGGTAATATTGGCCCGGTTCGACAGGATCGCCCCACGCCAGCGCCGCGGGCGAAATGGCGAGATCGGCGTCAGGGCCAGAAGCGGCGCGGTGATCGGCAGGATGGGACCGTGGGCCGACAGGTTGTAGGCGGTCGACCCGGCCGGGGTCGCCACGATGATGCCGTCGCAGATCAATTCCTCGAGGCGCGTTTCCCCGTCGATCGCGATTCTGATCTTGGCGGCCTGATAGGACGAGCGATAGAGCGAGACTTCGTTGAGCGCGAGCGCTTCGGATACCTTGCCATCGGAATCGGTCACCCGCATCGCCAGCGGATGAATGCGGGTCGGAAGGGCAGCCCGCAGCCGAACGTCCAGGGCGTCGGCGTTGTAGTCGTTCATCAGGAAACCGATGGTCCCGAAATTCATGCCATATACCGGCACGTTCCGGTCCATGACCCGATGCAGCGTTTCGAGCATCAGCCCGTCACCGCCCAGCGCAACGACGATCGAGGCGTTCTCGATCCCCGCATCGCCGTGATGTGATATCAGCGCCTCCCGGGCCGCATTGGCTTCGGGCGTATCAGAGGAGACAAAGGCAACCTTGCCATCAGTATAGAGCGCCAAGGTATCCTCCGCAGAACCGCATTTGCCAAGCTGGCCAAGGCCTTACCACGGCTTGCCAGGTCAGCCAATCGGTTTGGACTGTTCGGTGACCTGCCGGATCGACCAGGCGAGATAGCCGATGGCCGCCCCGATCGCGATCAATTGCAGGCCTACGAATATGGCGATCAGCCAGGGAGCGGTGGTTTCGAGGTTGATGATGAGAATGATCGAAAGGACCACCCCGAGCACCCCACTGAGCAAGACCCAGAGCCAGCCGACAATTGGCCGGATGGTCAGCGCCCAGACAACTTTGGAGAGCCCTTCGATCATGAAAAAAACCACAAGCAAGAGCCCGAAAGCCAAAATCGATTGCCCGGGATTGCGCAGGATGAGAAACCCGATCAACAGCGCCAGCACCGCCGAAATCAGTTGCAACCAGAC
Organism: Pelagibacterium nitratireducens; assembly: GCF_037044555.1. Taxonomy (NCBI): domain Bacteria; kingdom Pseudomonadati; phylum Pseudomonadota; class Alphaproteobacteria; order Hyphomicrobiales; family Devosiaceae; genus Pelagibacterium; species Pelagibacterium nitratireducens. Next base: position 1,595,877 of record NZ_CP146275.1, read on the forward strand.
ATAGGGCGTATGTCGGGCCGGAATCAGCCCGATGCCCTGGAGAACTCCGCTGGCAACCAGTAGCCATCCGATGGCCCCGATAACGGCTTGGGCCGAAAATATTGGGGAAATGATCGAGAGCAGGCCGGCGAGCACCAGCAGCCCCGCCTGCGCAAGATAGAGCAGCGAAAACCGCCGAACCCCCTCCCGCATCGCCTGACGATAAAGTTCTGCCGCAGCGTCCATCGAGATGGTCATGATGATCGAGCCTCCGCCTGTTGGCCGCGAGTCTAGCTCATTCGATGCAATAGGGAAATCGGTGGGGATCACTGGTGCCGGCAGCAGGACTTGAACCCGCGACCCTCTGATTACAAATCAGATGCTCTACCAACTGAGCTATACCGGCAACGGCGTGGTTGCTAGCACCAGTCCCGCTCCGATGCAAGGATCATGGCGCTGTGTGGTTAGGAGATTTGTTGCCTTATCCTCGCCCCCGGCGCTACCCATTATCATTCCACCATAACAAGGACGCAACTGACCATGGCACAGCCAAAACTGTTCGAGCCGATCAGGATCGGAGACACCACTCTGGCCAACCGGATCGTCATTGCACCGATGTGCCAGTATTCGGCACAGGACGGGGAAATGAACGACTGGCACCTGATCCATCTCGGGCACCTGGCACTGTCTGGCGCGGCGCTTCTAACCATTGAGGCGACCGCGGTAAAGCCGGAGGGCCGGATCACCTATGGTGATGTCGGGCTTTACAACGATGCAACGGAAGCGGCCATGAAGCGTGTGCTGGATGGCATTCGCCGATGGTCCGATATGCCCATTTCGGTCCAACTGGCCCATGCCGGCCGCAAGGCGAGTTGCGAGGTGCCTTGGAAGGGCGGAGCCCAGCTGCCTCCCGATCACGCGAATGGGTGGCAGACCGAGGCGCCGTCCGCGGTTGCCTTCCTCGATAGCGACAACGACCCGGTGGCGCTGGACGCAGATGGGCTTGCCCGTATCCGCGATTGTTTCGCCGAGGCGGCACGGCGGGCAGACCGGTTGGGGCTCGATGCCGTTCAGATTCACGCTGCGCATGGCTATCTGCTGCACGAATTTCTGTCCCCCATCTCGAACCGGCGCGATGATGAGTATGGCGGGTCTCTTGAAAACCGCATGCGCTTTCCGCTCGAAATTTTCGACGCCGTTCGGGCGGCCTTCCCTTCCCAAAAGCCGGTTACCGTACGCGTATCGGGAACCGACTGGGTCGATGGTGGCTGGGATGGCGAACAGACAGTGGCATTCGCCAGGGCACTCGAGGCAAGAGGATGTTCTGCAATTCACGTTTCGAGCGGCGGCACCAGCCCTGCCCAGAAAATTCCCGTCGGGCCGAACTATCAGGTTCCTCTGGCCCGGCAAGTCAAACAGGCCGTCTCCATGCCGGTGGTTGCCGTGGGGCTGATTACCGAGGCCGAGCAGGCCGAGGCCATCGTTTCGACTGGTGATGCGGACATGATCGCGGTGGCACGCGCCGTACTCTATGATCCGCGTTGGCCTTGGCACGTGGCGGCGACGCTGGGCGGGCAGGTCAAGGCGCCGCCTCAATATCTGCGGTCTCAGCCGCGGCAGTATTCGCGCCTGTTTCTGACCGATTGAGCCTATTCCGCGGAACGGCGTGCCGCAGGCAGGGATACGCGGTCGGCAAAAGTTCTGTCGATTTCGGTCAAGGTCTTCATCATGAGGCCTCGATAAATCGGCTCGCCGGCGTCAGGCACAAGCTGAATCGGCGGCAACCCGCGCATCCGGCCCATGAGCGAAGCAGCAGCGCCTTCGGCGATTGCGGTTGCGACCAGGTCATGGGCGGCGGTGTTGGGGCCGAGCAGGATGAGCCTGTCGATCTTGACGATCGAAATCAGCCGGCTTATGCCGTGCCCGATGGCCGCTCCAGCTGCAGAAAAGGCCCGTTGGGCGGCCCGATCGCCCTGACGCGCTCGCGCCATGATGTGCTGGAAATCGGCGGGCGGGACGGCGCTGGCCGGCGTGGCATGCTCGGGCACCGAATAGGCGGCACGCAATATGGCGTAATCGGCGGCATAGGCCTCCACGCAACCGCGCGCGCCGCAGCGGCACAAGGCGCCGCCGGGGATATGGATCATGTGCCCGAACTCGGTCGCCAGTCCCGCGTCGGGACTTGCGTCGGTGGGGAGCGTCAGCCCCATGCCGATTGTCGAGCCGAGATAGATCGTTGCGATGCCGGCCTTTGCGAGATCGGGATCGAGCCAGCGCATGCCATCCGCCATCAGCCGGCCGCGCTTGAACAGGTGGGCGGCCAATCCGAGCCGGTTGTTGATCGCCGTCACGATGTCGTGGCCGCTCAAATGGGGAATGGGCGACCAGGTCAGCCCATGGCCCAAGGCGTTCAATATTCCCTGCACCGAGATGGAAACGCCATGCAGCGTGTTGCCGATATCTGTGTTGCGGCCAATCATGTGGCCGATGCGCTCGATGAACCACGCTGCTGGTGCGACTTCGGAAAAGAGGGTAGGGCCAACGCCGGATTCGACCCTGTCGACGAGCACGCCGCCATAGTCGAGCAGCGACATACGGCAGCGGTTGACGTCGAGTTCGATGAGCAGAACGAAGCCGGCGCTTCGGTTGTGTACAAGTTGCACGGCGGGCCGCCCGCGCGCTTTTGCGCCGGCCTGCGGCTCGGCAAGTTCGGCAACGATGCCGTCGCCGACAAGATCTGCGGCAATGGCCGTCAGGGTGGCATTGGAAAGTCCGGTCAGCGTAGCCACCTGCGAACGCGAGAGCGGACCGTGCCGGCGCAATGCGTCCAGCACCAGGAGCCGGTTCTGCCGCCGGATCATTTCCGTGTCCGCAACGCCCTGCGCCAAACGGGCCTCCCACTCGTGCCGCCGTGGGTCTTCTATGGGCTGCTGTGCCAGGTTGCACGCATTTTTCCACGCCGAACAAATGGACGTTGACACAGCAATGCGCCCGTGCCAATTATTTTTTCGGGTATTGAAAAATATCCGTTGCGGTGGCCCGAGGAGGCATGCCGCTGGAGGCATAACCCTTTTACTGTGGTTTGGCGGACGCAAATGTCCGCAGGAGGAAAATCATGAAAACTTTCGCAGCTGCCCTTCTGGGCACGACTGTTCTTTTCGGTCTGGCCGGGGGCGCACTGGCTCAGGACATCACCGTTGGCGTTTCCTGGTCCAACTTCCAGGAAGAGCGCTGGAAGACCGACGAGGCAGCCATCCAGGCTCAGCTTGATGAAATGGGCGCCAGCTACATTTCCGCAGACGCGCAGTCTTCAGCATCCAAGCAGCTTACCGATATCGAAAGCCTTATCGCTCAGGGCGCCGATGCGCTCATCGTTCTGGCTCAGGATACCGATGCCATCCAGCCGGCAATCGCCGCCGCAGTGGCAGAGGGCATCCCGGTGATCGGCTATGACCGCCTCATCGAAAATGCCGATGCGTTCTACATCACCTTCGACAACCAGGGTGTTGGCCGCCTGCAGGCTGAATCGGTGTTTGCCGTGCAGCCGACCGGCAATTACGTCTTCATCAAGGGCTCGAGCACCGATCCCAACGCGGACTTCCTGCATGCGGGTCAGCTCGAAGTGCTTCAGGATGCGATCGACGCCGGCGATATCGTCAATGTCGGCGAAGCCTATACCGATGGCTGGCTCCCGGAAAACGCTCAGGCCAACATGGAACAGTTCCTGACCGCCAATAACAACGAGGTCGATGCGGTCGTTGCCTCGAACGACGGTACCGCTGGTGGCGCCATTGCCGCCCTTGCTGCTCAGGGGCTTGATGGTGCTGTGCCGGTCTCGGGCCAGGATGGCGATCATGCCGCCCTCAACCGTATCGCTCTTGGCACCCAGACCGTGTCGGTCTGGAAAGACAGCCGTGAACTTGGCGCCAAGGCTGCCGAGATCGCAGTTGAATTGGCCGGCGGCGCTGCACTTGCCGATATCGAAGGCTCGGTGACGTTTGATGGTGGCCCGAATGGCGTCGAGATGAACTCGCTGTTCCTGGCTCCCGTTGCGATCACGCAGGACAATCTTGATGTGGTCATTGACGCTGGCTGGGTCAGCAAGGACGTTGTCTGTCAGGGCGTTGACGCCGGTTCGGTTGCCGCTTGCGACTGATCTGCATCATCAATTTTTGATCAGTGGTCGCGGCGCTGTTGTGGCGCCGCGGCCCGTTCCATAAGGAACCAGCCCTTTGGGGGAGAGAATGGCCGATCAGAACGCCATGTCATCATCATCGAACTCATCATCGTCCGGTCTGGTGATGGGCAACCCAATCCAGCGCTTCTTGAGCGCCACCGAGATCGATACCCGTCTTCTGGGCATGCTCGGGGCGCTGCTCTTGATCTGGATTGGCTTCCATTTCATGTCGGGCGGCCTTTTCATGACCCCTCGAAACCTCTGGAACCTCTCGGTTCAGACGGCTTCGATCTCGATCATGGCAACCGGCATGGTGCTGGTCATCGTCACCCGCAACATCGATCTGTCGGTGGGTTCGCTGCTTGGCGTGCTTGCGATGGTCATGGGCGTAACCCAGACCGAATATCTGCCTGCGCTGCTCGGCTTCGGCCATCCGCTGATCTGGGTCATTACGCTTGCCGTGGGCCTTGCGTTCGGCCTCGCGATCGGAGCTTTGCAGGGCTCGATCATCGCCTATCTCAAGGTGCCCGCCTTTATTGTCACGCTGGGCGGCTATCTCGTCTGGCGCGGTGCGGCCTGGTGGGTGACATCGGGGCGGACGGTCGCGCCGCTCGATACCAATTTCCGCTTGATGGGTGGCGGTCCGGAAGGTGCGGTTGGCTATTCGGTGAGCTGGATTTTGGCGCTCGTTGCCTGCCTGGCCATCGGCGCCTATCTCATCTATGCGCGCCAGCAGCGCCGGCGGTTCAACTTCCCGCAGCGCCCCGTCTGGGCGGAGGGCGTTCTCGCCATACTCGGCTGCGGTTCGGTCATCGGTGCGGTGGCGGTCTTCAATGCCTATCCCTGGCCCATCCGTATTGCGGAAAACTATGCAAACGCCAACAACATCCCCGTTCCGGAAGGCGGGCTGTTCATTGCGCATGGCATTGCCATTCCTGTGCTGATCGCCGTGGGTGTCGGGGTCGTCATGACCTTCATTGCGACGCGCACCCGGTTCGGGCGGTATGTCTTTGCCATGGGCGGCAGCCCTGAAGCGGCCGAACTGGCCGGTATCAATACCCGCTGGGTCACCGTCAAGATCTTCATGCTCATGGGCGCGCTGTGCGCCATCGCCGCGTCGATCTCTTCGGCTCGGCTTAACGCGGCAACCAATGCCATGGGCACGCTGGACGAGCTTTACGTCATCGCTGCGGCGGTGATTGGCGGCACCTCGCTTTCGGGCGGTGTGGGTACCATCGTCGGCGCCATGATCGGCGCGCTTGTGATGCAGTCACTCCAGTCCGGCATGGTGCTGATGGGGCTCGACAGCCCGCTTCAGTCGATCGTCGTGGGCATAGTCCTCGTGGTCGCGGTCTGGCTCGATACGCTCTACCGCAATCGCGGGCAGTAAGGATTTGAATCGATGAACCAACACGTGACAACTCCGCTCGTTGAACTCGAAGACATTTCCATCGCGTTCGGTGGCATTCGTGCCGTCGACAGCGCTTCCATCGATCTTTATCCCGGTGAGGTGGTCGGTCTGCTCGGGCATAATGGCGCGGGAAAATCGACGCTGATCAAGATACTGTCGGGTGCCTACAAGCGAGATTCGGGCGATATTCGGATCGATGGGCAGAGCGCAACGATCAACAATCCTCGCGATGCCAAGGCATATGGCATCGAGACGATCTACCAGACCCTCGCGGTGGCCGACAATGTCGATGCTGCGGCCAATCTGTTCCTCGGGCGTGAATTGACCACGGCGATCGGCACGCTCGATGACGTCGCCATGGAACACAAGGCACGCGAGGTCATGGGACGCCTCAACCCCAATTTCCGGCGTTTCAAGGAGCCGGTCAAAGCCCTTTCGGGCGGTCAGCGCCAGTCGGTGGCCATTGCACGGGCAATCCTGTTCAATGCGCGGATACTGATCATGGACGAACCTACAGCCGCGTTGGGACCGCAGGAGACCACGCAGGTCGGTGATCTCATCAAGCAGCTCAAGTCCGAAGGCATCGGTATCTTTCTCATCAGTCACGACATTCACGACGTGTTCGATCTCGCCGACAGGGTGTGCGTGATGAAGAATGGCCAGGTGGTTGGCTCTGCCAAGACCGCCGACGTGACCAAGGACGAAGTGCTGGGCATGATCATTCTGGGCAAATGCCCACCGGGTGCCACGCCGGGGCCGGGGGCCATGAAAGAGTGATCGACAGCGGGCGCTTCGGCGCCCGTTCTCGTTTTCATCATTTGCCCTTTGTGTTCGGGCTGTGCCAACTTTGCTTTCCGAACAGAATCGAGGAGGCGGATCATGAAGACGCGGGCTGCAGTTGCATTTGAGGCCGGCAGGCCGCTGGAAATCGTCGAGCTCGACCTCGATGGCCCCAAGGCGGGTGAAGTGCTTGTCGAAATCAAGGCGACCGGCATCTGCCACACCGACGATTTCACGCTTTCCGGTGCGGATCCCGAGGGATTGTTTCCCGCCGTACTCGGCCATGAAGGGGCCGGGGTGGTCGTGGAGGTCGGCGCAGGTGTGACGTCGGTCAAACCCGGTGATCACGTCATTCCGCTCTACACGCCCGAGTGTCGGGAATGTCCGTCCTGCTTGTCGCGCAAGACCAATCTTTGTACCGCCATCCGCGCCACGCAGGGGCAGGGATTGATGCCCGACGGAACGTCCCGCTTTTCCTACAAGGGCAAGCCCGTGTTCCATTACATGGGCTGCTCGACCTTCTCGAACTATACCGTCATGCCCGAAATCGCGGTGGCCAAGATCGATGCCAGCGCGCCGTTCGACAAGGTCTGCTACGTCGGGTGTGGTGTAACGACGGGCGTTGGCGCAGTGCTCAACACCGCCAAGGTGGAGCAGGGGGCTACTGCCGTTGTGTTCGGGCTCGGCGGTATCGGGCTCAATGTCATTCAGGGCCTGCGCATGGCCGGTGCCGACATGATCATCGGCGTCGATCTCAACAATGACAAGCAAAGCTGGGGCACGCGCTTCGGGATGACCCATTTCGTCAACCCGCGTGAGATCGAAGGCGATATCGTCAGCCATATCGTCAACATGACCAAGCGAGGTGCCGATCAGATTGGTGGTGCCGATTATACATTCGATTGCACGGGCAATGTGACGGTGATGCGTCAGGCTCTCGAAGCCAGCCATCGTGGCTGGGGCAAATCGGTCATCATCGGCGTGGCCGGCGCCGGGCAGGAAATTTCCACGCGTCCTTTCCAGCTCGTCACGGGCCGCACCTGGATGGGCACGGCGTTTGGCGGCGCGCGCGGGCGCACGGACGTGCCAAAAGTCGTCGACTGGTACATGAACGGCAAGATCGAGATCGATCCGATGATCACCCACACGCTGCGGCTCGAAGACATCAACAAGGGGTTCGAGCTGATGCATTCGGGCGAATCCATCCGGTCGGTGGTTCTTTACTGACCATGCCTGAAATCTACGTCGACGCTGATTCGTGCCCGGTCAAGGCCGAAGTCACCCGCGTTGCCGAGCGGCATGGGCTCGTTGTGACCTTCGTTGCGAATTTCGGTCTGCGACCGTCGCGCGATCCCATGATCCGCCACGTCATGGTGCCCCAGGGTGCCGATGCCGCCGACGACTGGATCGTCGATCATGCCGGTGCCGGCGACATTGTTATCACCTCCGACATCCCGCTGGCGTCACGCGCGCTGGAAAAGGGTGCCCATGTTCTGGGCCCGTCCGGCAAGCCGTTTACGACAGCTTCGATCGGCATGGCGCTGGCCATGCGCGATCTCAACCAGCACTTGCGCGAAACCGGCGAGAGCAAGGGCTACAACCGCGAGTTCACCGCGCGCGACAAGTCGAGTTTTCTCCAGGCCCTCGACGAACTTGCAGCTCGGCTCAAGCGGGAGCGCTCGGCCAAGTAACTGTTCGTTAAGTATAAACTCCTGCATTCTGAACGCGTTGTTAACCATGTTGCACGCAGCTTGGGTGCCGATCAGGATTGTTCGGCCGGGTGGTTGGTGTTGTGCGGACAGCATGTCTATTGGGGGTAGTGGCGGCGTTATTGGCAGGATGTGCCAAACCGCCAGAGATGAATCCGGATTTGATGGCCAGTGCGGGCGTCGATACGATGAGCACCAGCTCGATCAATCCGATGGCCATGAGTTTGAGGACGGCCTACCAGCCGATGCCCGTAATGCCTTCAATATTTTCCGGAAAGCTCGCCGGCCGAACGATGACGGTTTCGGAATCCGGGCCGTTGGGTCTGCAACCGGGCGAAATCATACTGACTTTCGATGACGGTCCCCGTGCTGGCATTACTGAGTCCATTCTCGATACGCTGGATCAGTATGGGGTCAAGGCGACCTTCCTCATGCTCGGATCGGCCGCTGAGCGCTATCCCTCGCTTGTGCGCGAGGTTGCGGCCCGCGGACACACGATCGGCACCCACACTTACAATCATGTCGATTTGTCCAATCTGAGCAATCAGGAGGCAGTCGCCGAAATCTATGCGGGGCAACAGGCCGTCGCGGCGGCGCTGGCGCCAGACGATCTCGCGCCGTCGCGTTTTTTCCGGTTCCCCTATCTGGCGCAGAATGGTGTGATCCGCACCAGCGCGGTCGAGAGCCGCTTCATCGTTCTCGATGTGGATATCGACTCCAAGGACTATTTCGCTGAAACTCCGCAACAGGTGCTCGACCGCACGCTTGCGCGGCTTGATGAACAGGGGGCGGGGGTAGTGCTGTTCCACGACATTCACTTGCGAACGGCCGCGGTACTCCCGGAATTTCTCAAGACCTTGCGAGAGCGAGGCTATCAGGTCGTTGCACTGAGATCGTCTGGTGGCGGGGTATTCGACGGCCCCGTCATAACCGCTGATGCATCAAGCGCTGACCCGGAAATCTAGCCGGTTGTGGCGGCGAACAGGGCAATTGCCGCAGCATTGGAGACGTTGAGCGATTTGATCGGTCCGGGCATATCGAGCCGCACCATCTCGTCGCACAGCGACCGCGTTTTCTGCCGCAACCCCTTGCCTTCGGCGCCGAGCACGATGGCCAGCTTGCCGCCGGCGGGGCGGGGGCGTAGCAGTCCGGGCGCTTCGGAATCAAACCCTAGACACACAAGGCCGTTGCTCTTGAGGGTTTCGAGCGCATCGCCGAGATTGCGCACCGACACCATGGGAATCAGATCCAGCGCTCCGGAGGCCGATTTGGCCAGTACACCGGTTTCCCGGGGCGCGTAACGCGCCGTGGTAACCACTGCATCGGCGCCGAAGGCGCAGGCCGTTCGCAGGATGGCCCCGACATTGTGCGGATCGGTCACCTGATCGAGAACGATCACCAGGTCGAGCTTTTCGATATCGGTAAGGCCGAAGCGATCGACCGGATCGACTTCCAGTGCAACACCCTGATGCACCGCATCTGCACCGAGCAGTTTGTCGAGGTCACGAGGCGTCGTTTCTTGTACTGCCAATTGGGGCAGGGCCGCGCCCTCGGTCAATCTGTTGAGACCGTTCGGTGTTGCCAGGAGTCGCCGCTTGGCGCGACGCGGATTGTCGAGCGCGGCGCGCACGGTGTGCAGCCCGTAAAGATAGACCGGCCCATCGTCCGGCAGGATGGGTGGGCGCCTTTTGGGTGGGAACTTGTTCTTGCTCATGGCAATGGCGTATCGCTTTGCCGCGAACTCGGCAAGCGGCAAGCACAGTGGTGAAACATATGAAATTTCCTTGCGATGGCAGTTGACAGGGAAGGTCGCTACCACCATAAACCGCCCCGTGATGGTGTTCGGAAACGGGTGCTATTGCAAATGCCTCGCTTCGCCGATGTCACGATTGGGGAGGGGTGGGAGAGTGGTTAAATCCATCAGACTGTAAATCTGACCGCTTAGCGTACGCTGGTTCGAATCCAGCCCCCTCCACCAAAATCGTGCTTGCCCACAGGGCATGAACCGGACACAGTGGCGAGACACCCTCGGGCGGGTGTAGCTCAATGGTAGAGCAGAAGCCTTCCAAGCTTACGACGAGGGTTCGATTCCCTTCACCCGCTCCATTTTTTCCCAGTCCTTCCATACTGCCTGATCTGATCGAACAGCCGCGCGAAGGTCGCTGGCGGTATGTTCGGTGTGCCGATCCATTTTGATCTGGCAGCGCAACAGGCATCCGCCTTCCGGCGCTATATGCGACATCACCGACTACCAGCCTGGCACCCGATCAGGCGTTTCGACTGGCGAAAAGGTGGCCTGCTCACTTTGAAGCGATAACGGCTTTCTTCTAGCTTCGCCGGCAATCGAAACGCAAAAATGAAGTAGTCGAAAATGGCCGGAAAACAATGGCGTAGCGAAGCGCGTGCGCTTATCGATTCAATTGCGCCCGAGCGTGTTGATGCTCTTTTGAAGGGGGCCGTGGACTTGCACGTTCATTCCGGGCCGTCCACCATGCCACGCCAGCTCGACCACCTTGAAGAGGTCGACCAAGCGGCGGCTGCGGGCATGCGTGGGGTGTTGTTCAAGGATCACCACTATTCCGTTTCACCAATGATGCCGATGCTCGAGCGTATCAGCGCCAGTTCGGGCGTCCACATGTTTGGCTCGCTGGTTCTCAACAATACCGTTGGTGGTCTGAATCCTCACGCGGTGGACTACAACGTGAAGATGGGTGCGAAGCTTGTCTTCATGCCGACAGCGCATGCGGCCAATCACATCCGCAACACGCACCGCAACGCCAGGCTGGCCAGCAATGTGCAGTTGCGTAAGCCGTACGGGATCACCGTCATTGACGCGACAGGCGAGTTGCTCGACCCGGTCAAACAGATCCTGGACATCATCGCCGAGCACGACGTGATCTTGTCGTCCGGCCACCTTCACATTGCAGAGGTCTGGGTCCTCTTCGAGGAAGCCAAGCGTCGCGGCGTGAAAAGGCTGCTGGTCAACCACCCCGCTTACGGCCTTCACTGCACGTATGAAGATGTTTCCGAGCTTGCGGCCATGGGCGCGATGATCGAGCAGTCCGCCTGCCTGTTTGTCGACTCGCGATTCAACGTCTTCCCTCCCGATGAACTCAAAGCCCAGGTCGATGCGGCCGGCGTCGCCAACTCATCAATGGGCTCGGACCTTGGTCAGGTTGATAATCCAAGCCCGGTGGAGGGGATGCGCCAGATCATTGCCATGCTGCTCGCACTGGGCTTTTCCGACGAGGATGTCGGAAAGATGGTTCGCGACAATCCTGCACGCCTCGTCGGCCTGGAAAGCTGACTCCTCCCGCATTCCACTACTGTTGAAGAAAGTCTCAAACCATGAAGCTGGGAACGGCCCTTATCGAGGGGCGCGATACGCTCATTGCCGCAATCGGCGACACCGGCGCCGTGACGCTGTCGGCCGCCTATCAGGCGGCCGGGCTCGGGGCTGTGCCCGCTAGCCTCAACGACCTGATCGAGGCAGGGCCCGATGAGTTGTCACGGGCGCGCGGCGCAGTCGAGACAGCTGCTGCCAACGGCGTAAGCATGCTCCGGGTGGCGGACATCGATTTCCGGCCGCCGCAGCCGCGTCCGACCAAATTCATGGGCGTAGCGATGAACAATCGCGGTATCCGCAAGGAGGCTCACAAGAGCCCAACTGTTCCCAATTATTTTCTCAAAGCGCCCTCCTGCCTGACTGGACATAACCATCCGATCATCATGAAGGAGCACTATGGAGAGACCATTCCCGAACTCGAACTTGCCGCTGTCATTGGCAAGCGGGCAAAGAACGTTTCGGTAGAGGAGGCGCGCGATGTCATCTTCGGCTATTCGATAGCCAACGACATTACTTCGCACGGCATCAAATTCGGCTATGACTCGATAGCCACGACCCGGGCACCCGAATTGACCCGCCCTCATCATTTCGCCTGGCGCAACCGGCATGGCGAGGACGACAACGACATCTATTTCGTCTACCACACGCGATCGAAGGCGACCGATACGTTCGGGCCGATGGGGCCCTGGATAACTACGGCCGACGAGATAGCAAATCCCAACACCCTCGACGTGCGGGGCTATTTCAACGGTGAGCCTTTCGCCCAGGATAATACGTCAAACTACATGTTCACTGTCGAGCAGGTGATTGCTGACGCGAGCGAATGGTTTACTCTTGAACCCGGTGACATCATCATTTTCGGGACAACGGCCAAGGGTGTGGGCAAATATCCGCACGGCCACCGCGAGATCAACATGCACAAGATGAATGGGTTGATCGAGTGCGAGATCGAGGGCCTTGGAAAATTGGCCAACCGGGTGGTTCACGAAAAATGACCGAGGCGATGCGCGTCATTGAAATCGCGGGTGCAGGCGGGCCCGAGGTCCTTCGGATGGCCGAACGGCCGCGTCCCGAGCCACGGCCCGACGAAGTGCGCATCAAGGTGGCTGCAATAGGCCTCAACCGTCCGGATATCCAGCAAAGGCGCGGGCTCTATCCGCCTCCGCCAGACGCCAGTGATCTGCCCGGCCTCGATGTTGCCGGCACGGTCGACGCCGTGGGGCAGGGCGTCGATACTGCGATACTGGGAAGGCAAGTCTGTGCGCTCACCAACGGTGGAGGTTATGCGGAATTTTGCTGCGTTCCCGCAGTTCAAACCATGCCGGTCCCTCAAGGGTTCAGCATAGAGGAAGCCGCCTCTCTCCCCGAAGTCTTCTTTACGGCCTGGAACAATATTGTCCTGCTGGCCCGATTTGCCGACAAGGAAACGCTTTTGATTCAGGGCGGCTCGAGTGGCGTCGGGCTTGCGGCCACCCAGATCGCACGTCACTTGTTCGATGGCACAGTGATCGTAACGGCTTCAACCCCGGAAAAGCGACAATTGTGTCTCGAGTTCGGTGCATCGCACGCCTTCGACTATCGCGATCCAGGTTGGACCGATCAGGTGCGTGCCGCAACGGGCGGGCAGGGGGTCGACGTTATCCTTGATGGACAGGCCGGGCCCTATACGCAGCCCGAACTCGACCTTCTGAGATCTGACGGTCGGCTCGTGCTGATCGCCAGCCATCTGGGAAAGACCGCAGCAATCAATCTCAACGGCATTGTTCGTCGGCGCCTTACGCTCACCGGTTCCACTTTGCGGCCCCGTTCGCCCGCCTATAAAGGGCAGATCGCCTCGCAACTGACCGACCGGGTATGGCCTCTGATCGAAACAGGACAGATCAGGACCCACATCCATGAGGTTTTCGCATTCGATGATATGCGGCGAGCTCATGCGCTGATGGACAGCAACGACCAGATGGGCAAGGTCGTGGTCAGGGTTGCACCATGAGTGGCGCAACACCGGTGATGGCGCGGCCCCTTTCAAATCGTGAGCTGCGGGCCGATAGTGTCGACTCGACGGAATGGTTCGGGACGGCAGTGTTGGATTCGCCGGTGGTCGTTGGCAAGAGCAGTGAGATCAGATCTGCAAGCCGCATTTTGGCGGTGCTGCAAGCCATGAACCGCGAGCCCTACTCCACGATCCAGTCGCTTCATGAGGCGACTGGACTGCCCAAACCCACTCTGGTGCGTATGCTCAAGACCCTGGAGGCAGGAGGGTTTGTCAGCAATGATCGTCGCCAGGCCGGCTATCAGATCACCTCACTTGTTACATCACTCAGCAATGGTTTTCACGGCGATCCACTGGTGGTTGAGGCCGGTCGTGCCTGGGCGATGAAACTCAATTCGGAATACAAATGGCCCGTTGCCATCGGAGTCTTTGATGGTGAGGCAATGGTTGTGCGTTTTTCTACGGTGCATGACAGCCCTGTGTCGCCATTTCACGCCACAATCAACATGCGGTTGAGCTTGTTCACACGCGCGCTGGGCCGGGCCTATCTTGCGGCGATCAGCGACGATCAGATTGCCGAACTGATCGTCAATGCCCGAGGCTCCGACGAACTGGAGCCGCCTTCGGCGCGTGATCCGGCCTTTGTCGAGCGTATGGTTCGGACGGTGCGTGAGCGGGGCTATGCCATGCGCGACGCCCATGTGGAGCCGCGGTCATCCGATACCATCGCGGTGCCGATTTTTTCGCGTGGGACCGTGCAGGCCAGCATCGGGATCACCTATTTTCGCTCGGCAATGAACTCGTTCGGATCCCACACCAAGTTCGTTGCCGCCCTCAAACATGCGGCTGAGGGCATCGGCGCCGAAGTCGACCGGCTCCAGATCGCGCGCGGCTATCAAAACAGTTGAGCGGTGACGCCCCTTGTTTCGCCAGACGAAACGAGCAGGCGGTGCCGTTGTCGTTTCGGGGTCGAGCCGCGACCTTCGGGCAACTTTGTATCAAGAGGATATTTGCACCATGAGCACATCAACTTCTGTCGGTATCGCGCCATGAAGGTGGGCTCGGACGCTTTGGCCGGAATCATTTTCATCGTCTTTGGCATCGGCACGGTGGCGCTGGGCTGGGGCTATGGTTTGGGTACCATGAACCAGCCCGGCAGTGGCGCAATGCCTGTCATGGCAGGCGCTGCGTTGGCGCTTCTCGGCATGGCGCAGATGCTCAAGGTCCGCATGGAAGCCGGCGATCCTGCGTCGTACAAACCTGCTTTCTCCGTGTCCGAAATTCGACCTTTGCTGGTGATTCTGGCAGCGGTGTTCGCCTTTGCCACCCTTATTCTGCCCACGGGGCTTATCCCGGCCTTGATCGCGCTTATTGCGATTGCATGGTTTGCGCAAAAGGGTGGTGCCCGCTGGGAATTGTTCGGGGCCATGATCCTGGTCGTTGTCGTGATAACCGCCATTTTCAAGTTCGGACTCGGGCTTCCCCTGCGCCTGTTTGCCTGGGGGTTTTGAGATGGATCTGCTTCCGCTTTTGACACTCGGCCTTCAGGTCGCCACCAATCCCGTCAATCTCCTTTATTGCCTTTTGGGTGTGACCTTGGGCACAGCCATTGGCGTCTTGCCCGGTGTGGGGCCAATCATCACCATTGCGCTTCTGCTACCGCTCAGTTTCGGGTTGCCCGCAGAGGCTTCGATCATCCTGTTGGCCGGCATCTATTATGGTGCCTCTTATGGCGGCTCGACGACCTCAATTCTGGTCAACCTGCCAGGTGAAGCGTCCTCCGCGGTTACCTGTATCGATGGGCATCAGATGGCCAAACAGGGACGGGCAGGGGCCGCGCTGGCCGTTGCCGCGCTGGGTTCGTTTTTTGCCGGCACGATCGGCACCTTGCTGATCGCACTAGCCGGGCCACCTCTTGCAGCCATCGCCATGCGCTTCGGCGCGGCGGAATATGCGGCACTGGTGTTTGCAGCGCTCCTCATGGTGGCCACCATGACACGCGGGGGTGCAATAAAGGGAATAGGCGTGGCCCTTCTGGGCGTTATTTTCGGGCTGGGTGGTTCCGATGTCATGACGGGCGTCTTCCGCTTCACCTTTGGCATTCCCGAATTGCGGGACGGTGTCGATTTCGCGGTGCTTGCCGTTGGGCTGTTCGCCATTGCCGAAATCGTCGGCAATACCTCCAAGCAGTCCGGGGAAACCATCACAACCAGCGCTATCGGGAAGCTCTGGCCAACGCGGCAGGACTTTCGAGACGCCTGGCCCGCCGTTCTGCGTGGCACAGGCATCGGCTCTCTGCTTGGGGTGTTGCCAGGAGCCGGCGTGGCGATGAGTTCCTTTTCGGCTTATATGGTCGAAAAGAGCGTGGCCAGGGAACCTGAGCGCTTCGGCGCCGGCGCCATCGAAGGGGTGGCCGCACCGGAATCGGCCAACAATGCCGCCTCCCAGACCGGCTTTATTCCCACGCTGCTGCTCGGCATTCCCGGCAGTCCCGTGATGGCGCTGCTGCTGGGAGCCTTCATGATCCACGGCGTGGCACCGGGGCCGCGCATGATGACCGATCATGCGCCGCTGTTCTGGGGGCTGATCGCCTCTATGTGGATCGGCAATCTGTTTCTCGTTGTCCTCAATCTGCCGTTGATCGGGCTCTGGGTGCGATTGCTCAAGGTCCCCTATCACTGGCTCTACGTTTTCGTTTTGGCCTTTGCCTGTGTCGGGGTCTTCACGATGGGGTCGTCCTCCTTTCAGATCTATGCTCTCGTGTTCTTTGGGTTGCTTGGTTATCTGCTGCGCGCGGCAGGGCTGAGCCCGGCTCTTTTCATCCTGGGCTTCATCCTGGGGCCGATGTTTGAGGAAAACTTCAGGCGCGCAATGGCGGTGTCTCATGGCGATCCCTTCGTTTTCTTCCAGCGCCCGATCAGCCTGATATTTGTATTGCTCGGCTTGTCCGTCCTCGTCCTGGCCACCACGGCCTTTGTTCGCCGGGGCCGCGAAGAGGCAGAGGAAGCCTAGGCAATGATCGACATCGAACATGCCGGCGATCTCGCAGCTCATGCGGGCAAATGTCTTGGCCGTTCGCAATGGATGGTCGTCGACCAGTCCATGGTGGACGCCTTCGCGACACTGTCAGGGGATACCCACTGGATCCATGTCGATGTGGCTCGGGCCCGGGCCGAGATGCCAAACGGAGAGACGATCGTTCATGGTCTACTCCTGCTTTCGCTGATGCCCCGGCTTCAGCAGGATATTTACAGGATCGCCGAGCGAGGCATCGGTCTCAATTATGGTTATGACCGGGTCCGGTTTGTCGCGCCGGCGCCGGTTGGCGCAAAAATCAGGCTCGCGCTGACCCTTATCACTGCGGAGCCACATGCGCAGGGCACGCGGATCATAACCGATGCGGAGATCGAGGTGGAAGGGAGTGCAAAGCCAGCTCTGGTCGCGCGCCACCTTCTGCTGGTCAGGGACAAGTCCAATGAAGATTGATCGATCGGTGGGTGCCGAAGGACAGTTGCTGCACACCATCATTGCCCACGCCCGCAAACGTCCGTATGCGCCTGCATTCAGTTGTGGCGGAGTCCATTTGACCTGGGAAGATTTTGCCGCAGCAATTCTGGATGTGGCTGGCACAATCGCCGCCGAATTCGGGGAACGAAAACAGCAACCGGTGGCACTGGTCGGCGTAAATTCCGCCGAACTGGTGATTGCCTATCTTGCGATCGTGGCGGCGGGTCAGTGCGCCGTTCCCTTGCCGGTCTCTGCGAACGCGGAGACCCTGGCTGGAATGCTATCTGACTGTCGCCCAAACCTGGTCTTTACTGATCGCGTTGGGTTCGACCTCATAGGGAGCGAGGGTGCCGATCGGATTGTTGCAATCGGCTTCTCCCAAACCTCCACGAAGGATTGGGATGAGTTTGCAATTGAAAACGCGAAGCTGGAAACGCCGGTCGCTATGTCGGGGACCGATGACTTCAACATCATCTATAGTTCCGGCACTACGGCGCGTCCCAAAGGCATCGTGCAATCTCATGCCATGCGATATCGGCAGGCGGCGCGCGCAACATTCGGTCTGGGACCCGCCAGCACCATGCTGCTAGCGACCCCGCTTTATTCCAACACCACACTGATGCCCCTGCTGGCCACGCTCTGCCACGGCGGAAATGTGGTGCTCATGCAGAAGTTTTCGGCGGCTGGCTACCTTGATCTTGCCGAAGAAATCAGCGCGACACACACGATGCTGGTACCAATACAGTACCAGCGCCTCCTTGGAGAGCCTGATTTTGTTCGCCGCGATCTTTCCGCGTTCGTCGTCAAACAATCAACTGGCGCGCCACTTGCGAGCGCCATGAAGCGCGATCTGACCGCCTACTGGCCCGGCAAACTGCTGGAAGTCTACGGCCTGACAGAGGGAGGCTGTACGTCAATCCTTGATGTGGGCGCCCATCCCGACTGCTATCACACCGTGGGTCGCCCGGCACCGGGCAACGATATCAGGATCATCGACGAAGCCGGCACCGAACTGCCGGCCGGCGAGGTGGGGGAGATCGTGGGACGCTCTCCAACCATGATGACGCGCTATTTCCGCAACCCCCAGGCCACCGAAGCTTTCTACTGGCGAGATGCGGAGGGCCAAAAGTTCCACCGGACCGGGGACATCGGTCTGATCGATGAGGCCGGTTTCCTCGTACTGCGTGACCGAAAGAAAGATGTCATCATATCTGGCGGCTTCAACGTTTACGCCTCTGATCTGGAGCGCGTTCTGCTCGATCATCCAGATATCGAGGATGCCGCCGTGATCGCCGTTCCCAGTCAGAAATGGGGAGAGACCCCGCTAGGGCTGGTGGTGATGAAAGAGGGTGTCACGGCCGATCTGTCGGAGGTTTGCTCCTGGGCCAATGATCGCCTCGGCAGCATGCAGCGGCTCTCGAGGGTCGAGGTGCGTCCAACGCTCCCGCGCTCTCCGGCCGGCAAGGTGCTTAAGCAGGACCTGAAAAAACCCTACTGGGCCTGAGGCTGGCGCGTCGGGACCTGACCGATCGAAATCATCGACATCACCACTTCAGTGTTATGATTGACGACGCTGATCCGCGTTCGGATGATGCCAAATTTGGGGTTGGATTTCGAGAGGTGCTTGTCGATCACTTCGCGTACGACGTGCACTCGGTCGCCGGGCCTCACGGGTTTTTTCCAGCGCAACTCATCGATGCCCATTCCGACAACCGGCGTTTCGCCGTAACCGCCGGATTCGATAAACAGTCGCATCGAGAGAGCAGCGATCTGCCATCCGCTGGCGATCAGGCCTTTGAAGCGTCCATTGGCCGCCGCTATGGGGTCGTAATGGATTGGTTGTGGGTCATTGGCACGGCCGAAATTCACGATCTCGGCTTCGGTTATTTCGAGCTCTTCGCTCTGCCATATCTCGCCAATGGAAAAATCCTCGAAGGTGCGAGCCGTCATGTCGGCACACGTAGCGGTGCAAACGTGCCGGCGAGATCTGTTACGGTATCGAGCCCGGTCAACGCTGCGACCAGATCTTCCGCCCGGTCTTGCGAAATGACGCCTGCCACATTGGCCATGAACTTTTCGATATAAACACTGGCCGGGGCGGGGTTTCTTGCGGTGCCCTGCATGTCTTCAACAGTATGGGAAATGGTTGTCCCGTCTGAAAATTCGATCGTCACCACGCCGCGTGAGCGGGACGTGTCCTGTGCCGCAATCGGATCGGCGATATGAATGACCTTGTCCGCCAGGGCGTTGATGCGAGGATCTATAAGGCTGCTTTGTGCGTAGGCGGACTTGTCGAAGCGGCCAAGCACCAAGGCTTCGGCCACTGTATGCTGCAGGCTGATGCGGCCGTGCCAAGAGGTGAGCGGGCGCCGTTTTTCGCTCAAGGGCTCGCAGACGGTGCGAAACGAGCGGGGCATGATCTCACAGCGGATCTGGGCGATGGCACCGATGTCGATCTCGTTCGTGGCCCTGAGCGCCAGTGCTGCCGCGATAAAGGGCATCAATGTGTAGGCACACGGATAGAGCTTTGTTGCGATGTTGAGCACTTCCCAACGTTCGCCAAGGTCCTGGATGAGTTCGTTGAAGCGGAATTCGGGTTCTGACTGTATGTGGCTCTTGAACCATCCGAACTTCCCTTCGAAAACGGCGGCGGGCCCCGAAACGCCTTGGGCCGCCAGAGCCATCGCACGCACGGCAGCGGCGGCGGCAAAGCCGACATGGAGGGTCTTGGTAGAGGTTCCGTCTTCAAACGAAGCAATCGATCCGGACGAGAGGCTGGCTGCCGTTCCGACCGCATCCACGGTTTGCCCGCGATCCAAACCACGCAGGCGAGCAGCGGCGTATGTTGCGCCAAACACCCCGTAAACGCTGGTCGGGTGCATTCCCACTTCGTGCATCCGCACTGGCGAGACGAGGCCGAGACGGCACAGAATTTCGGACCCAACGATTACGGCTTCCAGAAACTGGCGACCTGAGAGGCCCTGGGCTTGCACCATCGGCAGCGCTGCGGAAACAATAACGCCCGTCGTATGAATGTTGCTCGCGATGTGGGTATCATCGAATTCGAGAACAGCCGACGCCACGCCGTTTATGAACGCAGCACCGGCGAGAGAGGTTTCCGCTGCACTCAAGAGCGCATGGGCGCCCTTGCCGCCACCGTCTGCATTGCCATACGCCCGCTCAGCGGCTGCAACGGTGGGATGTGCGCTGGACGCAATCATGACGCCAACTATGTCGAGTACTCGCAGCTTGGCGTTTTCGATAACCGACGAGGGGGCGTCATCCAGCGAAAACGCCAGACCCCATTCCGCCAGCCTTGCACTCAATGTCGTCATCTCGCCCGATATCCCGATATGTCTGGAGGCAAACAAAAAGCCCGGCGGCGAACTGGCGCTGCCGGGCTCATCAACTGGCAAATTACTACTGTTTGAGACCCATTGTGGAGAGCAACTGGTCGTAGTTGTCATATTCTGCCTGCAGGGCGGCCTGAAGGTCGCTGCCGCTCATGTAGCGCGGCGTCACGCCCGCCCGGAGCAAAATGTCGGTGAACTCTGGCGAAGTGCTCGCATCCTGCAGCGCGCGCTCAAGAGCGGTGACCACTTCTTCCGGCATGCCCGAGGGCGCCAGGATCATCTGAAGTCCGGTGCCCCGGATGGATGGGTACCCGGCTTCGGCAAGCGTCGGCACTTCGGGGAAGTCATCCATTCGGTTATCGCCCGGAACAGCCAGCGGCGTCACTGCATCCTGGCGAGCCTGTGGAATGGCCGCTGCATCAAGCATGAACTGAACGTCGCCCGAGAGCACCGCCTGCACGACCTCTGCCGCACCGGAATAGGGGATATGGTTTGCTTCGATGCCTATATTTGCCAGCATGTCGACGGTCGCGATATGCCCCGTCGATCCGACGCCGACCGATCCGAAATTCATCTCGCCGGGATGATCGCGGCCATAGGCAGCGAACTCCTCGAAATTCGACACCGGCAGCCCCTTGGACGCAACCAGCATACGTGGCGCTTCACTGACGTTCGCGATGGTCATAAGGTCGGCGAGCGGGTCGAAGCCGACCGAGGCCAAATGCGGCGCCGTCGTGATGATGGCGTTGCCCGCCAACAGCAAGGTCGATCCGTCTGCCGGAGCGCGAGCCGCGCGCTCTGCGCCGATCGTGCCGCTCGCTCCGCCAATGTTTTCGACGATGAAATTGGCTTCGAAGCGCTGGCTGAGTTCGTCTGCCACGATCCGTCCAACGGTATCTCCAGCTCCGCCCGCTGCATAGGGCACGATGATGGTGACAGTGTCGACAGGGTACGGTTCGCGCTCCTGCGCTGCCGCGGCGGTGGAAAAGAGTGCGGATGCGGCAATGGCGGCGGCTAAGCAAGTTCTTATCGTCATGGACAATTCCTCCCAAATGATGGCGCAGAACTTGGCATCTGGTCCGAGCCTCCGCCAGCTCACCGGTGCCTTCGTTCCGCAGTGCGAAACGTAGAATCAAATGCTCTCAGTTGAAATTTGTAGGACGGAGTCTCAGGCGGTAGCGGCTGGGGCACCTCTAAATTCACGTTATTGCAGCCAAGGATGCGATGCACCCCCAGCATACGATAATGCCGCCCTGCTTGCCCCGGTTTAGTGGTCGCGCCCGTCCGGCATATGCAATAGACTGGAGCGTGGAGCAGGGGGCAGTGGACCAACGTGACCTTCTCGAGCCATTCAGGATTTGATTCAATCAAATCCTTGGCTCTAAGCCTTTGTTTTGTCGTGTGTCCGAACCGCAAAACCGTTCCCACTTTTGCTGGGCACGCTCTCGAAGAACAGAACGAGTTCGATCTTCTCGCTGATCAGCCGTGTGCGGATAAACCCTGAACAACGCCAAGCAGCGTCACCCTCGAGGGGATAACCCAGGTTGGTTGGCGGCTGCCGCAAGAAACAAACCTGGGTGGGACGACATTGGTCGTTGGAGCGCCGCACTTATCAGCGGGCAAATGACAACACGGACTCAAGGAGAGTGAGATGTTTCGCACCTTCCTCACAGCCACTGCACTTTCGACCCTGATGCTCGGCTCTGCTGTCGCGCAGAGTCAGGATCAGGCGTCTCAGGATGAGGGGCTGGACTTGCAGTCAACTCAGACAAATTCTGGTCAGCCGAGTGGTGAACCCTCAGTTACCGTTCGCAGCGGGGATACCATCTATATCGAACCCACCAGTGACGGCCAATTCACGCTCAACTTCCAGATCGGGCAAACGGGGGCGGGCATGGCCGGCGGGCAAATTTCCCAGACCGCGCCGGGTCAGACATTGATCGAGCGCAACCAGCTTCAGCAGGGAGATCCCGAGCAACTTTCCGTCGATAATCTGATGGGGTCGGATGTGTATGGCGCCAACGATGAAAATGTCGGCAATGTCGATGACGTCCTTCTGACGGCGGAAGGGGATGTCGATGCCATGGTTGTTGATGTCGGTGGGTTCCTCGGGATCGGAAGCCGTCAGGTGGCTCTGGGCGTGGATAATCTCGAGTTCATGATCGATGCGGGTGGCAGTTGGTATGTCTTCACTCCCTTCACCAGGGACCAACTGGAAAGCCAGCCTGAATACGATCCCGAGACCTATCAGGACAATTATGAAAGTCAGCGCCTGACCGCCCAATAATTCCGGGCGGCGCGGATGCCGCACTCTCGGCATCTGCAGTGGTGCCCTAGCTTTGTCCTCGAATGGAAACGAGCCATAAGGAGATTTCTCATGGCAAATGCCGGCAAGAAAATGGGAGCCCACCCCACGGGCCAGCAGGGGGCCAAACCGGCCGGAAAGGTCGAACCGGGCGCCTTGCCCGACGAGTTCGATTATGCAGACGACATCCACGGGCGCAACAGCCTGCAGGCCAACGATCAACGCAACGTGCGCAATGAGCGCCAGGCCCAGGCCGGCGCAACCGGCGAGACTGAGAGCGTCGTGGAAAGCTTCAAGAAGCGCAAAAAATCCGAATAGTGCCCCCGATCGCCTGGCAGCCCCACCGGAATGTCAGGCGGCCTTCCTACCGGAGCCCGCCACAAGCGGGCAGCATGATGGCTCCAATAGCAGCGTAGGCAATCGCCAGCAGCGACAGCGCTGACAAGGCTCGCATCACAAAAGCCAGAAAACTCCACTGTTCACCGGCGGGAGAGCCGCCGGTGAACAAGGTATAGGTCTGTTTCGTCCAGACAATTCCGGCGCCGCAGGCCAGGCCAGCCAGGACACTGACCGCGAGCACCCAGCCGCTCACAAGCGGCTGATCGACGCTGCCGAAGGCGCAAAGCGCCGATTGCCCACCATACACGGCGGTAAGCTGGAGTGCCCAGCAGATCGGGCCGAATATCAAAAACACCAACGTGGCGACCATGCGCCGGGATGACGATACCTCACTCATGGCTCTATCCAATCAGACGTGGGAAGCCGTGGATGAGCAAGAGCCCCACGAGCCCCTGGCCCACAGTGTAATAGTAAAGAAGCGCGGCGTTATCGAACATTACGCGTCGGATGTTGTCGAGTTGGCTCGTGGCGTGCCGCGCGGCAGCGAACAGGCACATGATGATCGCCGCCGCTCCGGCCTGACCGGTCAGGACGGGCGCCATATAGACCATGGCTCCATAGGACGATGCAGTCGGGCCCAGCCCCGTCAGCGTATGCCCCCATATCTCGAGCCCCACCCCGGCTGCCATGGCAAGCGCTGCCATTGCCATTGCGGCGATGACCGCAATGCTGCGCCGCCCTTCGGGAGGGATGATCCGACCGACCCAAAAGAGAATTGCTGCCCCGCCTACAAACAACAGAGCGCTGCCCAATGGGAAGAGCAGGGAGGGCGGCGCCGGAGAGCCGTTGGGTGCCCAGACGTCGGGTGAAACCGTCCAGAGATAGAGGTAGGAAAAAATGTAGGACACATAGAGCGAGGCGGAGACCAGCATCAGAACGACCATGGCCCACCAACTGTGCGATAGCGGTCCTGTGACATAGGTCGGCACGCTGATGCCGCCACCGATATCGACCTTGCCGATGCCGGGCTTGTCGAGTTGCCAGGTCCAGAAAATGCAGGCGGCAATGGCAAGCACGCCGCAGGCCAGCGCGATTTCGACCTGCTTGATGGTCAGGAGGAGGAAAAACGCTGCGGTCATCGCCGCTGCCGCCAGTTGGGACCAGCCCGGCCCGGGCATCTGCAAAACGTATTGCGGCTCGGCATCGACGGCCGAGGTGACAAGCGTCTCGCGGCCTCCGGTCGGAGCGTTTGGGAGGTAATGGAGCCCCTCATCGACTTCTCTGGGTAAGTTGGGATTGTCCCAGACGGGCTCGCGGCTGGTGACGTGGGGAATCGAGCGCATGGCATAGACATCGTTGGGCAGAAATTCGAGTGTCCCGGCGCCCCAGGGGTTTTCCGGCCCGCCATTGCCAATACGGAAATTACGTATGAGGTCGATGACGAACACCAGAACGCCCGCCGCGATCGTGAAGGCGCCGACCGTCGAGATCATGTTGAGTACGTCCCAGCCCAGATTGGAAGGATAGGTCCACACGCGCCGCGGCATTCCCGCAAGGCCGGTTATGTGCATGGGAAAGAAGGTGACGTTAAAGCCGATGAACATCAGCCAGAATGCCCATGTGCCCAGCCGTTCCGACAGCATGGTCCTGCTCACGATTGGTGCCCAGTAATAGAAGGTCGCAAACAGCGGGAAGACCATGCCGCCGACAAGTACGTAGTGGAAATGGGCGACCACGAAATAGCTGTCATGGGCCTGGAAATCGAAGGGGACGACGGCAACCATGACCCCGGTTAAGCCGCCCAGTGTGAAGATGAATAGAAAGCCCAGGATGAACAACGAGGGCACGTTCAGCCGGAACCGTTTGCGGCCGGCCGCCATGGTCGCGATCCAGGAAAAGACCTGAATGCCAGACGGAATGGCGACCGCCATGCTGGCCGCCGAAAAGAAGGCAAGGCTCAGTCCCGGAATTCCGGTCGTGAACATGTGGTGCACCCACAGACCGAACGAAAAGAAGCCGGTGGCGATCAGGGCCACGACGATGAGCCGGTAACCGACGAGCGGCGTCTGGGCCATCGTGGGAATCATCATGGAGACCAGCCCGGCAGCGGGCAGGAAGATGATATAGACCTCGGGGTGCCCGAAAAACCAGAACAGGTGCTGCCAAAGCAGGGAATCGCCGCCCAGTTCAGCCGAAAAGAACGGCCAGCCAAAGGCGCGCTCGATCTCGAGCAGCATGGTGGCGAGAATGACGGCTGGGAAGGCAAAGACGATCATCGCCGCAAAGATCAGCATGGCCCAGCAAAAGATCGGCATCTTGGCCAGCGTCATGCCTGGCGGCCGCGTCCGCAACACCCCGACGATGATCTCGATGGCCCCGGCGATGGCCGAAATTTCGATGAACCCGATGCCCAAAAGCCAGAAATCCTCGCTGTTGCCGGGCGAAAATTCGGGCAGGGTGTTTGGCGGATACATGAACCATCCGCCTCTGGGGGCGAGATCGTAGAAGATGGTCGAGAAAAACACCAATCCGCCAATGACATAGGCCCAGATGGCAAAGGCCGACAGCCTGGGGAACGGCAGGTCTCGCGCTGCCAGCATTTGCGGCAACAACAGGACGCCGAGCGCTTCCACGGCCGGCACGGCGAAGAGGAACATCATCGTCGTGCCGTGTACGGTAAAGAGCTGATTGTAGAGGTCCTGGCTGACCAGCGTATTGTCACCGACCGCCAGCTGCGTGCGCATGACCAACGCCAGGATACCCGCCAGTATGAAGAACAGGAACGCTACTCCGATATAGAGCGTGCCGATCACGGTGTTGTTGACCGCCGTGGGTAGCCGCCAGCCAGTGGGAGTCGCCCAGATACGTTTGAGGTCTTCGAGCTCGCCTTCGGGGCGGGGGCCCTTGTTGGGCAATTGTTCTAATCTATCGCTCATGGGTCACCGCAGGAAAAACATGACGGCGAGGCCCGCCGCGTAACAGATAAAAACGGCGGCCGAATCCAGCCCCATACGCAGGACCGTCTTGTCCTCGCGCTCGGCCATTCCGATGACAAACAATGCTGTAACCGCTATGCCCAGCAGCGTGCCGAAGATCGTAAACTTATCGGCCTGAGAGAGCACCGGCTCGCCCTGCGCCACGAAATCGACAAGAAACACCAGCCCGACATTGATCAGATTGGTGCCCAGGATGTCGGACACGGCGAGTGTGTAAAGGCCCTCTCTCGCTGCGGTCACTGTTGTTGAGAGCTCGGGCAGCGAGGTCGCGAAGGCCAGCATTATGAAGCCGACAGCGCTGCCGCCCAACCCCGTCTGATTGGACAGTGCATCACCGGTCCGTGCAAGCAGGTAGCCGGCTATCAGAATGACCAAAGCCAGACCGGCGGTT
The DNA here is from genome assembly GCF_037044555.1 of Pelagibacterium nitratireducens. Lineage (NCBI taxonomy): Bacteria > Pseudomonadati > Pseudomonadota > Alphaproteobacteria > Hyphomicrobiales > Devosiaceae > Pelagibacterium > Pelagibacterium nitratireducens. The sequence goes on from NZ_CP146275.1 coordinate 1,622,160, forward strand.
CGCCAGATAAGACCGCGCAGCGAATGCCGACCATGCCGCTTGCTCGCCGTTTTTTCCGCAGCGGCCTGTTGGTCCACCAGGCGGTCGTCGATTTGTCCGGCCTGTGCTGCCACCCACGATTTGCGTCCTTGGGAATGAGAAAGGATATAGACGGCAAAAGCATAGGCCGCCCCGCAGATCCAGGCCCAGGCGCCAATACCGAGAATGGGAAAGTCACCCACCACCATTCCGGCTGCAACGATGGATATGAGCAGCACATTGAGCCCGCCTTGCAGGATCACCATGGGATCAGGGATGGCCGAAGTCAGCGCCTTGCGCCCGATAACCAGGTCGACGATAGCCAGGACAACCACTTGTGCCGCGATCGAGCCGAACAGATTGTTGATGGCCATCGCCGAGGCGCCTGTTGCGGCCGAGGTGACGGTCGCGCCGATTTCGGGGAGAGACGTGACGCCGGCCAACAACAACAGGCCGATGGTGGCCTGACCGATACCGGTCTTGTCGCTGATGGCGTTGGAATAGTGGGTTATCCTTGCGCCGGCCAGCCATACCGCAACGGCGGCAGCCGCAAAGATTGCAAGATTGATCCAGATAGAAAATGCCGAAAAATCGATCATTACTGAAGCCCCTCGAGATATGTGGCAAGAGCGTCGATCTGGCGTTCGGACAGGATTTCGTAACTGGGCATTTTGTTGTCCGGCTTGATATGCTGGTTGTCGTCAATCCATCGTGCAAAGGCCTGTGCAGTATTGGGAAGGGTCGCCGCGGCGAGGGAATGCCGACTGCCCACATGGGTGAGATCGGGGCCGATCGTTCCGCGCGCTCCGGTACCGCGCACGGTGTGACACGCCCCGCACCCGGTCTGGGCAAAAAGGGTCTGGCCCTCGCTGGCCAGATCGGTTTGCGGTTGTGCCGCTGCGCTCGCCTCGGCCTCGAGCCAGGCGCTGAAATCTTCGGGCGATTGCGCTACGAGGTGGAACGCCATCAGCGCATGGGCACCGCCGCAATATTCTGCACATTGTCCCCGGCTGATGCCTTCTTCTGTCGCGGTGACGGTCAAGGTGTTGGTGCGCCCGGGGATCATGTCGAGCTTGCCGGCCAGTTGAGGCGCCCAGAAGGAATGGATGACATTGGTGCTGGTGAGGGCGATTTCGACCGGCTGGCCGACCGGCAGGTGCAGCTCATTGGCTGCGTTTACCCTGCGTCCGTCGGCGGTAACATAGGTTACCCGCCACCACCAAAGTTCGCCGGCAATCTCGACGCGCAAACCGTCGGGATTGGTTTGCTGAGGTTCGCCGGCCCGCATCAGAGCGAAGCCGTAGATCAGGAGTGCGGTGAGAACGACGACAGGGAAGGCCAGACCCATGGCCATTACGAACCGCTCGCTTGAAAGCGATGCGCGCAGCCGGCCGCCATAGATGGCCAGGGCGGCTGCCACGATCACCAGAACCATAATCAGCGTGCCGCCGATGGTCATGATCCAGAACAGGGTCGCGACGCGCTCGGCTTCCACGCCGGTCGGGTGCAGGGCCGATTGTATGGACGAGCAGCCAGCCAGAAAAACCACAATCATGCAGGCTATTAGCGAGACGGTCCGATTCACTGGCCACCTCCAGGCGCTGCTTGCTCGAGGCTGGCGAAAAAGGCGCTGACGTCTTCGATCTGGCGCGGGCTCATGTTCCTGCCGATTACCGCCATGATCTGCCCGTAGGGCGTCGTATCGCGGCCGCCGTTGCGCCAGAGTTCGAGTTGTCCTTCGATATAGGTTTGGGATTGGCCCGCCAGGTTGGGAAACTGGGAGTTACCGTTTCCGTGGCAACTCGTACACGCCGGCACATCGTCTTCGGGCAGGCCGTTCATGGCGATTTCTGCGCCGCGTGCCACCTGCTCTGGATCAAATGCGGTTTCACCGGACTGGGGTGGATATTGGGAATAGAGCGTTGCGAATTGGGATATGTCCTGGTCGGTGAGGGCGAAAGCTGCCGGTTCCATGTAGCCGCTCTCGCGCAGGCCGACGCGGTACTCACGCAGGGCCCGTTCGAGATAATCGGATGGCTGTCCGGAAAGGGAGGGCACGCGGTCGCTGACCGGCCCGGTCTGAGCGTCGCCATGGCAACGGCTGCACTCGTCGAGCACGTGGAAGCCGTAGGAATCGATCGGCTCGCCATCTCCGCTCGTGTTGTCAACCACGGTGCCAGGGGGATTTTCCTCGTGCACTGATTTGAGGTAGGCCACCATCGGCCAGACTTCGTCCTGCCGACCTGTCCCCGGCCACGACGGCATGCCGGTGTATTTGATGCCGTTGTCGATCAGCCAGAACAGAGCGCTTGGATCGTACCGGTCGAAGGCATAAGCGAGGTCTGGAGGATCGGGCAGCATCTCACGCGCGATGGGATTGCGTTCCTCGCCAGGCATTCCATGACAACTCGCGCACCCGCCGCGGTAGTGCTCGCGGCCCAGAGCGACCATCCCGGGATTATCGAGATCGGGTACGGCAATGGAGCCGGCCCGGGCATGGATCGACTGGTCGCGCACTGTCTCGAGGATTTCGGTAGTGAAATCCCAGTGTTCGCTCTTTGCGCTGATATTGTAGTAGCCGGTCCAAACGAACACCGCCACGCCGACCAAGAAAACGCCTGCGAGGAAGAGCGCGGCCATGCCCAACCGCTCCCAGCGGGTCAGCCGGCGCACCATTACAACGTCGTCGTCCCGCTCAGGCATTCATGCGCCCTTGCTCTTCCAGGGCCAGAAACCAGCGCGCAGCAATCCAGATGCCGGCCAGAACATAGGTGAGGGGGCACGCGACCACCATGATCAGTCCGGCCAATTGCTGGTCTGCCAGCGGCGAGAGCATCGCGGCACCATCGCCATGGGCAGGCATGGCGCCATAAAGCGTGCGCGGCGCGAAGACAAGCAGCACGCCCAAAAGGCAAAACAGTTTGCCTGTGACCAGTAGCGCGAATATCGAGCGCCAGCGGCCGGTTGCGGGCATGTCGATGATCGCGGCCCAGAAGCCCGCCGCCGCCAGCGCGAGAGAAATATGCATGGCGGCCATCAGCGCCAACGATCCCATGGCGGCATCAAGCACCGGCGGGCTATGCCAGCCCCAAAGCAGAACCAACTGCGCCACTGTCGCGTACGGCCAGTACCGCCATGTTTCCCGGATCCATCGTCTGGGAACGCTGAGCAGCACCCCCGGCACCAGAAGGTTCATGACGATGATGTGCGTCAGCATGTGGTGAGCCAAAGGTGTCAATGTCACCTCTCACGATCTTGTCTTGGCGTTCGCATGATCCAAGGTCCCCAACCCTAGCCCGTGACCATGTTCGTGGAGCGCAAATGCAAATTGCATCTGAGGTCTCTGCGAAAAGATGAGCATGACTCCAATGCCTTTGGCGCCATGGCGTTCCCGACTTCTTCATGAAGCAATCATCGGTGGGGGATGGATCGACTGGATTGTCACAGGACAGGGTGGGGAACGAAGCGGGCTTCGGTGCATTTGTCGCGCAGGAATTTTCGCGGAGACATGCGACATGGTCGGTCAACCAGCTCAGTACCAGGACAAACAGCCCGGCCATCAAAGTGCCATGCATCCCGAGCCTGAATACATGCCCTTCTATCCGGGTAGCGGGCGGCTCGCGGGCAAGGTGGCAATCGTCACCGGCGGCGATTCCGGCATCGGTCGGGCTGTGAGCTTACTGTTTGCGCGCGAGGGCGCGAAGGTCGTCATCGTCTATCTCGACGAGGACAAGGACGCCGAAAAAACACGCGATCTCGTTGAAGCAGAGGGCAGCGAGGCGCTTGTGATTGCAGGCGATCTGGGCGACCCCGAGTTTTGCGGTGCGGTCGCCGAACGCACGCTGACAGCATTCGGGCGGATCGATATTCTCGTCAACAATGCCGCCGAACAGCATGTGCGCGAAGATATTGGTGAACTTGACACCGATGCAATGAAGGCCGTCTTCGAGACCAACATTTATGGCTATTTCCAAATGGTTCAGGCGGTGCTCGATCATCTGGAATCGGGGGCCCGTATCATCAATACCGCCTCGATCGTCGCCTATCGCGGACATCCCCAACTTGTCGACTATGCGATGACCAAGGGCGCCATCGTCGCTCTCACGCGGTCATTGTCAGCCCGGTTTGCTCACAGGGGCATTCTGGTCAACGCGGTTGCACCCGGACCGATCTGGACGCCACTTATTCCCGCCAGCTTTCCACCCGAAAAAGTAGAGAAATTTGGAGCGGATACGCCGCTGGGGCGTGCGGGCCAACCTAACGAAGTGGCGCCTGCCTATCTCCTGCTGGCTTGCGAGGATGGGCGATTTATGACTGGCCAGGCCATCCATGTGGATGGTGGCGACTTTTCCAGCAGCTGACCGCAATGGCAGCCATAGATCCCGGGCATTCGACCGGGCGCCTGCGCTACGTCAACGACAACGAACCCGGCATTGCCCGACGACGAAGAGGGAAGGGATTTTCCTATATTCTGGCCAGCGTCGTTGTGGCTGGAAACGTTCGCTAAACACTAGAGCTTGACGACCGTCCGGGACGCCGCGCTCTGGCGAAGCAGGGCGAGGCGGATCAGGCCGTGGTTCGGACAGTTGTGCGTATTGGCTATCCGCACAGCGCTTTCTTCGAGCTTGAGCAATCGCCGCCTGTGCTGGGCGATTTCTTCGCGCACCGACTGCGCAACGGTTTTTTGAGGTTCCATAAAGGGCTCCATCACAAGCCATGATCTTATCGCACCCGCAGGGGGATGCATTAACCTGGGTTAACGCCGCGCCGGATGGGCGCCGTATCGCCTATGGAACCCGCCCCCGTCTTTGGAATTGAATCGGCAACGCCCCTCTTATTTCAGGACGGTCCCATGCCCTCTGCACGTCCCATCTGGAAAGGTCAGATCAGGTTGTCTCTGGTGGCCATACCGGTCGAACTCTATTCGGCCTCCAAGTCAGGTGCACGACTTTCCTTCCGCCAGATTCACGAGCCATCGGGCAAGCCGGTCAAGTACGAAAAAATCGTGCCCGGAGTTGGGCCAATCGACTCCGACGAGATCCTCAAGGGATTCGAATACGAAAAGAATGACTTCGTTCTGCTCGAAGACGAGGAAATCGATGCCGTCAAACTCGAAACCCGCAAAACGCTCGAATTGGTTCAATTTGTGGGCGGATGCGAGATCGATCCGATCTATTTCGATAAATCCTATTATGTCGTGCCACAGGACGAGTTGGCAGAGGATGCCTTCCGGGTGGTCCGGGACGCGCTGCGGACGACCGAAAAGGTTGGATTGGGCCAGATTGCCATGCGTGGGCGCGAATATATCTGCGCGCTAAAACCGTGCGGAACCGGGCTTTTGCTGGAGACTCTTCACTATGAAGATGAAATCCGAAAATCCGATCCGTTCTTCTCGGGAATATCGAAATCCAAGGCCGAAAAGGACCTTCTCGACGTCGCCACGCAGCTCATCGAGCGTAAGACGGCGCCGTTCGAGGCGGGAAAGTTCAAGGATCATTATACCCAGGCTTTGCGCGCCCTTGTCGACAGGAAGCTCAAATCCAAAGGCAAGCGAAAAGTCTCTACCGATACCGAAGAGCCCACCACCGCCGAATCCAAGGGCAACGTGATCGACCTCATGGATGCGCTGAAATCCAGCCTCGAAGGCACAGGAGGCCGCAAAAAGGCAGCATCGAAATCCACGAAAACAACGCGCAAGAAGGCAAGCTGACAATGGCCGTGGCTCGCGACCTGCTCGATGAATACCGCGCCAAGCGCGACTTTACCAAGACCAGCGAGCCCCAGGGCGGCAAGGGGGGTGCCAAGGGCAACGTTTTTGTTGTGCAGAAACACGATGCCACGCGGCTCCACTACGATTTCCGGCTTGAATATGAGGGGGTGCTCAAGAGCTGGGCGGTGACTCGCGGCCCCAGCACCGATCCGGCCGACAAGCGGCTTGCGGTCAGGACCGAGGATCATCCGCTCGACTATGCCACTTTCGAGGGCACCATTCCCGAAGGGCAATACGGTGGCGGCACGGTCATGCTGTGGGACTTCGGGACCTGGGAGCCGATCGGGGACCCAAAAAAGGGGTTCAAATCCGGCAAGCTCAAGATACGTCTTGAGGGCGACCGAATGAAGGGCGATTGGGCTCTGATCCGCATGAAACCGAAATCGGGCGAGAAGCGTGAAAACTGGCTGCTCATAAAAGAGCACGATGATTTCGCCACCGATGGCGGCTCGGACCTTCTCGATAGCGACACGAGTGTATCCACAGGTCGCGCGATGGGCGCAATAAAAAAGGGAAAGCCGCCGGCAATCAAGGCCGAGGGGAGAGACCGAGCCTTGCCGAAATTCGTCGAACCCCAGCTCGCAACGCTTGTCGACAGCGTGCCGGCGGGTAATGACTGGCTGTTCGAGATGAAATATGATGGCTACCGCTGTGTCGCTGCCATATCGGGCGAAAATGTCCGGCTCTACACACGCAATGGCCTTGATTGGACCGACAAGTTCGCTTCGCTTGTCGCTCCCATGTCGTTGCTCACCGATTCCAGCGCACTTCTCGATGGCGAGATTTGTGCATTCGACGAGAGCGGCAAGACCAGCTTTTCCACGCTGAAAACCCGTTTGTCCGAAGGCGGTCCGCTCGTCTATTTTGCCTTCGATCTGCTTGAAATCGGCGGCAAATCGCTTCGATCCAAGCCACTTTCCGAGCGCAAGGCGGCGCTGGAAGATTTGTTGGGCCGCCGGACGCGTCACGATCCCGTCCAGTTTTCTCCTGATATTTCGGGCAAGGGCGAGGCGGTGCTTTCAGCCATCTGCAAGGCGGGGCATGAGGGCATTATCGCCAAACACGCTCTTGCGCCTTATCGCTTCGGTCGCGGCAAATCCTGGCTCAAGGTCAAATGTACCCTGCGACAGGAGTTCATCATCGTCGGATGGTCGCCATCGGAAAAACGTCGGGGCATGTTCGCATCGCTGCTCCTTGCCACACAGGAGAACGGCAAGTTGGTCTATCGTGGCCGCGTCGGCACGGGATTTTCCGATGATCTGCGGTCCGATATCCAGGCCATGCTGGAGAAGGATGCCCGCAAGACTGCGCCCCTGAATGGCGTTCCGCGTGAAATGGCTCGGGGTGCACATTGGGTTTCGCCGCAACATCTTGCTGAAGTCGCTTACACCGAGCTCACCCCAGATGGGATGCTGCGGCACCCGTCCTTCCTGGGGCTGCGAGAGGATAAGCCGGCTAAAAGCATCGGTCTGGAACAGCCTGTCAGGGTCAAAGGAGGCCACACCATGTCGCTAGATGAAGACACCGGCATCGCCGCTGCCGAGAAGACCGGCGTCAAGCTCTCCAGCCCCGACAAGGTGCTTTATCCGGGGCAGGGGGTAACCAAGGGCAAACTCGCCGCATATTACGCCTCAGTGGCCGATGCGATGATGCCCTATATCGCCAATCGTCCATTGAGCCTTGTCCGATGTCCCGCGGGTCGCGCCAAACAGTGCTTTTTCCAAAAGCATGACACCGGCGGGTTTGCCCAGGGGATGGATACCGTCGAGGTTACGGAAAAGGACGGCACGTCCGATAGCTATTTCACACTCGACGGGCTCGATGGTCTGCTGGCGGGCGTGCAGATGGGGGTGCTGGAATTCCATATCTGGGGCTCGCGGCGCGACGCAATCGAAAAGCCCGACAGGATCGTGTTCGACATCGATCCCGATGAGGGCCTCGACTTCGGCGATGTCAAATCCGCCGCACTCGATATTCGCGACCGGCTAGCCGATCTGGGTCTTAAGACCTTTGCGATGGTGACCGGCGGTAAGGGCATTCATGTGATCGCGCCGATTGTCCGTCGCGCCGAGTGGCCGGACGTCAAGGCGTTCGCTTCGGAATTCGCAAAACAGATGGCTGAGGAGGAACCGGATCGATTTACGGCGACACTGTCCAAAAAGGCTCGCAAGGGAAAGTTGTTTATCGACTATCTTCGCAACGAGCGTGGATCTACGGCCATTGCGCCTTACTCCACGCGGGCCAGAGAGGGAGCACCAGTTGCCGTTCCCGTCACTTGGGAGGAGGTTGAAAGCTTGACCGCCGCTAACGGCTTCTCCCTTGAAGCGGCTGCGGAGCGTTCGCGGGACAATGCCTGGCCGAGCTATGGCAAGCTGCGCCAGTCATTGCCCAAATCAGTCAGATAGTTCAGGCCGGGACCGAGCCTGGCTTGCTCGGTCGACGCAAATGCAGATAGGACGGTGAAAACAGGCCAAGTCTGGCCAAGGCGTCGAAATCGAACATTTCGACAATTCCCGATTGAAACGCGATCAGCTCTGACTTGCGCAGTTCCTGAAGCGTACGGTTGACGTGTACTGTGGACAATCCCAATACATCGGCCAATTCGCTTTGGGTCAGCGGCAGCGAAAAGCGCGGTCCCTCAATGCGTCCGACGGCTGCGAGCCGGAGGTAGATTTCGCACAGAAGATGGGCGACCCTTTCAAGCGCCGAGCGTTTGCCGATGCTGACCAGCCATTCGCGGCAAATCGATTCTTCAACCAGTGTCGTGCTCCAGAGAGCCCGCGTTGCGCGTGGCGAGGTCTCCAAGAGCTTGAGGAGGTTGGTGTTTGGAATCGCGCTCATCGACAGCGGAGACAAGGCGGCCAACTGCGGCTGTGCCCCGCCCAGTACGAACTGGCGCAAGTCAATGATGTCCCCTGGGATTAAAAGCGAAAGAATTTGCCTGCGTCCGTCCGGCAAATCGCGGTAGCGGCAGGCAAAACCGTCCTCGAGAACATGGACGTGATTTTCTGTCAGTTTGCCGGAAAGGGATGAATTTCTGCCGGAAAACTGCCGCAGCTGAGCAGGAAGGGCCATGAGGCCGGCACGGTCTGCCGGGTCCAGTGACATGTGGCTCTCGAGCCGGGCAACAAACAGTTCGGTCACGCGGTGGAATCCCCCGGGCTCATTTCACGCTCGGATACGGATTGACGGCCAGCAGGCCAGCCAGATGAGCCGTGGATTCCACTACCATTCTGGCCGCGCTCGTCACAGTGTCGGGGATTTCATCGAGATCGCGAAAGTCCGTAGAGCCCATGGCATGTCCAACCCAGTAAGAGACGGCGTTGGGCGCAATGGAGAACCCAACGTCGTTGAGCGCCTGAAACAATTCGGCGGATACATGATGTGCTCCATCCTCATTGCCGACAACGGCCACAGCGGCAACTTTTCCATATGTGGGCATTCGGCCCTCACTGTCTTTTTCAGATATGAAGGCATCCATGCGTTCGAGCGCACGCTTGATGACGCTGGAAGGCTGCCCCATCCAGACCGGCGTGCCGGCAACCACGATGTCGGCGGCGAGAATTTTCTCTCGGATTTGCGGCCAGGCATCGCCGTCGCCTTCATCGGCGGTGACGCCGGGCAAAACCTGATGGTCGGCCAGCCTGACGGTTTCGGCAGTAATTCCATGCCTGGCGAAGCCTTCGATCAAAAGATCGATCATGCGATCGGTCGACGAGGTTTGGCCGGTTTTGGATGTCTTGAGTGTGCCGTTTAGGGCGAGAACCTTGAGTGGTGTGGTCATGTGAGATCTTAACTTAACATAGAGTGGGACATGATCCATGTTAATGTCAGCTTGGACAAATTCGGCCTCCGGTGCGGAACCGCATGGATATTCTCGCTGTTAACGGGTGGAGCTGCGAACGCGTTCCACTTGGGCGCGGGGCCGATCGCCTTAATATGTCCAATGTGTGCAACGAAGTTTGCTGTCGTTGCTTTTGCACTCGGAGCGACGGACGAGGCGGAGGAATCGATGGACGCGGATCCAATATTGTCCGGGAAGGCCATAATGATTGTGGAAGATGAGTATCTCATCGCCCTCAATATCGAGATGGCAATGGTGGAGTTGGGCGCGAGTGTGATCGGCCCATTTTCCCAGATCGATGATGCGCTTGTGGCGCTGAAAGGTTCTGGCCTTCCAGACGCCGCCATCCTCGACATCAATATCCGGGGGCGTCATGTGTTTCCCGTGGCCGACCGCCTTCAGGAACGCCAGATTCCCTTTGTTTTTGCCACTGGCTACGACAATTGGACGATTCCTGATCATCTTTCCCATGTGCCCCGCTTTGAAAAGCCGGTCGATCCGGTTAGGCTGGTGCGTGCATTGGTGGGGCAATTCGCCGAGAGCGATAAGTCGGGGGCTGCATGAGCGCGGTGGAACACACCGTTTCGGACGCGATGGCCGGAAAATGCGTTCTGGTCGTGGAGGACGACTATGTCCTCGCGCGCGAGGTCTGCAATGACCTCAAAAATCACGGGGTCAATGTTCTGGGACCTGCGCCCACCGTCCACTATGCGAGCCTTATCATCGGAAGGCGCCGCCTGGATGGGGCGATTCTCGATATCAAGCTGTTCGGACAGGAGGTCTATGAACTCGTTGACGTGCTGATGGCGCGCGGTGTTCCGATCATCTTTGCCACAGCATATCAGCAGGACCGCATCGACGCGCGCTACCGATCGGTTGATACGCTCCACAAGCCGCTGGATTTGGGGCACCTCAGGCGCAAGGTGGCCGCTTTTAGACCCCAGCAGCCCGCTGCACCTATCACCGCCCCCGAGCCTGCCACCGTGCCCGGACCCGTTCGAGCGCGGGATTCGATTGAGGACCGATGGGCGCGTCTCATGTTCGATGCAATGCGGGACGGCGCTTGAGACGGCTTGGAGGCCGGCATGATTGACGACAATGGCAAAAGCCATCGCCGAAGCGGGGAGATGCTCTCCACGGACGGTGAGGAGAGGTTTAGGCTAATTGTCGAGAACGCCCGCGACTATGCGATATTCACCACCGACAGCGAAGGCAACGTCGATAGCTGGCCGCCCGGTGCGGCCAACGTCTTTGGCTGGGCCACAGAAGAGATCATCGGCAAGCCGGCGGCTTTGCTGTTTACCCCCGAAGACAGGGAAAGCGGGGCGCCGCGACAGGAATTTGAAACCGCGCTTGCGAGAGGGCATGCCCCAGATGTCCGCTGGCACCAGCACCGCTCGGGGTCACGGGTTTATATCGAGGGAAGTGTCTGGCCCCTCAAGGATGCCGACGGGGCGCCCAAGGGGTTCCTGAAGATCGGCCAGGATATGACGCTGCGCCGTCAGCATGAAATTGCGCTGATGGAAAGCGAAGAGCGGTTCCGCCTGCTGGCCACAACGGTTCCCCATCTTGTCTTCCGGTCCACGACCGAGGGTCGCAGAACCTGGGCCAGTCCGCAGTGGACCGCCTATACCGGTATGAACGACGAGGAGTCGGAGGGCTATGGGTGGCTCGAAGCCATTCACCCCGACGATCGCGAAACAGCGCTGGTGAAATGGGACGAAGCCGGGGAAGAGGGTGAAAGCTATTACGGCGAACACCGCATTCGCCGCAAGCGGGACGGGATGTATCGCTGGCACCAGACGCGCGCCGTGCCGATCCGCTTTTCCATGGACGGCCCCAAGGAATGGGTCGGGTCAGCATCCGATATCCACGACATGCGTCAGATGCAGGAGCGTCAGGGGGTGCTTGTCGGCGAATTGCAACACCGGACCCGCAATCTGCTGGCCGTCGTTCGGTCCATAGCATCGCAAACGGCCGCCACGGTTGGCTCCCTTTCCGAATTCCAGGCAGCCTTCGACCACCGCCTCGGGGCATTGTCGCGCGTTCAGGGTTTGTTGTCACGAACGGAAGGTGAGGCCGTTACCGTCGAATCCCTGTTGCGTATGGAACTCGATGCAGTCACCGAGGACTGGACCCGCATAGAAATGGAAGGGCCGCGCGTTCTGGTCGATGATGGGAGCCTGCAGACGCTTACGCTGGTCATCCATGAGTTGAGTACCAATGCAGCCCGACATGGGGCTCTTGCCGATCCCGAGGGCCGGATCGTCATTCAATGGTTCCGGCGCGACGATAGCGACAATGGGGCCGGTGGATATCTGGTCATCGAATGGCGGGAAAAATTTTCGCCGCGCAAACCGGACGTGGGCCGTCCGCGGGGATTTGGCCGCCAGTTGATCGAGGAAGCCATCCCCTATCAGCTTGGTGCTTCAACCCGGTTCATTCTGGAGGATGCGGGCCTTCACTGTGTTCTCAGCCTTCCTCTTGATCCCCAAGATGAATAGCGGAACCGGCGCGGCTTGGGAGCATTGAGCTGTTGTAGCGGCAAAAGGGAGCATGATGAGCGAAGACAGGTCAGCTTCATCGGACAGCCCGGTTATCGCAGATGTCATGGCGCAGGATGTGAAATCTGCCGTCGCAGTGGCAGGCCATCCGATTCACGCCATGATGGTCCATTTTCCAATCGCCTTGGTCTTTGCGACGCTGGGCGCCGATATTTTCTACTGGTGGACGGGTGATGACTTCTGGGTTCGCGCGGGCCTGTGGTCGGCCGGATTTGCCTTCTGGTTCGGGATAGCCGCAGGAATTGCTGGAACGGCTGAACTCGTTTTGGTCAGGGGCATTCGGGGCCGCGTCGGCAGTTGGACACATGCGATCGCTGCGATGACCTTGATCGCCATCGCCGGTATGAACTGGGGCGTTCGGCTTTTTGATCCAGAGGCGGTGTTGCCCCTGGGCCTTGGACTTTCGGTGTTGGCCGGAATTTTCACGGGGCTGGCCGGCTGGCATGGCGGCAAGCTGGTCTTTGACCACGGCGTCGGGATGATCGTCGGGCCGGACGAATAATCATATGCACATCGAAACAAAAAGGCTCGGCGCCGAAACGAAGACCGTGGCGGCGAGGGCCGCCGAACTCGCCAGCGCCCCGATCTTTGCAAGACTTGGCGCTGGGCGGTCCGCTCTGGCTGCGCGACGCCAATGGCCTATGCTCCACGCGGCGACACCCAGCGCCGCGCCCGAGCAAATAAGCGCCAGCCCGATCACTACCCAGCGCTGGACAGTCGTCGGCCACCCGAAAGCGCATCCTATGGCGTTGACCGCGTAGAGGGCCACAAAGGCAACGCTCCAAAGAGCAAACCCGACTACGATAACCAGCATATGCCTTGGTGGCACTGGCGTGGTTTCCATCACCTCACCCCTTCGAGCATACCGATAAGCGAGGGCATGAGCAGGACCAGCGCCATGCCGAGGACGCCAGTGACTGCCGTATAGTCATGCCATAGCCTTGCGAGGCGAAGGTCCAGGCTGCGGCGTGGCGAGACATAGCCGTTGCGTGCCTTGAGCAGCCCATTGAGGCCGAACATAAGGCCCCCGAAAGCATGAAGCCAGCCATAGCCGATCAACGCCGCGACCGTCGCGGCATGCGCATGACTGGTTGGGTCCGGAAGCAAGAAGACCGCCATGGACAGCACACCCAGCACCGCCATATCCACGATCAGCGTCATCGCCAGCATCGGGATGAAAGCCTTGCCCGCCCGGTTCAGCCCGTCGGTCATCCTCATCACCAGCGCGCCGGCGGTCAGCAGCACTGCTGCCACGATCACCCAAAGATTGGGGGCAACGATTTCGGTCGGGGGCCAGGCGGGTGCCACGAGCCACAGATACAGCGCCCCGAAGACAAGCGAAGCGAACAGCGTGCCGTTGGCCGCCAGTGCAAACACCATTGCCCACCATTGTGTGGGCCCCTCGACCTCGGTGCCCGGCGGGGCCTTCTCGCCGCGTCCGACATCGATGGGACCTTCGTCGACCCTTGAGCCTGATCGCGCAGACCAGAAGAAAAAGCTGACAAGCGTTGCCAGCGCAAAAACCGCGGCAACCGGATAAAGCTTGAACAGCAGACACAGCACCATCACGCCGGTCAGGCCCGCCGATATCAGGGGCAGATAGGTCGGATTGGGCAGGACGACGACGTGCTCAAGACGCCCGGTCGTCATATCCACACCGAGCGTTTCCATGCGGCCCTGGCGCACAAATCCGAGATAGCCTTGCCCTGCCGCCAGTTGGGGCCCCAGTCTATCGGGATCGATGGCGTCCGCCCGCGTGTCGATGCTCGGCAGTGATGCGAAAGCGTATGACGCGGGTCGTGTGGGCATCGCCCAATCAAGCGTTGAGGCCTTCCAGATGTTGCGCCGGAACCCGCGTCCAAACCTGAATTGTAGAATCATATCAACGGCAAACAGCGCAAACCCCATGGTCAGGATGAAGCCGCCAACGCTCGAAAGCAGGTTGAGCCAGTCCCAGCCGAAATTGGAGGGATAGGTATAAATGCGCCGCGGCATGCCCATCAGCCCTGTCAGGTGCATCATGAAAAATGTCAGGTTGAACCCGATAAAGATGAGCCAGAATGCCGGCACCGAGATTCGGTGAACGGTTTCGCGGCCGGTGATGTGCGGCAGCCAATAATAGATGGCGGCCAGCATTGGGAACACGAAACCGCCGACCAGCACGTAGTGAAGATGTGCCACCACGAAGTAGCTGTCATGGGCCTGCTGATCGAACGGCACCATCGCCAGCATCACGCCGGTCAGTCCGCCGATCACGAAAACGAGGAAAAACCCTGTCACATAGAGCATGGGAATGTCGAAGCGCGGCTTGCCATGAGCCAGCGTCGCCAGCCAGGCGAAGATCTGCACCGCCGTTGGTATTGCCACCAGGGCGCTTGCAGCTGAAAAGAACGCCAGCGCCAGGTGCGGGATGCCCACCGTGAACATATGGTGCACCCATAGCCCGAACGACAGGAAGGCTAGCGCCACGATTGCGGCGATTATGGCGTGATAACCCACGATCTGGCGTTGGGCGAAAACCGGAATGATTGTCGAAAGGGCGCCCGCGGCAGGCAAAAAGATGATGTAGACTTCCGGATGGCCGAACAGCCAGAAAAGGTGCTGCCAAAGCAGCGCATCGCCGCCCCGTGTCGGGTCGAAAAAGGGGAGATCGAATGCGCGCTCGAGTTCGAGCAGGATCGAACCCAAAATCAGCGGGGGAAACCCGAACACCATCATGAGCGCCGTGACCAGCATGTACCACGCAAATAGTGGCATACGATCGAGCGACATGCCGGGCGCCCGCAGCTTGAGGATAGATACCGTGATCTCCACCGCTGCAGAAACCGCAGATATTTCTACGAAGGTGACGCCGAGCAGCCAGATATCGGCATTGATTCCCGGCGTATAGGGTTGCGAGGAGAGCGGGGTATACATGAACCAGCCGCTGTTGGGCGCGACACCGAACAACATGGAAACGACGATGATCGTGCCCCCGAAAAGGTAGCACCAATAGCCATAAGCCGTCAGGCGCGGGAAGGCGAGGTCGCGCGCGCCCAGCATTTTTGGCAGCAGATAGATGGCCAGCCCTTCCAGCATGGGGATGGCAAAGAGAAACATCATCACGGTGCCGTGCATGGAAAACAGCTGGTTGTAGATTTCAGGTCCGACAAATGCCGCGTCGGGGGTCGCCAACTGGGCTCGGATCAGCATGGCCAGCAGGCCACCGATGGTAAAGAATGCGAAGGCGGTGAGCATGAAGCGCTTGCCCAACACTGTGTGGTTGACCGCTGAAAGCCGCTGCCAGCCCGGTCCTGTCCTCCAGACGCGGTCAAGAGCCTTGTGCAGGCCGATGGGCGAGAGCTTTTCGGGGGACGTGTCAGCCATCGGAAAGCTCCCTCATGAGGGTGTCGAATGCCGCGCGGTCATGAGCCTCGATGGTGAACCGCATGTCTGTATGGGCTGACCCGCAAAACTCCGCGCAGACGCCGCGATAGGTTCCGGGACGATCCGCCTGGATGCGGATCGTATTTTCATGGCCCGGTATCGCGTCGATCTTTCCGGCCAACCGGGGAACCCAGAACGAATGGATGACATCTCCGCTCGTGACAATCACATCGACGGGCTCACCGGCTGGAATGTGAAGGATGGGCGTGCCTTTCACATCTGCCGCGTCGGGATAGGAGAACTGCCACTGCCACTGCACACCGTGCGCAACCACGCGCGTCGGGGTTTGGGCGAGACCGTGCGGCAAAAGCCGCTCGCCGATAAATAGGGCGTAGGAAACCAGCGCGGTCAGCAGGATGCCCGGCATGACAAGTCCGCCCCATATGATCCAGCGCATGGGCGTCATTGAAGCGCCAAAGCCGGGACGTTTCCATACAAACCATAACAGGCCGCCAACGAGCACGAACAACACTACGGCCGCCCAGAACATGACCCACCACAGCGTAGCAACGGCCGCCGCGGCAGGACCGGCGGGATCGAGCGCGGACAGCGATCCCGCACAGCCGCCCAGGGCCGGGATCGAGACCAGCATCGATAGGATCGACCGCACGTTCACTGGAAGTCCCACCCCAGCATATTGCCGGCGATTTCCGAGAGGCGGCCGGGAGCCAGCCAGTCCGGGGTCAGGCGGGACACGTCGATATCGGGCTTTGCGGAAACGATGGCAAGGATGGCTGAAACCACGGCGAGTGTGCCTCCCGTAACGACGACAAACCGCAAGGTGGAATAGCGCGCGGTTTCATCGAAAAGTTTCAGGATCAACAGGCCCGACAGGATGTGGATCATCACCATCACCCCTACGAAGACCAGCTTGAGGGCGAACCAGGGCTCAAATGTGGAGCGTAGAAAAATCAGACCCGTTCCGCTGCCCACGGCGACGAATGCCGCGGGGGACAGGATGACGACGTAAAAAAAACGCACCATGGCATGCAGCCGGTTCAGGGCATCTGTCTTTGCGACATCCTTGCGTTGTGCAAACAGAAACGGCAGGCAAACCAGCCCGGCAGCCCAGACCGAAATCGTCGCGATATGGACGAGCTTCAATGCGGTGATCATCGGGCGGAGCCCGAAGGACGATGGGCCACAAAGGCGTTTGTCAAACGCAGCACCAGCCAAACGCCGACCAGAAGGTACGGCACGATGGCCGGCACCCACATCAGCAGTCCCGCCAGTTGCTGGTCAGCCAGAGCCGACAGGCCAAACGGCGCAGTTGTTGCGAGGTGCGGTGCATAGACAGGGAAGGGGGTGAATACCAGAAGCGCGCCCAGCAGGCCCATCTGGGCGATGAAGGCGACAAGGGCAATCAGCGCTGCACCGACGCGGGCCAGTGGAGAAAACATCTCGCGCCAGAGCAACCATGACGTCGCCAACAGCGACAGTTGCATCAGCCAGTAAGGACCAGCGCCAATTATCGCCCATTCATAGGCGCTTGGCGCGTGCCATAGCCAGACAGTCAGGCCATTGAGAAGGGCCAGTGCCGACAGAGGCAATAGGGGGCCGGTGCGCCATGGAAGGGCAATTGCAACAAGCGGTGCGATAACGCCGATAAGTATCACGTGGTGGGCCACGCGGGCGGAAAACAGCGCCGTTGTCAGATCACATAGGGGGGAGAAGAACGCCACGAAAATCAATGCCATTGCGGCCATCAGGGCGCTGCGGCCCACCGCGTCACGGCGACCCCACAACAACCAGGAGCCGAACAGCGTGATCATCAGCACAGCCGCAAATGGATCGAACGACCACCGAAACCACAAATCCTGCGGGAGCGGCGGTGGCCCGCAATAGACGTCGGAAAAGTCCATTCAGTCGGTCCCCCGTAACCGAGGCGCGCAATATGCGCCATATGGATTTTCCAATGCCTCTCGCGAAAATTCGTTCCCTTCAATGATCCGTTGGACTTAAAACGCAAACGGCCTTATGGGCGGAAACCGGTGTAGTTTTCAGCCAGCGATTGCTGCGCAATGCGCGAAGCGCCGAGATAATCGAAATCGGCGCGCTGGATGCGGCGGCCGAAATCACCGCTGTCAGGAAATGTGTGGAGGAGTTGGGTCATCCACCATGAAAAACGCTCGGTGCGCCAGGTGTTTTCAATTACTTTTCCGGAGTAGGCGTCGATGCCGGCTTTCGATCGTTCGCCATAAAATTCATTGAGCGCGGTGGCCAGTTCCATCACGTCGTGGATCGCCATGTTGAGGCCCTTGGCGCCCGTTGGAGGCACGATATGGGCAGCGTCGCCGGCCAGGAACAGCCGTCCGAAACGCAAAGGCTCGGCCACAAAGCTGCGCAGCGGCGCTATGGATTTTTCGATCGAGGGCCCCGTCTTGAGGCTTTCGGCGATGTTGGGATTGAGCCTGGCGCGCAATTCGTCCCAGAACATTTCGTCGGACCAATCCTGCGCCTTCTCTGTTGCACCCACCTGCACATAGTATCGTGACCGCGAATGAGAGCGCATCGAGCACAGCGCGAACCCTCGCTCGTGGTGCGCATAGATCAGTTCTTCGGCGACAGGTGGCTGATCGACCAGCACACCGAGCCAGCCGAAGGGATAGACCCGTTCAAAGACCGATATTGCCTGGTCAGGAACGCTGGCGCGCGACACGCCATGAAAGCCGTCGCAGCCGGCAACAAAATCGCAGTTGATCTGATGGGTTTGCCCATCCTTTGTGAAGCTAACCCGAGGTGTCTCGCCCGCGAAATCATGGATTTGGACGTCGCTGGCTTCATAGATCGACTTGGCGCCAGAGGCCGTCCGCGCGTCCATCAGATCGCGCGTGACCTCGGTCTGGCCATAGACCATGACCCTGCGTCCGATCAATTCGTTGAAATCGATACGCAGCATGTCGCCGTCGAAAGACAGTTCCACACCGTCGTGGACAATGCCTTCGGCATCCATGCGCTGGTTGACGCCCATCCGGCGCAGCAGGTCCACAGAGCTCTGTTCGAGAACGCCGGCCCGAATTCGCCCGAGCACATAATCGGCGCTGCGCTGTTCGATGATCACGGCATCGATACCGGCGGTCTCCAGCAGCCGCCCAAGGGTCAAACCTGCCGGCCCGGCACCGATAATTGCAACCTGAGTGCGCATGACGTTCCTCCCAAAGTGACGGCATTCTTGCCCGATTGGCTCGCAGAGTGTGGATTGCCCACGTGATTGCCAATGGACAGGCGCGACAAAGAGTTGGATTATAGCAACATGGAAGCCATTCCGACCTATGCGCTCTACGGCGAAAACGAGAACAGCGGCGAAAGCTGGCTGCACTGGGAGACCATTACCTCCCGGTCGCGCCTGCACGGCTTCCGCATATCGCCCCATCGGCACGACCAGCTCTATCAGATCCTCTATCTCAGAGGGGGTGCCGCTACGGTCATGCTCGATGGCGATACGTTCGAGATTTCGCCTCCCGCGATTGTCATCGTGCCACCACTCACGGTTCACAGCTTCGTCTTTTCCGAGGGTGTCGATGGCTTTGTTCTGACGTTTTATATCCAGGATGTCCGAAACGGGCTTGCAGACATCGGAACCGCCATGGACGGGCTGATGAGGCCGTGTATCCTCAAACCGGTTGCCGGGGTCGTGGAGACCGACGAAATCGAGCACGCCGTCGAACGGTTGATTGCCGAAGCCGACCGGAGCGCGCCGGGGCAGGTCGCAGCGTTAAGGGCGCGCTTGAGTCTGCTGCTGGTTGCTGCGCACCGGCTCGATCTTGCTGCCGCGCGAAACGATGATGCGGGAAGCGGACCCGCCGACCGGCATGCCCACGCGTTTCTGGGACTTGTCGACCGGCATTTCCGGGACACGCGCAAGGTTGGATTTTACGCAACCCGGCTGGGCATCACGCCCACGCATCTCAACCGTGTCTGCCGGCAGGTCCTGGGGCTTTCCGCTCTGACAATCATCGAGCGGCGTATCCTGCTCGAAGCCCGCCGCTATCTCCAGTTTTCGAATCTGAGCATCAAGGAAATCGGAATCGTTCTGGGCTATCCCGATCCTGCCTATTTCAGCCGCTTCATGTCGCGGCGGCTGGGGCAGGGGCCGCAGGCGATCCGCGACGGTCTCAGCCGTCATGTTCGCGGGTAGCGGCGCGTATCGTGTGGCTCAGGATTTCGAGCGAGGCGTTGGAGGGCGAGCCCTCTCGGGTCGTCAAGCCCACCGCACCCTGAGTATCGGTGGTGTCGACGGGCAGTGCCTCAAGACGAGCCGCCGCAATTTCACGGATCACAACGCCTTCGGAAATCACCCAGACGGCATCGGTCTGCGCCACAAAGACATGCCCGAACGAATCCGAGACCGTTTCTATCGCATGGGGCAGCTCCGCCATGCCGTGCGCCAGAAGATATCGGTCGACATAGGGGCGGATGACCGAACCCGTAGGTGGCATAAGAATAGTATAGTCGCGGATGCGCTCGAAATCGAATTGATCGCGAGTGAGCAACGGGTGCCCGGAGCGGACCACAAAGCGGACCTGTTCGGAATAAAGATATTCGAACGTCAGCCCGGCCATCTGTTCGGGTGCTGCGAGCCGTCCCACTACGAGATCAAGCGTTCCGGTGCGTAACTGGCCGAGCAGGACGTGGTTTTCGCCGGTCACAATCTTGACCGGGCTCTCGGTACCTTCGGCCAGAAAGCGCTCCATCACCTTCGGCATTATGCGTGCCGAGACCGTTGGCAAAGCACCGATCCGTACCGGCGGCCCGGCATCGCCCCGGCTCAGACTGTCAATTCCGGTCTGGAGGGCAGCCACGGATGCGCCCGCGTGACGCAAGAACACCTCTCCATAGCGCGTGACCCTGAGCCCGCGCCCGTCCTTTTCAAACAGCTTCTTGTCGAGAATCTCCTCGAGTTCGCGGATGGTCTTGGTCACCGCCGGCTGGCTGACGGAGAGCACCTGCGCCGCGCGTCCCACGGAATTCTGGCGGACCACTTCAATGAAGGTGCGCAAATGGCGGAAGCGGACACGACTGTCGATCATCTGATAACCCATAATCTGAAGGTTATCTATATCGCCGATAGTTTCATTTTACAAAACCAATCACGCGCTCCAATCTGACCTTGTCGGAGGAACCTCATGGACTGCATCAAAGTCGGCGACATTGTCCTGCACTATCGCGCGCGCGCGGCCGCAAATGGCGCCGCCACGATCGTGTTCATCAATTCCCTTGGCACCGACTTCCGCATCTGGGACGCCGTGATTGCTGCGCTTGATGCCGATCTGGGCGTTGTCGTTTACGACAAGCGCGGCCACGGGCTCTCGTCATTGGGTCAAACGCCCTATTCGGTCGCCGATCACTCGGGCGACCTTGCAGGCCTTCTCGACGCTCTGGGGATATCGAAAGCCGTTATCTGCGGGCTTTCGGTCGGTGGTCAGGTCGCCCAGCAGCTCTATTTCGAGCGGCCCGACCTCGTGTCCGGGCTCGTCCTTTGTGATACGGCCGCGAAAATCGGTGAGCCCAATTTCTGGAACCAGCGCATCGAGACCATCGCCCGCGACGGGCTCGGATCGGTCACCGATGGCATCATGGAGCGCTGGTTCAGCATGGACTTCAGAGCCTCAGGTGATCCGCTTTACACCATCTCCCGCGCCATGTTCGAGCGGCAGCCTGTCGAGGGGTACCTGGCGACCTGCGCTGCGATTGCCGGTTTTGACAGGCGCGCGGACACGGCATCCATTTCGGTTCCCACCTCGGTTCTGGTGGGGTCGGAGGATGGCGCGACGCCGCCCGAACTTGTGCGCGGTTTTGCCGATACCATCCCCGATAGCGATTTTCGGATCATAGAGGGTGCGGGCCATCTGCCCTGCATCGAAACGCCCGAACCGGTTGCCGCGGCCATTGCTGCGGTGGTCGAACGGGTTACAAAAAAGGAGCATGCGCAGTGACGCAGAACAAAGGCCCAACGGCCCGCCACAGCCAGGGCATGGCAACGCGCCGCAGCGTGCTTGGCGAAAGCTATGTTGACAAGAGAGTCTCAGCCACGACCGACTTCGAGCGCCCGTTTCAGGACCTTATCACCGAGGCGGCGTGGGGGCATGTCTGGTCGCGCGGCACTTGGGACAAGCGCCAGCGTTCTATCGTCACCATCGCGCTTCTGGCCGGTCTGGGTCACTATGATGAAATGGTGATGCATATCGAAGCGACCGTGCGCACCGGTGCAACAGAGGACGATATCCGCGAGATCATGCTTCATGTTGCAATTTACGCGGGCGTTCCCACTGCAAACCATGCGATAAAGCTGGCCCGGCAGGCACTCGAACGCATGAAGGGGGACAAGGATGAGTGACCGTTTGAGCAATTCGCGCGCAGAGGCCGGCGCCTTTATGGAACGGGACCATTCCCAGCACCCGCCCGCCTTTGCGCCAGGATACAAATCCTCGGTTCTGCGCGCGCCCAAACAATCGCTGATCAGCTTTTCCAGCACGCTGAGCGAAAAAACCGGCCCGGCTTTCGGCCACAACATGCTGGGGGAATACGATAACGACCTGATCATCAACTACGCCAAGCCCGGCGAGGAAGCCATCGGCCAGCGCATCGTCGTTCATGGCCGGGTTATTGACCAGAACGGCAAACCCGTCCCCAATGTACTCGTCGAATTCTGGCAGGCCAATGCGGGCGGGCGCTATCGTCACAAGCGCGAGGGCTACCGCGCGCCGCTCGATCCCAATTTCGGCGGCTTCGGGCGCACGATCACCGATGACAATGGATATTACTGGTTCCGCACCATCAAGCCCGGCCCCTATCCCTGGCCCAATGGGGTCAATGACTGGCGTCCGGCCCACATCCATTTCTCGCTGTTCGGCACAGGTTTTGCCCAGCGCCTCGTCAGCCAGATGTATTTCGAGGGCGATCCGCTCATCAAGATTTGCCCCATCGTCAACACGATCAGCGATCCCGATGCGATCGACCGGCTGGTCGCGCGGCTCGACATGAACAACACGATCCCCATGGATCTTCGTGCCTATCGCTTCGATATCGTGCTTCGGGGCCGCCGCTCGACCTTCTTTGAAAACCGCAAGGAGGGCAATTGATGTCAAAGCCGCTCGATTACCTCAAGGAAACGCCCTCCCAGACGGCTGGCCCTTACGTTCACATCGGGATGACTCCCAATGAATACGATATCGGAGGCGTGATCCCGGAAGACCTTGGTCTGAGGGTCGTGTCCGACGGGGTCAAAGGCGAACGCATCAAGGTCACGGGCCGGGTCATCGATGGCGGTGGCAATCCGGTTGGCGACTGTGTCGTCGAAATCTGGCAGGCCGATGCCAACGGCATCTACAACAGCCCCATGGAACACCGCTCTGGCGTTGATCCCAATTTTTCGGGCTGGGGGCGGCAACCTGCTGGGTCCAGTGGCGAATTCTCGTTCGACACCATCAAGCCTGGGCAAGTTCCCCTTGCAAGCGGCGGGTTCATGGCGCCGCACATTACCTTCTGGATCGTGGCGCGCGGCATTAATGTGGGGCTGCAGACGCGAATGTATTTCTCCGACGAGGAACAGGCGAACCAAAGCGACCCTGTTCTGGCCAAAGCCCGCATGATCGGTCGCGAAAAAACGCTGATCGGCCGGCGTGACGGCAATATTGTAACCTTCGACATCTATCTTCAGGGAGAAAACGAAACGGTCTTTCTGGACGTCTGATGTCTATTTCCCCTTTCGATCATCCTTTCCTTTCCGGCTTATTCGGTGATCCCGAACTGGTTGGACTGCTCTCGGCCCAGGCTGACGTCGAGGCTATGGTGGCCTTCGAAATAGCGCTGGCCGCGGCGCAGGCCGAATGCGGGGTCATTGCGCAAGCCGATGCGGAGGTGATCGCCGGGCTGGAAACCAGATACAGAGCAGATTTCGAGGGGCTCAAATCGGGGTTGGGACGGGACGGCGTGGTTGCTCCTGAAATGGTCAGGCAGATGCGCAGCGCGCTGGGTGGCCAGACTGCTGGATCACTGCATTTCGGGGCGACCAGCCAAGATGTGATAGACACCAGCCTTGTCATGCGTCTCAAGTCGATAACGGCCATCCTCGCCGCCCGCATCGGTTCGGTTGAGACGTCCCTTGAACGTCTTTCGGACCGGTTCGGCGGCCGCAAGCTCATGGCCCGGACGCGTATGCAGGATGCGCTCGAGATTACCGTTGCTGACCGGATTACCGACTGGAGTGCGCCGCTCGCCCGGCATCGTCAGCGGCTTAAAGAGATCGAAGGGCGTCTGCTTGTCGTCCAATATGGCGGCGCCGTCGGCATTCTTGAAAAGCTCGGAGAAGATGGCCCGCGCGTTACAAGGGCGTTGGCAGAGAGACTAGGTCTCGGCATCACCGAAAAGCCCTGGCACAATCAGCGCGACAGCATTGTCGAATTTTCCGGCTGGCTCGGCCTCGTCTCAGGCAGCCTGGGCAAGATGGGGCAGGATATTGCGCTAATGGCGCAGAATGCCATGGGCGATGTCGTTCTGGCCGGAGGCGGCGGTTCTTCCGCCATGCCTCACAAATCAAATCCGGTTTCCGCCGAAGTGCTCGTGACGCTCGCCCGCTATGTCGCGGGGAGCGGAGGCACGATGGCACAGTCTCTCGTTCACGAGCAGGAACGCTCCGGTGCGGCATGGACGTTGGAATGGCTTGTCCTCCCCCAGATGATCCTGGCAACCGGTAGCAGCCTTTTGATTGCTACCCGCCTGCTCGAATCCGTCGAAACTATCGGGCAGGACTAACTGTGTGCGCAATTTCGGGGTCGTCCAGCCATATGTCTCTGCTCGGTTGGCTCCAATCAACCCAAGGTCTGGGTTTTAGCTTTACTTGAGATCGGATAAGAGAGCCGCCATATAGCTGGCATAGACGATCCGGATTTGAACCGGGGCGCATGCGGGAGAGCTCTTATGACCTATGGCAAGGCACCCAAACCACCCCAGAGCCCGCCGGGCATTCTGGCACGGAAAGGCGGTGAGCCGATTGTGTGCCTCACGGCCTATACAACGCCTATCGCGCAACTCGTTGACAGCCATTGCGATCTCGTTTTGGTCGGCGACAGCGTGGGCATGGTGCTGCACGGTCTGCCCAATACGCTCGGGGTCGATCTCGACATGATGGTGATGCATGGCAAGGCCGTCCGCCGTGGCGTGAAATCGGCACTCATGGTGGTCGATCTGCCGTTTGGGACTTATGAGGAAAGTCCCGAACAGGCATTCCGCAATGCCACACGGCTGATGCGCGAAACCGGATGCGACGCCGTCAAGCTCGAGGGTGGAGTGCATATGGCCGAAACCATCGCTTTTTTGACGCGCCGTTCGATTCCGGTCATGGCCCATGTCGGGCTGACGCCGCAGGCGGTCCACACCATTGGTGGCTACAAGGTTCAGGGCAGGGGCGCCGATGCCCATGCCATTCTGCGCGATGCGCAAGCCGTTTCAGAGGCCGGCGCCTTTGCCGTGGTCATCGAAAAGGTGCCCGATATCCTGGCCCGGCGTATCACCTCGGACATTGACATTCCGACTATCGGGATTGGCGCCTCGGCAGCATGCGACGGACAGATTTTGGTCGTTGACGACATGCTTGGCATTTTCGCCGATTTCAGGCCCAAATTCGTAAAACGCTACGCTCAATTGGCGGATGATGCAGACCGTGCCATCTCAGCCTATGCCGAAGATGTCCGGTCGCGCCGTTTTCCGGCCGCCGAGCACGTATTCGGCGATGTGCCGGCCAGCGTTCCGGATGCTGGATGAGCATGCTGATCGTTCGTAGCGTTGCCGAGATTCGGGCGCAAATTGGCCATTGGCGCGCAGCCGGCGACAACATTGCCGTGGTGCCCACGATGGGCGCCTTGCACGAAGGACATCTCTCGCTCGTCCGGGCCGCCAAGGGCAGGGCCAAGCGCGTCATCGTCACGCTTTTTGTAAATCCCAGCCAGTTCAACAATGCTGAGGATCTGGCCAGATATCCGCGTGATGAAGCCGCGGATAGCGCGCGGCTTGAAGCCGAGCATGTGGATATGCTTTTCGCGCCCGACATCGCGGAAATGTACCCAGAGGGCTTTGCCACCAAGGTTTCGGTTTCCCGGTTGAGCGAAGGTCTTTGCGGCGCGTACCGCCCCGGACATTTCGAGGGCGTTGCGACGGTGGTCACCAAGCTGTTGCTTCAGACCCAGGCTGATTCCGCATTTTTCGGCGAGAAGGACTATCAGCAACTCAGCGTCATTCGCCGTCTTGCGCGCGATCTCGATATTCCGGTCGAAATCGTCGGCGTGCCCACCGTCCGTGAGGCGGACGGCTTGGCCATGTCGTCGCGCAATGTCAGGTTGAGCGAAACGGCCCGCAAACAGGCACCGGCCATGGCGGAGGCGTTAAGGGCCGCAGGCGCTGCCATTGAGGCGGGACAGCCGGTTTCGTCCGCCGTGGACGCCGCTAAGACGACGCTTTTGACGGCGGGCTATTCCCAAGTCGAATATCTCGAACTGCGCGATGCCGAAACACTTGAGCCGGTTTCCAAACTCGATCGTCCCGCCCGGCTGCTCGCTGCCGGCTGGCTTGATGGTGTGCGTCTGATCGACAACATTGCCGTCTTGCCAGCACACTGAACCGCCTATTGCGCGGCACCGGCCTCGCTTTGGGTTATCAGGGGCAGGGTGATCCGGAAACAGGCGCCCTCTTCGCGGGTGGAAACCAGTTCAAGCACACCGTCCATCCTTGAGATGATTTCCCGGCTGATCGGTAACCCCAGCCCCGCACCGGCATATGGCCCCGTTTCGCCCAGCCGCCCGCGATAGAATTTGTCGAAGATTCGCGGCTGTTCTTCCTGGGCGATCCCGATGCCGTTGTCCTCGACTTCGATGATATAGGCGCCCCTCTTGAGCCTCGAGCGCACTTCGACAACCGGAGCGATGGCGCCGTTGTATTTTATTGCATTGGAAATGAGGTTGATGAGCACCTGACTTAAGCGGTCGGGATCGGATCGCACGTAGGCGGCCGAGGCCCTGGTTCCGATCTTGACCTGCGTATTGCTCTGGCGCGCCAGTGCATCGCAGACCCGAAGCGCCTGATCGAGCGATTCTTCTGCATCAATGGGGCGGTTCTCCCAGGCCCGCTCACCGCGTTCCAGTGCTGAAAGATCGAGAATCTCATCGAGCAGGGAGGTCAGGCGCAGGCTTTCCTTGTGAATGGTCGACACGAATTTGGCCCTGGAGGCGTCGTCGAGTTCCTCGTCGTCGAGCAGGATCTCGGAAAAGGCCCGGATCGCGGTCATCGGCGTGCGCACCTCGTGGCTCACCTGGCTGAGAAATTCATCCTTCTGCAGGTCCACTTTACGCAATTGCCGGTTGGCTTCCTCGAGCTTTTCTGCGGTTGCCCGCAACTGGGTGGAGGTCTTTTCCAGCTCCTGGGAATATTCGATGGCCTGCTGGGTTTCGTCGGCCATCTGCATGACCTCCTCAAGCGAGATGGAATCGCCCGAGACCACTTTGGACAACATGACATGGGCCGATGCAGCGCCGATCGACCCGGCCATTTCGCGCTCCAGCCGCCGGATGAACGACGAACTTGGCTCCAGAGTCGTCCATGGCATCCGCGCCTGCTTTGCCTCTTCGGAGAACAGTGCCACGGCGCGCTCGTGGCCCAAAACGCGACGCGCGACAAGAAACAGGTCGTCCGCCGTCGCCGATCCACGGATCGGGCTCGCCTCGTTGCTGGTGCGCCGGAAAACATTGAGAAACAGTGCAGCCTGGACATGTTCGAGGGCCGACTGGTTCGTCATAAGTGAGCCCAGGATCAAAACCGTTGTGTTGAGGAACAGACTCCAGAATACCGCGTGGGTGAGAGGATCGAGATCGTCAAAGCCGAACAGGCCTTGTGGGCGCAGCCAGTCAATCCCCCATGGTCCATTGGCCATCACCGAGGCAACAAGTGGACTTGAGGAGGCAAAGGACGGCATGAAGCTCGACCAGAGCCAGACCACAAAACCTACGGCTATCGCGCAGATGGCAGCTTTTGTTGAAGCATCACGCCAGAAAAGGCTCGCAAGTATGGCCGGAAGGAATTGCGCGACGCCGGTAAACGAGATCAATCCGATCGGCGCCAGCGCGTCTGACCCGCGGGTGAGATAGAAATAAGCGAACCCCAGCAACAGGATAAGCATGATTGAAAGGCGCCGCGCATTGAGGATCAACCGCCTCACGCCCTGTCCATCGCCGATCCCGTCACCCGAGGTCAGTCGCAGCATGATGGGCACGACGATGTGGTTGGAGACCATGATCGAAAGCGCGATGGATTCAAGGATGATCATCGAGGTTGCCGAGGAAAACCCGCCGATGAACGCAAACAGTGCTAGCGCATCCTGACCCTGTGCAAGTGGGAGCGTGAGCACGAACATGTCGGGGTTCGAGCCGACCGGCATAAACGTAAGCCCGAACAATGCGATAGGGAGTGTAAACAGGCTCATTGCAAGCATATAGGCCGGAAACGCCCAACTCGCAGTGCGCAGGTGTTTTTCGTCCGAGTTTTCGACAACGGTGACCTGGAATTGTCGTGGCAGGCATATGATCGCCGCCGCGGCCAGAACCATCATGGAAATCCAGCGGTCGCCAAAGGTGTCGCCGGCATGGATACTCAGTCCCGCCGTCTCGGCATTGGCAAAGATGGTATCCATACCGCCGCCGACATAGACGACGAACACGCCGACGGCGAGCAGCGCCGTGAGTTTGACAACGGCCTCGAAGGCAATGGCGGCCACCACGCCGTGGTGTTGTTCCTTGGCATCCACATTGCGGGTGCCGAAAAGAATTGTGAATATGGCCATGCCTGCGGCCACGCCAAATGCCAGCCCGACCTCATCCCAACCCGCCAGACTGCCGCGTCCAAATTCGGACGATCCGGCAATGGCCTCGATCGATGAGGTTATGGCCTTGAGTTGCAGGGCGATATATGGCGCGATGGCAATTACGGCCAATACGGTTATGAGCACGGCCAGAGTGCTCGATTTTCCAAAGCGCGATGACAAAAGATCGGCAATCGAAGTGATGCGCTGGTCGTGGCTGATGCGGACCAGGCGCCTGAGAATAAACCACCATCCAATGAAGACGATAGTGGGTCCCAGATAAATTGTAAGATATTCCAAGCCGTTACGGGCTGCCGTGCCGACGGCGCCGTAGAAGGTCCAGCTCGTACAGTAGACCGAAATCGAAAGCGTATAGACGAAGGGTGAGCGCAAAAATCCGCCGCTTCGGCTCCGCGTGTGCCGGTCGCCAAGATAGGCGATAACGAACAAAAGTCCGACATAGGCCACGGCAGTCGCAATGACGAGATCGGCCGTCAGCGTCATCGGCGCTCCTCGCCCGGCAATTGATGCGGTTCATCGCGCGGTAGCGCGTAGCCGAACCATGCGGCGCCGATAACGAGAAACACCCACAGGCCGAACAGGAAAAGCGTTGCTACGGGGACCCCGGCGACAAATCCGTCGAACCTGAACAGCAAGATCAGTGGGGGCAGGGTCGCCATCGCTCCGAACAGCGTGAAAAACAGCGACGCGCCAATGATCTTACGCCGTGTCATGGCCCGTGATCTTCAACTGGGTTGCGGGTCGTTGGCGGGCGCGCCAAGCAAGCTGCGCACTGCATCGACGACATCGGCGTTGGAATAGGGCTTGGTGACGAATTTGTTGGCTCCAAGCTCCTCGGCAATGCGCCGGTCCTGCTGCTGGCCTTTGGCGGTCAGGACGAGAACGGGCAGATCAGCCGTGCTCCGGTCGGCCCGGATTTGCTTGAGAACCTCAAATCCGCTGCGTTTTGGCAGCATGATATCGAGGACCAGTACACGCGGGCGCTCTCGCCGAACGGCGTCCATGACGGCTTGGCCATCCATGACAGCACTGATCGTCCATCCCGCTCTTTTCAGAACGAAATCAAGTGCTTCAAGGATGCTCGGCTCGTCTTCTGCAATGAGAATATCGATCGCCAAAACTCCCCCTCCGAGCCCCTTCCTCCTCGGGACTCATATTCACATAACCGCAATTGCCGTCATTCGCCAAGCCCCCGCGCGTTGGGGGTTAGGCTTTGACTGTGCTCAGCGTGGGTTCGTCGCCTGGAGCGAAAGGGGCCTCCTCGCGGCTGACGCAGTCGGTTCGCGTACACAGGCGGCAGGTTGGTCCAACCGGCACGTCGGCATCGGCGTCGCCAAGGTCCAGCCCGTCGGCATAGACAGTGCGGTCGGCATGCAGAATGTCGGTAACAAGCAGGATCGAATGGGGTAGGGCCTGGTCTGCAAAGCCGGAAGCGCGGCGCGAAACCGCTTTGGCCACGAAAAGAAATCGCGACCCGTCGGAAAAACGAACGACTTGCCGCACCAGTTGACCCGAAGACCTGAACGCACCGTACAGCGCCCAAAGGGGGCAAGCGTGCCCGGTATGGGGCAACAAAAGGCCGGGAAGAGGGAAATGTTTGGTCAGACGCCCGGCCGGATCGGAACGCAGGAAGCCAAAAGGCACGCCTTCCGCTCCCTCCGCGCGCAGTGTTACGAGCCGGTGGGCGATCTGCTCGAAGCTGGCATTGTAGCGTTCGCTCAGCGCCTCGACGTCATAGCGGAGCGTTTCCGCGTCATCGAGAAACCGCTCGTAGGGGAACAGCGCCGCACCGGCGATATAAGAAGCTAGATAGGAGCGGGCCAGGTGCCGGGCAGTCTGCGAGGAGAGGTGAGGGACCTTGACCGCTTCGGTCAATTCGTCGTCGCTGGTCAGTTCCGAGATTAGCCGAACCATTTGAAACTGGCGGGTTGATTGCGGCACGGTGTTTCGGAACCACAAGACGCCCCGCTCAGCATCATGACCAAAGGCCCGCCCTGAATTCGGCCTGGCGTTTCGCTCGACATGGACACCATGGACGGCTGCGAGATGATGGGCGATCGCCGCTTCTCCCAATGCGCCTGACGACTGCATGTCCCGGGCTATTTCCGCCCCTCGGTGCTCAAGTGCCGGGAAATAATTGCGGGCCGCGAAAATCATGTCATCGAGCTCGCGCCGCACAGATGCGGATTTGCTGACAGTGCTCGCGTGGTCGAACTGTCCGATCAGGTTCTGCGCCACAGCGGACAGTCCGCGGGTCTCCTTTGAGATCGAGGAGACAAATTGCGCACGCTCGGCGCTGCTGAGGTCATCCACATCTTCAAGAATTTCAGCTGAGGATCTGACGGCGGTTATGCCCGATAGAACCTGATGGAGGAGCTGGCTGAGCAGGGGATCTGCCCTCAGTCGGTTGGCATAAGCGTCAGCGCTCGCCGAGGCTGCCATATAGGCCCGATAGAGTTTTGCAATGATGCGAGCGATGTCGGGTTGCGTTGCAACCAGGCTGCGGGCCGTCTCCATGCCAAGGCCGACATCGGCAAGGGCCGGGTCGGCGAAGGTTTCGACAAGCTCATGGATAAGTCGGTGCTCGGATTCGCCCGTAAGCTCATCAATGGGAATGTCGAGCTCAGCCGCGATGCGTTGGAGCAGCGTGCCGCCAACCTGGCGCTTGTTGGCTTCGATGAGATTGAGATAGCTGGGCGAGACGTCGACGCTGCGTGCCAGTGCGGCCTGGGAAAGTCGCAAACCCTTGCGGCGTGTCCTTATTCGAAGCCCGATTGGCGCTCGCATCCCGTCCTCGCTTGTCAACTGTTTGACATAATATGGGCGCTAATTGGTCAAAGCTTTACAAAATTTCTTATTAATTACAATAGTATATTGCTCTTGCATTAACGGCACTCGATACTCCGGCGGTGGATTTGGGACATATGGAGGTATGGCCCGCCGCACCAAAGGAGGAGATTAATGAGCGATTTGAAACGCGGAATCAGCCGTCGTCGCGTCGTCAAGACGGGCATGGCTGGCATCCTGGCGACGGGGGTTTCCCCCCTCATTTTGTCCAAGGGGGCTTGGGCGCAGGAATTTTGCAACGCGCCGACCGGTGATACCGTTACCTTGGGTTTCAACGTACCCCAGACCGGCGCTTATGCCGACGAAGGCGCCGATGAACTCAGGGCCTATCAGCTGGCGGTCGAACATCTAAACGGCGAGGGCGATGGCGGTCTGATCCCGCATTTTTCATCCAAGACCCTTACCGGAAGCGGAATTTTGGGCAAGCGCGTCGAGTACGTGACCGGCGACACCCAGACCCAGTCCGATCCCGCCCGTGAATCGGCCCGCCGCATGATCGAGCGCGATGGTGCTGTTATGATTACCGGCGGTTCGTCGTCCGGCGTTGCCATCGCTGTGCAAAGTCTTTGCCAGGACATGGGCATCATCTTCATGGCGGCCTTGACCCATTCCAACGACACGACGGGCAAAGACAAGCGCAAATACGGCTTCCGCCATTTCTTCAATGCCTATCAATCGGGTGTTGGTCTGGGGCCGCAACTGGGTGCTGCCTATGGCAATGATCGCCGCGCCTATCATCTGACCGCCGACTACACCTGGGGCTGGACGCAAGAAGAATCGATGATCGCCGCGACCGAAGCGCTTGGTTGGGAGACCGTCGAAACGGTCCGGACGCCGGTGGGCGCTGGTGACTTCAGCCAGTATATCACGCCAGTCCTCAACTCTGGCGCCGACGTTCTGATTCTCAATCACTACGGGTTTGACGGCATCAACTCGTTGACCCAGGCGACCCAGTTCGGTCTTCGCGACCGTCAGGCCAACGGCAAGGATTTCCAGTTGGTCCTTCCGCTGGTTTCCGATCTCATGGCGGCTGGTGCCGGCTCGGCGATGCAGGGCGTTTACGGCACGTCGAACTGGTACTGGAGCATGCAGGATGAAGGCTCGAAAGCCTTTACCGCTTCATTCGGCGCCAAATTCGGGTCGCCCCCCAGTCAGGCGGCGCATACCGCATATGTCCAGACGCTGCTTTATGCGGATGCCGTGGAACGGGCCGGTACATTCTATCCGCCCGAGGTCATTGCCGCGCTTGAAGATTTCGAGTTCGACGGCATGGGCAATGGTCCGACCCTTTATCGTGGGTCCGATCACCAGTGCTTCAAGGACGTTCTGGTCGTTCAGGGCAAGGAGCAGCCATCCAACGAGTTCGACCTTCTCGAAGTGGTGAATACCGCCTCGCGTGACAGTGTCACCTACGATCCGTCGATCTTCGGCGGGGAGTTGGGCTCGGCCGACCCGCAAATGTGCTGATGCCGCACTGACGGTGGTTTGCATGTCCGGCCGCCGCGGTGGCCGGACAAACCTACATCTGGAGCCAAATCGATGGATGCGATTCTCGCGCAATTGCTCAACGGGCTGGACAAGGGCGGCGCTTACGCCCTGATCGCCTTGGGTCTCACTCTGGTTTTCGGCACTTTGGGTGTCGTTAATTTCGCTCACGGCGCGCTGTTCATGCTCGGCGCCTTCTGCGCGGTCACGTTCCGTGCCCTGATTACGATGGAAAGCGTCACGATCGACGAAACCCAGCTTTCGCCCTGGGGGGCTCCTCTCGAAATTCGCACGCCGATGGCCGAAACCTGGTTCGGCGATTTCGGCGCGGTACTCGTTGATTATTCGGTGCCTTTTTCGATTCTTCTGGCCATTCCTGTCATGCTGATCATCGGCGTGGCGATGGAACGGGGGCTGATCAAGCATTTCTACAAACGCCCGCATGCCGAACAGATCCTGGTGACCTTTGGTTTGGCCATTGTCCTGCAGGAAGTGGTCAAGGCGTTTTTCGGTCCCAATCCATGGCCGCAACCCATTCCGTCCGACCTGCGGGGCGCCACCGACGTGGGTGTCCTTTTCGGAATGCAGGCGGGCGCGGTCACATATCCGCTTTGGCGGCTGGTCTATCTTGGCTTTTCGCTCGCCGTTCTGGCTGCAGTGTTCGCATTCCTGCGCTTCACGACCTTCGGTATGGTGGTCCGTGCGGGCATGGCTGACCGCGAAACCGTCGGGTTACTCGGGATCAATATCGATCGCCGCTTTACGATCATGTTTGGATTGGCGGCGGTGGTGGCGGGGCTGGCAGGCGCCATGTATACGCCGCTGCTGCCGCCCAATTACAGCCTTGGCATGGATTTCCTGGTGCTTTCGTTCGTGGTCGTCGTGGTTGGTGGGATGGGCTCGCTGCCCGGCGCTGTCGCAGCCGGCTTCCTGCTCGGCATCCTGCAGTCCTTTGCATCAATGACGGCAATCAAGGCCATCATTCCCGGTATCGACCAGATCATCATCTATGCGGTGGCTGTGATCATTCTGCTTGTTCGTCCCCGTGGTCTGCTGGGCCGCCGTGGCGTGATGGAGGCCTGAGATGGATTTCTTTCGACTCCCAAGGAACGAGTACGTCACCCTTGCCGTCTTCTCGCTGGTGGTTCTCACCATGCCGATCTGGCTTCAGCCGTTAGGGGCGGCCTATCCCGGGCTCATGCAGCAATTCACGATCTTTGCGATCTTTGCGGTGGGCTTCAATATTCTGTTTGGTCTCACTGGATATCTCAGCTTTGGCCATGCGGCCTTTCTGGGGGTCGGCTCCTATACGGCAGTCTGGTCTTTCAAGCTGCTGTCGATGGATGCCATTCCGGCGCTGATTTTCGCCATCGTCATGGCTGGCGTTTTTGCACTGGTCATCGGGTTTGTGTCGCTGCGCCGCTCGGGCATCTACTTTTCAATCCTGACCCTGGCGTTTGCCCAGATGAGCTATAACCTTGCCTATTCGGTGCTCACGCCCATCACCAACGGCGAAACGGCGTTGCAACTTGCTGGCTCGGACCCGCGCGTGCTCGACACCCTCTTTGCCGTCGGGACGTCATCGGCAATTCCTTCACCAAGCCTTCTGGGCAACACCCTGGGAGGCATGGGGGGATTTTATCTCTGTGCCGTGATCCTGCTGGTGGTATTCTTCATCGCCCAGAAGATATTCACCTCGCCTTTCGGAATGATGTTGCGCGCGGTCAAATCCAACCAGACGCGGCTGTCCTATACTGGCGTGAACACACGTCCCTATACGTTGGCCGCCTTCGTTATTTCCGGCATGTATGCCGGCTTGGCCGGTGGTCTGCTGGCGGTAACCGATCCGCTGGCTGGTGCCGAGCGCATGCAATGGACAGCTTCGGGTGAGGTTGTTCTGATGACCATTCTCGGCGGGGTTGGCACGTTGATCGGCCCGGTCATCGGGGCATGGCTGATCAAATTCATGGAAAACATCTTCTCGGCCTACAACGATCGTATCCTTCAGTTCTATTTCGACTGGATGCCCGACGGAATTCAGGACTTTGCGGTCACTGTGGCGTCGAAATTCGTGGGCGAGGGCTGGAAGCTGACGGAGGGACTGGTCTTCGTACTGGTGGTCGTGTTCCTTCCGGGCGGCATCATGGAAGGTGTCCGTCGCATCCGCTCGATGTTCGGCAACCGCCGCAAGCACCAAGAGACGCCGGCCAAACTCAGCACATCCGCAGCAGAATAGGAGATTGGTCATGGAAACCAAAAAAAACGTCGTTCTGCATGTCGCCGATGTGCACAAGAATTTCGGTGGTCTGCATGCTCTTGCCGATATCGACCTGCAGGTCGAGGAGGGCCAGACCCACGCGATCATCGGCCCGAACGGGGCGGGCAAATCGACTTTGCTCAATGTCATCATCGGGCGCATTCCGCCCACCAGCGGCGCCGTGGTGTTCGACGGCACCGTGCTGACCGGAAAACAGCCACATGAAATCAATCAGTTGGGTGTCAGCCGCGTGTTTCAGACACCGGAAATTTTTTCCGATCTTTCCGTTCTCCAGAATGTCATGACGCCGGCGTTCGCAAAGCGCGACGGTGCATTCAAAATCAATCTGGCCAAGCCCTTCGAGCGAGAGACAGCATTGCGCCAGGAGGCCGAAGCGACGCTTGAAGACGTCGGATTGGTCGAGCGGCGCGGTGCCCATGCGGGCTCCCTGTCGCGCGGCGACAAACGGCGGTTGGAACTGGCGATGTGCCTCATCCAGAAGCCACGTCTGCTGTTGCTGGACGAGCCGACGGCGGGAATGAGCCGTCATGACACCAACACGACAATCGAGCTGCTCAAGAAGATCAAGAGCCGCGGCATGACCAAGGTGATCATCGAGCACGATATGCACGTCGTCTTTTCGCTGGCCGACAGGATTTCGGTGCTGGCCGGAGGCCGGATCATTGCCGAGGGTTTGCCAGAGGATGTGCGCGGCGATCCACGCGTGCAGGAAGCTTATCTGGGAGGAGCGCATTGATGAACGCCGTCTCGACAAACATGAAGCCGGAAGCAGCCGTCCCTGCCGATTCACCCTTTCTCTCGGTCAAGGACGTCCACGCCTATTATGGCGAGAGCTACATCGTCCAGGGGGTGACCTTCGAGGTGCCGTATGGGCAAATTCTGGCGCTACTGGGGCGCAATGGCGCGGGCAAGACATCGACGCTGCGTACCATTGCGCGGCTCGACAATCCCACTGTGCATCAGGGGGAGATTTGGCTCGACGGCCAGCCCATTCATGGCATGAAGGCCTTTGAAGCGGCCCGGTCCGGTATCCAGCTGGTCCCGGAAGACCGGCGGATCATTCAGGGGCTGTCGGTTGAAGAAAATCTTGCTCTTGCCCAGGTGGCGCCGGGTGCCGGGTGGGACCTCGATCGCATTTACGGCCATTTCCCTCGCCTTGCCGAGCGCCGCCGGCAGGAGGGCACGACGCTGTCGGGTGGGGAGCAGCAAATGCTCGCCATTGCCCGGGCCCTGGCCAGAGACCTCAAGCTCCTGTTGCTCGATGAGCCTTATGAAGGGCTCGCGCCGGTTATCGTCCAGGAAATCGAAACCATCCTGCACGAGATCAAGGAACTGGGCATCACAACCATCATCGTGGAGCAGAACGCGATTGCGGCCCTCAAGCTGGCCGATCGGGCCGTTATCCTCGATACGGGCGAGGTGGCATTTTCGGGGAGCGCTCGCGAAGTGCTCGACAACGCCGAGTTGCGGCAAGAATACCTCGCCATTTAGGAGGATGGATATGAACAGCCAGGCCCCAATGGCGCGCCATACACGGCTCACGCCGGAGAGTTTCCAGGAGAAGTATTCAGCCTCGCTGACCGATCCTGAAGCCTTTTGGGCAGAGCATGGCAAGCGTCTCGACTGGATTGAACCCTATACCAAGGTCAAAAATACAACCTTTGCCTATCCCGATGTGTCAATCAAATGGTTCGAGGACGGGATTCTCAACGTTTCGGCCAACTGCATTGATCGGCACCTGCCGACCAATGGTGACAAGACCGCGTTGATCTGGGAACCCGACAACCCGCAAGATCGTGCTCAGCACATCAGCTTCCGGCAGCTCCACGACGAAGTCTGTCGGTTTGCCAACGTGCTCAAGGAACTGGGCGTCAAAAAGGGAGATCGGGTCACTATCTACCTGCCGATGATACCGGCAGCGACATATGCGATGCTGGCCTGTGCCCGCATCGGAGCACCACACTCGGTGGTTTTCGCCGGCTTCTCGCCCGACGCTTTGGCCGGGCGGATCAACGATGCGGATTCTACCGTCGTTATTACCGCCGACGAAGGGCGCCGGGGCGGCAAGCCCGTCCCGCTCAAGGCCAATGTCGACAAGGCGCTGGAAGACTGTCCCGGTGTCTCGAAGGTTCTCGTGGTTGAAAACACCGGCGGCTCGATTGCGATGAAGGGCGGTCGCGACGTCTGGTGGCATGACGCCGCTTCGGGCGTGGAGCCGTTCTGCGCGCCCGAACCGATGAACGCGGAGGACCCGCTGTTTATCCTTTATACCTCCGGTTCGACGGGCAAGCCCAAGGGCGTTTTGCACACGACTGGCGGGTATCTGGTCTGGGCGTCGCTAACCCATGAAATGATCTTCGATCCGCGGCCTGACGACGTCTATTGGTGTTCGGCCGATGTGGGCTGGGTGACCGGGCACAGCTATATCGTTTACGGGCCGCTGGCCAATGGCGTCACCTCGCTGATGTTCGAGGGCGTTCCCAATTGGCCCGACCCGTCGCGGTTCTGGCAGGTCGTCGATCGGCATAAGGTCAACATCTTTTACACTGCCCCCACAGCCATTCGCGCACTCATGGGCGCCGGTGTCGAGCACGTCGATAAGGCCGATCTTTCATCGTTGCGTCTCATCGGAACGGTGGGCGAACCGATCAACCCTGAGGCTTGGCA
The DNA here is from genome assembly GCF_037044555.1 of Pelagibacterium nitratireducens. Classification (NCBI taxonomy): domain Bacteria; kingdom Pseudomonadati; phylum Pseudomonadota; class Alphaproteobacteria; order Hyphomicrobiales; family Devosiaceae; genus Pelagibacterium; species Pelagibacterium nitratireducens. The sequence goes on from NZ_CP146275.1 coordinate 1,659,924, forward strand.
GTGGTATCACAAAAATGTCGGTCGGGGCCGGTGCGAGATCGTCGATACCTGGTGGCAGACCGAAACCGGCGCCTCGATGATCATGCCGCTTCCCGGGGTCATCGCGACCAAACCGGGGTCTGCGACAAAGCCGTTTTTCGGTGTCGATCCGCTCGTTCTGACGCCTGAGGGCAAAGTGATAGAAGAGACCAGGGCGGAAGGCGTTCTGGCCATAGCCGATAGCTGGCCCGGGCAGGCACGCACCATTTGGGGCGACCACGCGCGGTTCATCGAAACCTACTTTTCGACTTATAAGGGGCTTTATTTCACGGGCGATGGCGTTCGGCGCGATGAGGATGGCTACTACTGGATAACCGGGCGGGTCGACGATGTGCTCAACGTCTCTGGCCACCGTCTGGGCACTGCCGAGATCGAGAGTGCGCTGGTCGCCCATCCCAAAGTTTCCGAAGCCGCGGTGGTTGGCTATCCGCACGAGATCAAAGGGCAGGGCATCTATTGCTATGTGACTCTCATGGCGGGAGAAAAAGACAGCGACGACCTCAGGGTCGAACTGCGCAACTGGGTTCGCAAGGACATCGGGCCGATCGCCTCGCCCGATTGCATTCAGTTCGCCCCAGGCCTCCCCAAGACGCGATCCGGCAAGATCATGCGCCGTATCCTGCGCAAGATTGCCGAAAACGACTTCGGTGCGCTGGGGGATACGTCAACGCTTGCTGATCCAGCGGTTGTCGATAATCTTATAGACAATCGCTTGAACCGATAGGAAACACGCGCCGCGGCATTGGCCGGCGGTGGGTATTTTCCAGGAAGAGAGCGGAGCCCCGGCCGTCGCCGGGGCTCTTTTCATGCGGGCTGCGGATTGGTCCGGTCGTTGCGCCAAGCCAGCCAGGTATTGTGTCCCAGGATCGCAATGCAGCCCAGGAACCCGGCAATCTCGGCCGCCGGATAGGGAGACAGGCATCCAATGCCGCCCAGGCAGAGGAGCACTCTGAGAATGAGATGCATCCGGGTCTGGAAAAACCCTTCGAGCACAGCAACAAACGCCACGGTGCCGACCAGCGCCAAGGCGCCGTTCCAGACGACAGTGGGAAGTGGTCCACCTATGATGATTTCTGGGTTGAACACCATGAACATGGGAATGATGTAGAGGCCCTTGGCGAACTTCCAGGCCTGAATACTGGTCTCCATCGGCCCGCTTCGTGCTATTGCTGCCGCTGCAAAACCGGCTAGCGCGACCGGTGGTGTTACGTTGGAATCCTGTGAATACCAGAACACCACAAGATGCACGATCAGCAGCGGAATGCCGAACTCCTGATTGAGGGCTGGCCCCACCAGGATGATGATCACGATATAGGCTGCGGTGACCGGCAGACCGAAGCCGAGGATCAGGCTGGCGATAAGCACGAGCAGCAGGGCCAGCAGTACATATCCGCCAGAGAAAGCGAGCATCATCGAGGTGAATTTCAGGCCCAGCCCGGTCAGGCCGATAATGCCGACGATAATTCCGCCGATGGCGCAGGCAATCGTAACTGTCAGAGCGTTGCGCGCGCCGACCTCGCAGGCCTCAACCAGCTTCAGCCCTCCTAGCCTGAGAGCTTCACCAATTGCGGGCCGTTCGGTGCCATTTTCGCGCGGTGCGAAACGCAGCCAGTCGTAGCTTCCCTTGAGGACAGCGACGATCAGCACCGAAATAACGGCCCAAAAGCCAACCCGCATTGGCGACATGCCAAGGATCAGCAAGTACATCAGGATCGCGAGTGGCACCATGAAGTGCCAGCCATTTTTCATCACCTCGCGCACTGAAGGCAATTCGCTGGCCGACATTCCTTTCATGTTCTGCTTGATGGCGATGATGTGGACGAAAAGATAGACCGTGAGAAAATAGAGAAATGCCGGAAAGATCGAGACCAGAACGATGTGAAGGTAGGGAACCCCCGTGTATTCGGCGATCAGGAACGCCCCGGCGCCCATCAGTGGCGGTGTTATCTGTCCACCGGTTGAAGCGGCTGCCTCGATGCCGCCGGCCTGAGCGGGCTTGTATCCAAGGCGCTTCATCAGTGGGATGGTGAAGGGGCCGGTGGTGACCACATTTGCAATTGTCGAACCCGAGATCGAACCCATCGCCGTTGACGCAACGACCGCTGCCTTGGCCGGTCCGCCCCGGCGGCGTCCGGTTGCGGCATAGGCAAGTTCGATGAAGAACTGGCCGGCCCCGGTGACTTCAAGCACGGCACCGAACAGCACGAAAATGAAGACATAGGTTGCGGCAACACCAAGCGGGAGCCCGAAAATCCCTTCCTGTCCGAGATAGAGCTGTGCTGCCAGGCGATCGATGGGATAGCCCCGGTGACTGAGAATGCCGGGCATGATGTCGCCCAGCCATGGCAAGGGGCCATTGGGGCCAGCCATTGCGTAGAGGATAAAGACGATGCCGATGATGGTAATGCCTTTGCCCACCACGCGTCGGCTCGCTTCGAGCAGGGTGATAACCGCGATTACGCCCACGGTGACGTCGGTCGAACTCCAGAACCCGGCCCTGTCGATGATGTCGTTGAGAAAAACAGCGATATAGAAGCCCGATACGATCGCCAGGGCAAAAAACGCCGTGTCGACCAGGGCTCCTATTGGGCCTTGCTTACGGTGCGGGCCGGCGACAGGGAACACCAGAAAGGCGATCATCAGGATAAAGCCCAGATGGATCGAACGCTGATAGAAAAGGCCGAGCGGGTTGATGCCCGCCGTGTAGAGCTGAAACAACACCAGGGCGACCGACAGAATTATCACCGCAAGGCGAATGGGCCAGGGGCGCTCGACCACGGCACTGGCCGGCGGCGGAATGTCGGGCGCCAATCGGCCCTTCTGCCGGAAGGTTGATTTCAGCATGAATTTTCTCCCTCGTGTCCTGCGCTATTCAGGACGATGCGCACGGCTTGCCGTGGCGCTATGGCAGACAAGTTCTCGTCTCGCTGATTCAGGATGATCCTGTGGTCGACCCCTGGTGCTCCGACCCGGAGCCGAAGGCAATTGTCGGGCACGGGCTCGTCGATATTTTCGATCCAGTATCCGCCTTCGGGTGCAGAAATCATGGTGCCCCGGCCCGGAATATGGCCCAGCCCTGCTGCAAAATCGGGTTGGTGGGATCGCTCGAGTACCATTTGCCCTTGGCGCGCGACAAAACAGTCGCGGACGAGGAAATGTTGGACCGAATGATTCCAGAAAATGCACCATCGCGAGCCGTTTGCGACCGGCTCCTCGAAGATGGTTTCTCCGTCTTCCCCGAAAACTTCCAGCATAAGGCCGGTAGTTTGATCGCACAGCGCCGCGGTTGACAGGGTCAGGGCGAGCACCAGGCTCGCCCCACCCATCGTGCCGTTAGGGCCGAGCATTTTCGGGAATGTCCGCTCCGACTTCCTCGTAGTAGCGGATCGCCCCGGGATGCAGCGGGATCGGTGTTGCACCCAGAGAGAATTCGACTGTCGTGTCGTTGGCTGCAGGGTGGATCGCCCGCAGATAGTCGATCTGTTCGTGCAGAAGCTTGGTCACCTGATAGGCCAGCTCTTCGTCCATGCCGGCGCTGACGACCAGTGCGTTGGGGATGCCGACCGTCGGCGTTTCAGTGTCGACGCCTTCATAGCTGTTGGCGGGAAGAACGTAGTCGGCAAAGATCGGCTCGACGTCCTTGGCCGCCGCGATTTCATCCTCACTCAACGGAATCAAACGAATTGCGCGGGCCACGGCCAGTGACATGATCGAAGACGTCGGAGGACCAACGCTCCAGATGCCGGCATCGATATCGCCATCGCGCAGGGCATCGGCGGTTTCGTTGAAGTTGAGGCGCTGTGCAGCAGCCAGATCCTCATAGGTGATGCCATTGGCGTTGAGGATAGCCTGGGCGTTGAGTTCGGTGCCTGAACCGGGCGCGCCGACCGAAACGCGTTTGCCGACCAGGTCGGAAAGGCCTTCGATGTCGGAATCGGCGGGGACGACGATCTGCACGGCATTGGGATAAAGGGCGCCCAGGGACAGGATATCGACCTGCCGGCCTTCCAGCGCTCCTGTTCCTGTATATGCCTGATAGACGGTATCGCCGAGGGCGATTGCGAAGTCCGCAGCTCCCTGCTGTATCAGAGCCATGTTCTCGACCGAAGCGCCGGTAACTTCGGCAACAGCGCTGTAGCCTTCGAGATTCTCGGTGATCAGCTCGGCAAGGCCGCCACCAATCGGATAATAGGCGCCGCCGGTTCCACCGGTTGCGATGGAGAGTTGCTGTTGGGCGAACGCGGGTGCGCTCACCGCCAGCGCGCCGATTACGGCGCAGGCTGTCAGAAGTTTCATTGTATCCTCCCAATTGCAGCCCATGGGACTGCCTGGTTCCTCTCTAGCGCCGGGCTCCCGGTCGCCACACCCGCCACGCTTCCTCTGCACGGCCGGTAATGCATCTACTGCAATCGCTGTGCCAAACAGCGCGATGATTTTTCGACTCCAGAAAATCCTTTCATTTCAAGTGATTGGGGTTTTGGGTGGCTATTTTGAATCAACGGCGTAAGCAAGAATTTGCCGAGGTTTGGTAACAGTGAGCAATTTATTGCCGATGTTGGTCTTCGGCCTCCCGTCTCCGGATGCCAAGTCGCGTCATTTTTTCGTTGAGCGTCCTGCGGGGGACCCCGAGCTTTTCGATCACCTCGCTGATACGGCCGCCGCTGTCGGCCAAGGCGCGCTCGATTATACGACGCTCAAAGGCCTCGAGCTGCTGGGCCAGGGGCATGATGTCAGCAAGTTCGATGGGACGGGCGATATCGGACGCCGCAAAACTGCTCAAGCCGAGCGCATGCCGCTCGGCCACGTTTCGCAGTTCACGCACATTGCCGGGCCAGTCATGCCGTATCAGTGCATCGAGCGTGGCTCCTTTGAGTGGCCGCGGTTCGCGATTGTGGCTGCGCGCCGCTTCCCCTGCGAAATACTCGAAAAGAAGCGGAATATCATCGCGCCGGTCGCGCAACGGCGGGATGGTGAGTTCGACGACCGAAAGCCGGAAATAGAGGTCCGAGCGAAAGGCACCCGCGTTGCTTTCGGCTTTCAGATCGCGCTTTGTGGCAGCGATGGTGCGAAAATCGACAGGAATTGAGCTGTTGGATCCAAGGCGTTCGATGGCGCGTTCCTGCAGCGCTCTCAACAGCTTGGCCTGCATTGTCAAAGGCATCGATTCAACTTCGTCGAGCAGAAGAGTGCCCCCGTTCGCGTGCTCGATCTTGCCGATCCTGCGGCCTGCAGCGCCGGTAAAGGCGCCGGCTTCGTGCCCGAACATTTCGGTTTCCACCATGGTATCGGGGATGGCCGAGCAATTGACGGCGACGTAATTGCCGGTCGAGCGGCGGCCCAGCTCGTGCAGGCATCGCGCTATGAGATCCTTGCCCGATCCGGTTTCCCCATAGAGCACGACGCTCACATCGGTTGCGGCGATTTCCGAAACCGCTTCGCGAAGGCGCTCGATCTCGCGCGATGTGCCCAGAATTCTGTTGCGCAAGCCATCGGAAGGGGCAGTCGAGGCCAGGTGCCGGTTTTCCAATATTAGACGGCGTTTTTCGGTCGCGCGGCGGACTGTCTGGGCGAGACGCTCGGGATCGAAAGGTTTCTCGATGAAATCATAGGCGCCGATCCGCATCGCCTCCACGGCACTTTCGATGTCGCCCTGACCAGTCATGAGGATCACGGGTATATCGGGATCGATTTCCAGGATTTGTCGCAACAATTCCATCCCGTCCATGGATGGCATGCGCAAGTCCGTAAGAACGATACCGTTGAGCCCGGCCGAGATGTACTCAAGAGCCGATTGGCCCGATGCGAAGCTTCGTGCATCATGACCGGCAACGCCGAGCCATTGCTGGACGGCATGACGCATGGGCTCTTCGTCGTCGACAAAAAAGACGGTTTGACGTTCAGCCATTATCGGCCACCTCGGTTGGCGATGGCGACGATGCTTCGTCCACCGCAACCAGTTCCACTGTAAGGACGGCACCGCCCTCGGGGTGGTTTGCGGCCCTGAGCGTGCCACCGAATTCGTGGATGATCTCATAGGAAATCGTCAGCCCCAACCCCAGGCCGGCCCCCGATGGCTTGGTGGTAACGAAGGGATCGAACAGCGTTTCCAGAATGGCGGGGTCAAAGCCGGGACCATGGTCTCTGACCTCGATGAAGATGCGCCCGTTTGCGGTATGCATGGAAACTTCGACGACCGGCTCTGGCGCTTCTTGCACGGCATCGATGGCATTGCGCACCAGATTGATGATCACCTGTTCAAGCCGTACGTCATTTCCGCGCGTAAAGGCGGGAACAATCGACTTCCTTATCGTGATGGCATCGGCCTGCAATTGAACGTCAACAAGGTCGAGAGCCTTGTGAACGGCCCTGTCCGCCGAAATCACTTCGGCCGGCCCCATGCCTTCCTTGCGCGCGAACGATTTGAGGTGTGAGGTGATCCGTCCCATGCGTACAGCGAGATTGTCCACCTTTTCGAGATTGTCGAGAATGGCGCCCGGGTCGCCCAGCGGCACGAAAACCCGCGTTGTGGCGATATAGGTGCGCATCGCCGTAAGGGGTTGATTGATCTCGTGCGCGATGGCGGCGGACATCTGTCCGAGCGCAGCCAGCTTTCCGGCCTGTATCAAATCGTTCTGGGCACTGCGGAGCTCACGTTCGGTGCGGCGACGCTCCTCGACCTCGACATGGAGGGTGTCGTTGACCTCACGTAATGCGCTCGTGCGTTCCGCCACGCGCTGTTCAAGGTCGGCCCTTGCGGCTCGTTCGATGGCCAGGCTGCGTTGACGCTGTGCGAGATAGAACAGGATGGCGATCACCAATGCCGAGCCTGTTGCGCCGATCATCGTGCCGTCGCGTCTTGCGTCAGCGACGCTCGAGAGGTCCGTGAGCTGGTTTACCGTCCAACCGAGCTCCGGGATATGGACAGTCTGGCGCAAAAAGCTCCCATTGTCCGGCAGGCCCTCAGCCCAGACCTGATCTCCGTCGGGTGTATGCTCGTCCATCCGCAATTGTTCGATTTCGGTCCCGGCATACTGCCGGGTGCTCTGGATGCGGGTGATCGCCGTCTCGTCGACCGGCGCGAGCGAGCGGTATTTCCATTCGGGCCGGCTGGCGAGGAAGATGATGTCATTTTCGTCGGTCACCATGATGTGCTCGGCAGCCCGGGCCCAAATCGCTTCGAGGTCGTCGAATTCGATCTTGGCCACTGCGACGCCGGCCGGCTGCGTGCTTCCGACAGCACGGGCGATGAAATAGCCGGCTCTTCCGGTGGTGACGCCGATGCCGAAATAGGTACCCTCACCGTTTGCTATGGCCTGCGTGAAATAGGACCGGAAGCCATAATACTGGCCGACGAAGCTTCCTTGGGTGTTCCAGTTGCTGGCTGCCAGCGTGTATCCGTCAGGTCTCATGACATAGAGTGCGGCGGGGCTACCTGATGCTTCGATCGTCTCGAGCTTGCGATTGAGCGCATCGATCACATCCGGGGCAGGTTCGGCGAGGGTGGCCTGCACGTCCGGGTCGAGCGCGAGCACCAATGGGAAATGAGCGTTTTGGGCGATGGTATCGCTGATCGTCTGAGCGACGAGTTCGGCCCTGGTTTCGCCGGTGGAGCGGGCGGTACTGAGTGCCGATCGCTCCCATATGACGCGGGTGGCCAATGCGCTGGTGACGACCACCAGCGCTGCCAACACGATCTGCAGATATTGGCGCAGCCTGTCTTTCCTCATCCCGTTCGAAGGTTAGCGACGGCAGAACCTCCTGCCTAGTCCTAAACAGCGGCGCATGACGGATGGCGGGCGATCGGATGCGAAGGGAGCGGAAGGCGAACACGCCGAGCTTCGCCCGTGAGGTGGGTGGTTAGGACTTTGGTTGGTCTGGACGCCCGATGTCCCAAAGCATAAGCAGGATTGAAAGACCCATTTTGGAGGCAGCTCGTGGCGCGTATGACTCTTGAAACCTGGATCGCGCAAAGCGGTTTTGACCGAACCATCGGCGCAATTTTCGGGATGGTCGCGGACTGCGCTGTCGAGATTTCCGTCGCGCTGCGGGTGGCGTCGGCCGCCGGAGATACCGGAGCCGCACAGGCGGTGAACGTTCAGGGAGAAGTGCAGAAAAAGCTCGATGTCGTCGCCAACGATATTTTCTTGAGCCGCGGTGCGGCCAGCGGAGTTCTCGCTGCGATGGTGTCGGAGGAACTGGACGAAATAGAACTTGTGGCCGGAGCTGGCAATGCGCGCCATGCGCTGGTCTTCGATCCACTCGACGGATCATCCAATCTCGAAATCAATGGGGCGGTGGGTTCGATTTTTTCGGTGCTTGACCTGGGCAAGAGTTCAGAGATCTCTGCCGCGGACGTATTGCAGCCGGGAAAAAAACAGGTTGCCGCCGGATATGCGCTTTACGGCCCGGCCACAATGTTGGTGCTGACGACGGGGCAGGCGGTAACGGTGTTCAGTCTCGATGAGGCAAGCGCCGAGTTCGTCATGGTTCGGGACAGGGTCGAAATTCCGGCGGAGGCTGCCGAGTTCGCTATCAATGCCTCCCGGCAAACGCGATGGTATGCGCCGACCCGGGCCTTCATTAACGCCTGCATTGCCGGCAAATCCGGCCCGTTCGGCAAGTCCTACAACATGCGCTGGTGTGCAGCCATGGTCGCCGATCTGCACCGTATCCTGTACCGGGGCGGGGTCTTTCTCTATCCCGAGGACGAGGACACCAGGGGCAAGGGTGGGCGCCTTCGCCTGCTCTATGAAGCCAATCCCATGAGCATGATCATCGAAGCAGCTGGTGGCGCCTCGAGCACTGGGACCGAGCGCCTGCTCGATATCGAACCTTCCAGTCTGCACCAGCGCATCGGCATCATCATCGGCTCACGTGCCGAGGTGGAACGCGCGAAATCGTTCTATTGAGGCGGTTCCAGTTGCTTAACGTCCGGTAAACCCTTTCAGACAGTTTTGCCGAAACTGCGTAAGTTTACTGAAAATCCATTCCGTTACTGTGTGATCTACGTAGAACCGGCAATGCCGGTCGCAATCGTGCGGTTTATTTGGTGCAAGAAGCGCCGGAAATGGACGAACGGGCATGGGACGCAGTTTGTTGGACTTGGTCCGGCGCGAGGATGGCGTCGTGGCGGTTATTTTCGCAGTTATGGCGATACCGTTCATTGCGATGGCCGGATGGGCCGTGGATTACGTGCGTTTGCAGCACGTGCAGGAAAAGCTGCAGATTGAAGCGGACGCCGCAGCCCTCAATGCCCTGATTGAGGACGTTGAATGGGAGGTCGTCCACGATTCCGCCATTGCCGAGCTTGGCCGCAATTATGATGGAAACTGGGCGGATGAAATCGAGGTGACCGGTGGCTGGCTGAGTGAGTTCGATTTCGAAGTCGTTGCCGAAGCCGACGTTCCGCTCGCATTCATCAGGCTCCTCCCGGGCGTTGGCGACACCCAGCATGTCCGGGTTACTGCTGTTGCGCGAGTATCGGAGCCGGAGCTGCACTATAGCCCTCCCGAATTCACCGCGCTGGAATTTGAAGCCTGGGACTTCAACCGTCTATGGCTCTATTGCTATTGGCCCGATCGGCCGATCAACGATCCGACGCGGCCCCGTCGTACGCAGATGGTGCCTATCGCCGACAATGGCGGATCGGTGTTTACGCCTGATCCGGGCGATCCGCGCGATGAAGATTCCCCGATCGAGGATTCCAATCTGCGCTCGATGTACGAAACAAGGACGATGCTGGGAACCGAACAGCTGGATACACAAGAGCAGGGAATCTGGCGCCAGATCAGCGGCGGAAGCGGGACGAGCCGGCGATACACGTACCTGATGCCGCAATGTCCGAGCGGGTCCTATCTGAGCATGCGTCTCGAGAACGTACGTGAGGCCCTTGAAGGCGTTCGGCGCGGATGGCACACAGCCGCGCGCTGGGACAGCGGCGGAACGCGTTACAATCATTATTCCGATACCGTTTCTGCCAGCGGCGAGGCCGATGACTATACCGGTCTGGGCTCGATTACGATTCTTGAGACGATCATCTGCGATACGCTCATTCAGTGCAGGACCAATCCAAGTTCCGGCGGTCTGATTCCGCCACGCCAAACCGGCAGAGACCCGCAGGAGGCCATGGAAGGGTGCACGCCCGGGCGCTTCATGTACTATGGGTGGGAAGACAGGCCACCTGAAGGTGGCGGCTCGGACCGGGACTATGACGATATTCGTGTTGTCATGGCCTGCCCGCAGGAAGTTTCGAGCGGTGAACGCAACGCGAGATTGCTCATTTAGCCCTCCGGGACGTTGCTGACGACCGTCGTCGGGGAGTGCTCTAACCCTTGCGCGAAAAACCACTTGTTTCTCATCGTGCAACCGGGTAAACGCCCCCGCAGTTCTAATTCTCGATTAACGGTTGTGAGCAATGGGCAAGGAAAAATTTTCTCGTAACAAGCCGCACTGCAACATCGGCACGATTGGTCACGTTGACCATGGCAAGACGTCGTTGACAGCAGCGATCACGAAGGTTCTGGCGGAGACTGGCGGGGCGACGTTCTCGGCGTATGACCAGATCGACAAGGCGCCGGAAGAGAAGGCCCGCGGGATCACGATTTCGACGGCGCACGTCGAATACGAGACCGAAAAGCGCCACTATGCGCACGTCGATTGCCCTGGCCACGCCGACTATGTGAAGAACATGATCACCGGTGCTGCCCAGATGGACGGCGCGATCCTTGTTGTTTCGGCTGCCGACGGCCCGATGCCGCAGACCCGCGAGCACATTCTGCTCGCCCGTCAGGTTGGTGTTCCGGCGCTTGTGGTGTTTCTGAACAAGGTCGACCAGGTCGACGACGAAGAGCTGCTCGAGCTGGTCGAGCTCGAAGTTCGCGAACTTCTCAGCTCGTACGAATTCCCCGGTGACGACATTCCGATCACCAAGGGTTCGGCCCTGATGGCGCTTGAAGACAAGCGTCCGGAGATCGGTCACGATGCTGTTCTGGAACTGATGCGCACTGTGGACGACTACATCCCGCAGCCCGAGCGCCCGAAGGACCAGCCGTTCCTGATGCCGGTTGAAGACGTTTTCTCGATCTCGGGTCGTGGCACCGTTGTGACCGGTCGTGTGGAACGCGGCATCGTCAAGGTTGGCGAGGAAGTCGAGATCGTTGGTATGAAGCCGACGCTCAAGACGACTGTTACGGGCGTTGAAATGTTCCGCAAGCTGCTCGATTCGGGTGAAGCTGGCGACAACATCGGCGCTCTGATCCGTGGTATCGACCGTACGCAGGTCGAGCGCGGTCAGGTTCTGTGCAAGCCCGGTTCTGTGACCCCGCACACCAAGTTCGTTGCGGAAGCCTACATCCTGACCAAGGAAGAGGGTGGCCGTCATACGCCGTTCTTCACCAACTACCGCCCGCAGTTCTATTTCCGGACGACGGACGTGACCGGTGTTGTGACGCTGAACGAAGGCACCGAGATGGTGATGCCTGGCGACAACGTGGAAATGAACGTGGAACTGATCGTTCCGATCGCGATGGAAGAAAAGCTGCGCTTTGCCATCCGTGAAGGCGGCCGCACCGTCGGCGCCGGCGTCGTCTCCAAAATCGTCGCTTAACCGCTTCGATTTTCGCTGGAATTCAGGGGCGGCCTTCGGGTCGCCCTTTCTTTTTGTCTTGTGATTGCAACAGGCTCTTGCGCTGGAAAACCAACTCGACTAGACCATGGCTCGGCACAGGGGTGTAGCTCAGTTGGTAGAGCATCGGTCTCCAAAACCGAGGGCCGTGGGTTCGAGTCCCTCCGCCCCTGCCAGTTCCCACTTGCGGGATAGTGCGATCTGACACCCGGCGTACCCGGCGCTCACGCCCATTTTACGCCGGTTCGCAGCAGCCAAAAAAGATGGTCGCGGGTCTTGCGCTGAAGCGCTCCAGAGACTAAATAGGCCACTCTTGGCCGTGCGATGCGACTCGCGCGGCGATTGCTTATGGACTTAAGCCCCAGATTTAACACCAGGTATCGAGCGGTATATGGCCCGGACTAATCCTTTTACGTTTTTTCAGCAGGTGCGTTCGGAGGTCGGGAAAGTTGTCTGGCCAACCCGCAACGAGACGCTGATCTCGACTGCGATGGTTCTGGCCATGGTGATCTTCGCGAGCCTGTTCTTTCTGGCCGCCGATCAGATCATCCAGTTCTTTGTCGGGTTAATACTGTCCATTCGCTAAAGCGAAGCGGCGGGATCAGGAGCGAAAAAAGCAGTATGGCCAACCGTTGGTACATTGTTCAGGCGTATTCGAACTTCGAGCGCAAGGTTGCAGAAGACATCAGACAGAAGGTTGTCTCAAAGGGCCTCGATCATCTGTTCGAGGACGTTCTTGTGCCGACCGAAAAGGTCACCGAAGTGCGTCGTGGCCGCAAGGTTGACGCCGAGCGCAAGTTTTTTCCCGGCTATGTGCTGGTCAAGATGGAGCTGACCGACGAGACGTTCCATCTCATCAAGAATACACCGAAGGTCACCGGGTTCCTTGGCGCGGACAACAAGCCGCAGCCGATCTCGGAACGGGAGGCGATGAGCATCCTCCAGCAGGTGCAGGAGGGCGTCGATCGTCCCAAGCCTTCGGTTTCGTTCGAGGTCGGCGAGAACGTGCGGGTTTCCGACGGTCCGTTCGCGAGCTTTTCGGGTGTCGTCGAGGAAGTCGACGAGGAGCGCGCACGCCTCAAGGTCGAAGTTTCGATTTTCGGTCGGCCTACGCCGGTCGAACTGGAATACGGTCAGGTCGAAAAGGTCTGACCGGATGCGCCCCGCTAGCGGGGCGAATGATGTGTGGGAGAGGGCGATGGTTGCCATCCATCGATCAAGCCTCGGACCACACCGTCACCAAATGGCCGTTTTGGCGGTCTATTGAAAGGAACGCAGCATGGCAAAAAAGATTATCGGTTATATCAAGTTGCAGGTGCCTGCCGGCTCCGCAACTCCGTCGCCTCCGATTGGGCCGGCCCTCGGCCAGCGCGGTCTGAACATCATGGAATTCTGCAAGGCCTTCAATGCGGCCACGCAGGAGATGGAAAAGAACGCGCCGATCCCGGTCGTCATTACCGCTTTCGCGGACAAGAGCTTCACTTTCGAGATGAAGCTGCCCCCGGTCACCTACTTCATCAAGAAGGCGATTAGCCTCAAGTCGGGCTCCAAGCGCCCGGGTCACGATAGCGCCGGCACCCTGTCACAGGACCAGCTGCGCGATATCGCTGAAAAGAAGATGAAGGATCTCAACGCCGATACCGTTGAGGCCGCAATGAGCATGGTTGCCGGGTCCGCCCGTTCCATGGGCCTTCAGGTTGAGGGGTAATCGGACATGACCAAGATCGCAAAGCGCACCAAGCAGGTTCGGGACGGTATCGACCGCAAAAAGCTCTATGGCGTCGATGAGGCCATCAAGATGGTCAAGGAGCGCGCAACGGCAAAGTTCGACGAGACCGTCGAAGTTGCAATGAATCTGGGTGTTGACCCGCGCCACGCCGACCAGATGGTTCGCGGCGTCGTCAACCTGCCCAACGGCACGGGCAAGACCGTTCGCGTCGCCGTGTTCGCCAAGGATGCCAAGGCCGAGGAGGCCAGGAAGGCCGGTGCTGACATCGTTGGTGCCGACGACCTCGCCGAGGAAATCCAGAAGGGCAACATCAATTTCGATCGCTGCATTGCGACCCCGGACATGATGCCGCTCGTTGGGCGCCTGGGCAAGATTCTGGGCCCGCGCAACCTGATGCCGAACCCCAAGGTGGGCACCGTGACCCCTGATGTCGCCGGAGCCGTCAAGGCTGCCAAGGGCGGCGCAGTGGAGTTCCGTGTCGAAAAGGCCGGTATCATTCACGCCGGTGTGGGCAAGGCTTCGTTCACCGAAGTTCAGCTCGTCGAAAACATCAAGGCGCTGACCGATGCTGTTTCCAAGGCAAAGCCTGCGGGCGCCAAGGGAACCTACGTCAAGCGCGTCGCCGTTTCCTCGACAATGGGCGCTGGCGTCCATGTCGATCCCTCGTCGGTCCTGTAGGGCTGACGAAAAGCCGATTTCGGGCGGTTCCGGCCGCCCGAGATGCCCAAAAGGGACGAAATCCCTTTTGGGTAAAGTCCTGTCCGAGACTGTGTGGTGATGGCGGCTTGCCATCCTAATTGCCGGGGGCTCCCGGTGGCCACCAATAGATGGGGTGATGACCGGACGAGATTTTCGCAGAAATGCGCTCGTTTTGGTTTGAACCGAACTGGCTTTTGGGGCGTGCCCCTTGGACCGGTTTACAGGCACTGCACCGCTGCCCCGATATTGGGACAGCTTATTGCAACGGGTTCGATCCATGTGGGATCGGGCCTAACTCGTGGAGAGTAGCAGTGGATAGAGCGGAAAAAGCTGAGGTCGTCTCCTCGCTCCAGCAGGCATTTGCCGGCTCGGGCGCGGTTGTCGTCGCTCACTATGCCGGTCTGTCGGTGTCTGACTTCGAAAAGCTGCGTGTGCAGATGAAGCAGGCCGGTGGACAGGTTAAGGTCGCAAAGAACCGCCTTGCCAAGCTCGCTCTTAAAGATACCGAAACCGCGGATATCTCGGACCTTCTGACAGGTCCGACGGTTCTTGCCTATTCGGAAGACCCCATCACGGCACCTCGTATTGCCAAGAAGTTCGCCGACACGAATTCCAAGTTCGTGATCCTCGGCGGCGCTATGGGTTCGACCGGACTGGACGCCGATGGCGTCAAGGCTCTGGCCGATCTGCCTTCGCTGGACGAACTGCGCGCCAAGCTCGCCGGTCTGCTCACGCAGCCTGCGACCAACATCGCGCGTCTGGCCAAGGAACCGGGCGCTTCTGTCGCCCGCGTTATCTCCGCTTATTCGGAAAAGGGCGCTGCATAAGGCGGCGCGACCATCCACGGTTCAAACTGAAACCAAAGTTGAAAAGAAAAGGCTGATCAAATGGCTGATCTTGCAAAGCTCGTAGACGATTTGTCTGCACTGACCGTCCTGGAAGCTTCCGAGCTCTCCAAGATGCTCGAAGAAAAGTGGGGCGTTTCTGCCGCCGCTCCTGTTGCCGTTGCTGCCGCTGGCGGCGCTGCACCTGCCGCCGCTGCTGAAGAGCAGACGGAATTCGATGTTGTTCTGACCGCCGCTGGTGATCAGAAGATCAACGTCATCAAGGAAGTCCGTGGCATCACCGGCCTCGGCCTGAAGGAAGCCAAGGACCTCGTCGAAGGCGCTCCCAAGGCTGTCAAGGAAGGTGTCAACAAGGCGGAAGCCGACGACATCAAGGCAAAGCTCGAAGCAGCTGGCGCCAAGGTCGAACTCAAGTAGTTCAACTTATCTGTTGCGGGGTGGCCCATGGGCCACCCTGTTTCCCCGCCTCCTGCTTAGCGGAGCGTGGACGCCACCCGGAATTATAGGGCAGGGCGGAAGTTGCGGAACAAGGCGGATGTTCGGTCCAGGCCACCACGGGCCGGATGATATCGCCAGAAAAGACACAAGTCATAAAGGGCACCTGTTCAAAGAACCGACGGCTGATTGTCGATTCTTTGAACAGCTGCCTCCGAGACATTCCAGACGAGAGGAAACGGGTACATGGCTACCACGTTCAACGGGCGCCGCAAGGTGCGCAAGTCCTTTGGGTCAATTCGTGAAGTCACGGAGATGCCGAACCTGATCGAGGTGCAAAAGGCATCTTACGATCAGTTCCTGATGGTTGATGAACCTGAGGGCGGACGGGCCGACGAAGGCCTGCAGTCGGTCTTCCGGTCGGTTTTCCCGATCACCGATTTTTCCAATACCGCGTCTCTCGAATTCGTTCGGTTCGAATTCGAGCAGCCCAAATACGATGTCGAGGAATGCCGCCAGCGCGACATGACCTTTGCCGCGCCGCTCAAGGTGACGCTGCGGCTGATTGTGTTCGAGGTCGATGAAGACACCGGCGCGCGCTCGGTCAAGGACATCAAAGAGCAGGACGTCTATATGGGCGATATGCCCTTCATGACGTCGAACGGCACGTTTATTGTCAACGGCACCGAGCGCGTCATCGTTTCCCAGATGCACCGTTCGCCCGGCGTTTTCTTCGATCACGACAAGGGCAAGACCCATTCGTCGGGCAAGCTCTTGTTTGCCGCGCGTATCATTCCCTATCGCGGGAGCTGGCTCGATATCGAATTCGACGCCAAGGACATCGTCTATGCGCGTATCGACCGCCGCCGCAAGATTCCGGTGACGTCGCTGCTCAAGGCCCTGGGCCTTGATGCGGAAGAAATCCTCGATACCTATTACGGCATCCAGACCTACACAAAGAGTGAGAAGGGCTGGAACAAGCCGTTCGACGTCGAAAAGATGAAGGGCACAAAGCCCGTTTACGATCTGATCGACGCCAAGACCGGTGACGTGGTTCACGAAGGCGGAGCGCGCCTGACGGCACGCGCTGCCAAGAAGATTCTTGATTCTGGCGTGACTCATCTGCTGGCCACCGATGAAGACGTCTACGGCATGTACCTGGCCCGCGATATCGTCGACCTTTCCAATGGCGAAATCTTTGCCGAGGCTGGCGACGAAATCGACGAGAAGGTACTGGCTACGCTGGTCGATAAGGGCTTTGACGAACTGCCGATCCTCGATATCGATCACGTCAATGTTGGCGCCTATATCCGCAACACGCTCGCCGTGGACAAGAACGAAAGCCGTGAAGACGCGCTGTTCGACATCTACCGCGTGATGCGTCCCGGTGAGCCGCCCACCATCGATACCGCAGAAGCCATGTTCAATTCGCTGTTCTTTGACAGCGAGCGTTATGACCTTTCCGCGGTTGGCCGCGTGAAGATGAACATGCGTCTCGATCTCGATGCACCCGACACCATGCGTGTCCTGCGCAAGGAAGACATCGTGGCGGTCGTCCGTACGCTGGTCGAACTGCGTGACGGCAAGGGCGATATCGACGACATCGACAACCTCGGCAACCGCCGTGTGCGTTCGGTCGGCGAGTTGATGGAAAACCATTATCGCCTTGGCTTGCTGCGCATGGAGCGCGCCATCAAGGAGCGCATGAGCTCGGTCGAGATCGATACTGTGATGCCCCAGGATCTCATCAACGCCAAGCCGGCAGCGGCCGCGGTGCGCGAGTTCTTCGGTTCGTCCCAGCTCAGCCAGTTCATGGATCAGACCAACCCGCTTTCGGAAATCACCCACAAGCGCCGTCTTTCGGCGCTTGGGCCGGGCGGCCTGACGCGCGAACGCGCCGGCTTTGAAGTCCGCGATGTTCACGTGACCCATTATGGCCGTATCTGCCCGATCGAGACGCCGGAAGGCCCCAACATCGGTCTTATCAACTCGCTGGCGACCTTTGCGCGTGTCAACAAGTACGGGTTCATCGAGACCCCGTACCGCAAGGTCGTGGACGGAAAGGTGACCGACGAAGTCGTCTACCTCTCGGCAATGGAAGAGGCCAAGCATCACGTCGCACAGGCCAATGCCACGCTGAGCGACAGCGGCGAGTTCGTCAACGAACTGGTCGTGGCCCGTCACGCCGGTGAGCCCTCGCTCACCCCGCGCGAGCAGGTCGACCTGATGGACGTTTCGCCCAAGCAGGTGGTCTCGGTTGCCGCATCGCTCATTCCGTTCCTGGAAAACGACGACGCCAACCGCGCTCTGATGGGCTCGAACATGCAACGTCAGGCTGTACCGCTTCTGCGTGCTGAAGCCCCGTTCGTGGGCACTGGCATGGAATCGGTTGTGGCGCGTGACTCGGGCGCCGCGATTGGCGCCTTGCGTACCGGTATTGTCGATCAGGTGGATGCGACCCGTATCGTTATTCGCGCGACCGAAGAAAACGATGCCTCCAAGTCGGGCGTCGACATCTACAATTTGATGAAGTTCCAGCGTTCGAACCAGTCGACCTGCATCAACCAGCGGCCGCTGGTCGTCGTGGGCGATCATGTTCAGGCCGGCGACATCATTGCCGATGGTCCTTCGACCGAGTTGGGCGATCTAGCCCTGGGCCGTAACGTGCTCGTCGCGTTCATGCCCTGGAACGGCTATAACTTCGAAGATTCGATCCTGCTGTCGGAAAAGATCGTTCAGGACGACGTCTTCACCTCGATCCACATCGAGGAATATGAAGTGATGGCCCGTGACACCAAGCTCGGACCGGAAGAAATCACTCGCGATATTCCCAACGTTTCGGAAGAAGCGCTCAAGAATCTCGACGAGGCCGGGATCGTTCACATCGGTGCCGAGGTGCAGGCTGGCGATATTCTGGTGGGCAAGATCACGCCCAAGGGCGAAAGCCCGATGACACCGGAAGAAAAGCTTCTGCGTGCCATCTTCGGTGAAAAGGCTTCCGACGTCCGCGACACCTCGCTGCGCATCCCTCCCGGGGATGCCGGTATCGTGGTGGAAGTGCGGGTGTTTAACCGTCACGGCATCGACAAGGACGAACGTGCCATGGCGATCGAGCGTGAGGAAATCGAACGCCTTGCCAAGGACCGTGACGACGAACAGTCCATCCTGGACCGTAACGTCTATGCACGTCTCAAGGAGATGTTGTTCGGCCGGGCCGCAACGACCGGGCCCAAGGGCTATGTCGCCGGCACCAAGCTCAACGACTCCATCTTTGATGCCCATGCACGGTCCAAGTGGTGGCAGTTTGCCGTCGAAGACGACAAGCTGATGAGCGAGATCGAATCCCTGCAGGGCCAGTACGACGAGAGCCGTCGCCTGCTCGAGCAGCGGTTCATCGACAAGGTCGATAAGCTCCAGCGCGGTGACGAGTTGCCGCCAGGCGTGATGAAGATGGTTAAAGTGTTCGTCGCGACCAAGCGCAAGGTGCAGTCGGGCGACAAGATGGCCGGACGTCACGGCAACAAGGGCGTTATCTCGCGCATCATGCCGGTCGAGGACATGCCGTTCCTCGAAGACGGTACGCATGTCGACATCGTGCTCAATCCGCTGGGCGTGCCTTCGCGCATGAATGTGGGGCAGATCCTCGAGACCCATCTTGGCTGGGCGGCTCGCGGAATGGGCCGCAAGATCGATGCGATGATGGACGCCTATCGTCAGTCCAAGGACGTCGCGCCGCTTAAGAAGGAAATCAGCGGGCTTTACGAGGGCGACGACTATGTCGGCGATCTCGACGACGACGGCATCGTCCGTCTGGGCCAGCAGCTTTCCAAGGGCGTTTCCATTGCGACCCCCGTGTTCGACGGGGCCAAGGAAGCCGATATCGTTACCATGCTCGAAAGGGCAGGGCTCGACGGTTCGGGTCAATCGACGCTCTATGACGGCCGTACCGGTGAAGAGTTCGACCGCAAGGTGACCGTGGGCTACATCTACATGCTCAAGCTGCACCACCTTGTGGACGACAAGATCCACGCCCGTTCGATCGGTCCATACAGCCTGGTTACCCAGCAGCCGCTCGGTGGCAAGGCCCAGTTCGGCGGACAGCGGTTCGGCGAGATGGAAGTGTGGGCGCTCGAAGCTTACGGCGCTGCGTACACCTTGCAGGAAATGCTGACCGTCAAGTCGGACGACGTTGCCGGCCGGACCAAGGTTTACGAAGCCATCGTGCGTGGTGATGACACCTTCGAGGCGGGGATCCCCGAGAGCTTTAACGTTCTCGTCAAGGAAATCCGCTCGCTCGGCCTCAATGTCGAATTGACCGATATCGAAGCGGACAATGACGAGGCCGGTGGCGATCCCGAACTCGCACCTCCTGCGGACGCGGCGGAATAATCCGCCGCTCCCATATGAACCGATGCTTTTGGCCCATTAGGGCGGTGCGCAATGGATTTGCTGCACCGTCCGGGTCCCAAGGAGAGACACGATGAATCATCATCAGCACGTCATGGATCCGTTCAACTCGCAGGCGGCTGCGCCGACTTTCGATCAGATCAAGATCAATATCGCGAGCCCGGAAAAGATCCTGTCGTGGTCGTACGGCGAAATCAAAAAGCCCGAGACCATCAACTACCGTACGTTCAAGCCTGAGCGTGACGGCCTGTTCTGCGCGCGCATCTTTGGCCCGACCAAGGATTACGAATGCCTGTGCGGCAAGTACAAGCGCATGAAGTTCAAGGGCGTCATCTGCGAAAAGTGCGGTGTGGAAGTCACCCTGTCGCGCGTTCGCCGTGAGCGCATGGGCCATATCGAACTGGCCGCGCCTGTTGCCCATATCTGGTTCCTCAAGTCCCTGCCGAGCCGCATTTCGCAGCTGCTCGATATGACTTTGAAAGATGTGGAACGTATTCTCTATTTTGAGAACTATGTCGTCATCGAACCGGGCTTGACCCCGTTCAGCCAGCACCAGCTGGTGACGGAAGAAGAGTATCTCGACGCTCAGGACAATTACGGCCCTGACGCCTTCACCGCCATGATCGGCGCTGAAGCGGTGCGTGAAATGCTGGCCGCTCTCGACCTCGAAAAACTCGCCGCCGATTTGCGCGTCGAGATTGCCGAGGCGACGACTGAACTCAAGCCGAAAAAGCTGGCCAAGCGCCTCAAGATCGTTGAGCAGTTCATCGTTTCGGGCAACAAGCCCGAATGGATGATCATGACGGTCATTCCGGTCATTCCGCCCGAATTGCGTCCGCTGGTTCCGCTCGATGGCGGCCGGTTTGCAACGTCGGACCTGAACGATCTGTATCGCCGCGTCATCAACCGTAACAACCGTCTCAAGCGCCTCATCGAGCTGCGTGCGCCCGATATCATCATCCGCAACGAAAAGCGCATGCTGCAGGAAGCTGTGGATGCGTTGTTCGACAACGGCCGGCGTGGCCGCACCATTACCGGTGCGAACAAGCGCCCGCTGAAGTCGCTGTCCGATATGCTCAAGGGCAAGCAGGGCCGGTTCCGCCAGAACTTGCTCGGCAAGCGCGTCGACTATTCGGGCCGTTCGGTCATCACCGTGGGTCCCGAACTCAAGCTGCACCAGTGCGGCCTGCCCAAGAAGATGGCGCTCGAACTCTTCAAGCCTTTCATCTATTCGCGTCTCGACGCGAAGGGTCTCAGCTCGACCGTCAAGCAGGCGAAAAAGCTGGTTGAAAAGGAAAAGCCCGAAGTCTGGGATATCCTTGACGAAGTGATCCGTGAGCACCCGGTTCTTTTGAACCGTGCGCCGACGCTTCACCGTCTGGGCATCCAGGCGTTCGAGCCGATCCTGATCGAAGGCAAGGCCATCCAGCTTCACCCGCTGGTCTGTGCCGCGTTCAACGCCGACTTCGACGGCGACCAGATGGCCGTTCACGTGCCGCTCTCGCTCGAAGCCCAGCTTGAAGCGCGCGTGTTGATGATGTCGACCAACAACATCCTGCACCCGGCCAACGGTCAGCCGATCATCGTACCGAGCCAGGACATCGTTCTGGGCCTGTACTATGTGTCGATCATGGCCGAGGGTGAGCCCGGCGAAGGCATGGCGTTCGCGTCCATGTCCGAGCTCGAGCACGCGCTGGAAAACAAGTCCGTCACGCTGCACACCAAGATCAAGGGCCGGATCAAGGCCCATGATGCCGAAGGCAACATGACGACGTCGATCATCGAGACGACACCGGGTCGCATGATGCTTGGGCAGATCCTGCCCAAGACCGTGCCGTACGAGGTGGTCAACCAGCTCATGACCAAGAAGAACATCTCCAAGGTCATCGACACGGTTTACCGTGCCTGTGGCCAGAAGGAGACCGTGATCTTCTGTGACCGCGTCATGGATCTGGGCTTCAAGCAAGCCTGCCGTGCCGGTATTTCGTTCGGCAAGGACGACATGGTCATCCCCGATACCAAGGCCAAGATTGTGGGTGATACCCGCAAGCAGGTCGAGGAGTTCGAGCAGCAGTACAATGACGGCCTGATCACCCATGGTGAGAAGTACAACAAGGTCGTCGATGCCTGGGCAAAGTGTGGTGACAAGGTCGCCGAAGAGATGATGAAGCGCATCTCGGCGCACGAAAAGGATGCCAATGGCCGCTCCAAGCAGATCAACTCGGTCTATATGATGAGCCATTCGGGCGCCCGTGGTTCGGTCGCCCAGATGAAGCAGCTTGCCGGCATGCGCGGCCTTATGGCCAAGCCGTCCGGTGAAATCATCGAAACGCCGGTGATCTCGAACTTCAAGGAGGGCCTGACCGTTCTCGAGTACTTCAACTCGACCCACGGCGCCCGCAAGGGTCTGGCCGATACCGCGCTCAAGACGGCAAACTCGGGTTATCTGACGCGTCGTCTCGTGGACGTCGCCCAGGATGCGATCATCACCGAGGACGACTGCGGCACCGAGAATGGTCTTACGATGGAAGCGATTATCGACTCCGGTCAGGTGGTCGCGTCGCTCGGACAGCGCATTCTTGGCCGCGTGGCCGCGGACGACATTCTCGTTCCGGGGACCGACGAGGTGATCATTGCCAAGGGCGTCCTGATGGACGAAGCCGATGTGGAACGGGTTGAGGCCGCCAAGGTCCAATCGGTCCGCATTCGCTCGCCGCTGACCTGTGAAGTTCGCCAGGGCACCTGTGCGACCTGTTATGGCCGCGACCTTGCGCGCGGTACACCCGTCAACATGGGTGAGGCCGTTGGTGTTATCGCCGCTCAGTCGATCGGCGAGCCCGGCACGCAGCTGACCATGCGTACGTTCCACATTGGTGGCACGGCGCAGGTGGTGGACAACTCGTACCTCGAAGCCGGTGCGGAAGGTAAGATTGCGTTCCGCAACAAGAACATCGCGACCAACTCCGATGGACACATCGTGGTCATGGGCCGCAATGTGTCGATCCTGATCGTCGATGCCGAAGGCAAGGAACGGGCCGCTCACAAGCTCGGCTACGGCTCACGCCTGCGGGTCAACGAAGGCGATCAGGTCAAGCGCAGCCAGCGTCTGGCCGAATGGGACCCCTATACCCGTCCCGTTCTGACGGAAGTGGAAGGCGAAGTGATCTTCGAGGATCTGGTCGATGGGGCTTCGGTCTCCGAACAGACCGACGAGACCACGGGCTTTACCAAGCGTCTGGTCATCGACTGGCGGTCCAGCCAGCGTGGTGACGGCCTCAAGCCGGCCATCGCCGTCGGTGCGCAGGGGCAGGCCTTCAAGACCGAGCGTGGTTCGGATGCGCGGTATCTGATGAGTGTGGATGCGGTTATCGCCGTCGAGCCGGGGACCCGCGTGGCCCAGGGTGACGTTCTGGCCCGTATTCCGCTCGAAAGCGCCAAGACCAAGGACATCACCGGCGGTCTGCCGCGTGTTGCCGAACTGTTCGAGGCGCGTCGTCCCAAGGATCACGCGATCATTGCCGAACTCGATGGCACGATCCGCTTCGGGCGCGACTACAAGAACAAGCGCCGCATCATCATCGAGCCGACCGACGAGACTCTCGAGCCGGTCGAGTACCTGATCCCGAAAGGCAAGCCGTTCCATCTTCAGGAAGGCGATCCGATCGAGAAGGGCGAGTACATTCTGGACGGCAACCCGGCTCCCCATGACATCCTTGCCATCAAGGGCGTCGAAGAGTTGGCACGCTATCTCGTCAACGAGATCCAGGAGGTCTATCGCCTGCAGGGCGTGCTGATCAACGACAAGCACATCGAGGTGATCGTTCGCCAGATGTTGCAGAAGGTCGAGATCACCGAGCCGGGCGAATCCGGTCTGCTCAAGGAAGAGCAGCTCGATCGCATCGATCTCGAGGAACTCAACGAGCAGCTCGTCGCCGATGGCAAGAAGCCCGCAGTGGCCGTTCCGGTCCTGCTCGGCATCACCAAGGCGTCGCTGCAAACGCGCTCGTTCATCTCGGCTGCGTCGTTCCAGGAGACCACGCGCGTGCTCACCGAGGCTGCTGTTTCGGGCAAGGGCGACCTGCTCGAAGGCCTCAAGGAGAACGTCATCGTCGGCCGCCTCATCCCGGCGGGCACCGGTGCGCGTATTTCCAACGTGCGTCAGATCGCGACCAAGCGCGATGATCTCATTCTGGACGAGCGGCGTCGTCAGGCCGAAACGGTTGCCATTCCGGCACCCGAAGCCATGCCGGCCGCACCGGATACGCCAGCCGAATAATCGGACTTGCATTGCGAATTGAGAATGGGGGCTGCGGCCCCCATTTTTGTTGCTGGGCCGCGGTCGCCGAAAGTTCACTCTATCGTCATCGCAGGTTTGCGTGTCTCGGTCACGAACCGGAGGTTGAACACCGACCGGAGACTTCCGATGCGCATTCCCTGCGGCGCCATGCTTTCGCTGGCCGTTCTTTCAATTGCTTCGCCGACCCTTGCCCAGGCTCCCGATCAGCCCGTGCTTCTCGATGAGATCGTGCTGCCAACCGAGTTGATGCTGGATGGAGTGCCGTTTGGTGGCATTTCCGGGCTCGACTATGACGCGGCCGGCGACATCTTCTATGCCATCTCCGATGACCGGGCGCAAAACGGTCCGGCGCGCTTTTATACGATCAAGCTGACATTGGATGGCAGTGAGATCACAGGGCTCGACATCGTCTCGACCCATGAGCTTCTCAATGCCGAAGGCCAGAGCTTTGTCTCGGGTGCGATCGATCCCGAAAGCATTCGTTTTGTCGCCGAAACGGGCACGATCCTGTGGACAAGCGAAGGCAATGCCGACGGCGCGCCCGAGGTCTTTGAAGCCGATCTCAGCGGTAATGTGGTGCGCACATTCGATGTGCCGGCCGCTTATATTCCCGACGCGGAAGGGAAGGGCGTTTATGGCAACCTCGCGTTCGAAAGCCTGAGCGTTTCTGTGGATGGCGCGAGCGTTCTGGTTGGCACCGAGAACGGACTGATGCAGGACGGCGACAAGGCAACACTCGAAGCGGGCAGCCCGGCCCGCGTTGCGGTCTTCGATCGGGAAAGCGGCGAGTTGAGTGCTGAATACATATACCCGACAGACCCGATCCGAGTGCCCTCCACCGAGGAGCCCAATTACAACGACAATGGTCTTTCCGAATTCCTCGCGCTTGACGAGAACACGATCATCGCAGTCGAACGCACTTTCGCCAGCGGTTATGGCAACGAGATCGCCTTTTATATCGCCACGTTCGATGGGGCCGATGCCGTCACGGGCTTGGAAACGATTGCGGGCAGCGACATTGTCCCGATGAACAAGGGACACTGGTTCACCATCGCAGAGGGTGATTTCGGGCTTGATGTCGACAACATCGAATCCATTTCCTGGGGGCCGGAGGTCGACGGTGCCCGCACCCTGATGCTTTCATCGGATAACAACTTCAACCGCGCCGGCCAATTCACTCAGTTCGTGTTGTTAGCGGCTCCAGGCCTTTAGACGAATCCGGCACAGATTCGCGGGGAGGGGCCTTCGGGCCCCTTTTCTCTTTGGCCGAGGGGCAGCGCTCTTGAAAATCGGGCCTCATGGTGCCACATCCGGCCCTGCGCTGGGTGCAGGGCAGGGGTTCTCATGCCAATCGGGCTTTTTTCCCCGGAATGTCTTGACGATTCTGAATCAACCCAGTAATACCCGCCCTACCTAAGCGGTCGGTCGTGATCCGGCATCGAATGTGAAGCGTCCAATGCGACACATTCAAGCCGATCAAACACACTGTCGGGTAGTTAGACGCAACAAGTCTTGGGCGCATGATTGCTTCCGCAAGGAGGTGATCCTCTGCATTCATGGCGCCACCGGTTCTCCATGAGACCGGGTGGGCGCTGCTCGCTTGTTATGTCGAACAGGTTTTTGTTTGTACGGATGAAAAGAGGGTTCGAGCGATATGCCGACCATTAATCAGCTGATCCGCAAGCCCCGGCAGGCCAAGCCGAAGCGGAACAAGGTTCCGGCGATGGAGGCCAACCCGCAGAAGCGCGGTGTTTGCACGCGTGTCTACACGACGACCCCAAAGAAGCCGAACTCGGCTCTGCGTCGTGTGGCCAAGGTGCGCCTGGTCAATCAGCGTGAAGTTATTACCTATATTCCCGGCGAGGGGCACAACCTCCAGGAGCACTCCGTTGTGCTGATCCGCGGCGGCCGTGTGCGCGACCTTCCGGGCGTGCGCTATCACGTGTTGCGCGGCGTTCTGGACACCCAGTCGGTGAAGGATCGCAAGCAGCGCCGGTCGAAGTACGGCGCCAAGCGGCCGAAATAAGGAGATCTGTGAGCAATGTCCCGTCGGCATAGTGCAGAAAAGCGCGAGATCAACCCAGATCCCAAATTCGGCGATCTGGTCGTCTCCAAATTTATGAATTCGCTCATGAAGGATGGCAAGAAATCTGCCGCCGAGAGCATCGTCTATGGCGCGTTCGAGGTTGTCGAAGAGCGGACCAAGCAGGACCCCATTCAGGTCTTCCATGGCGCGCTGGAAAACATTCGCCCCGCCGTTGAAGTCCGTTCGCGTCGCGTCGGTGGTGCCACCTATCAGGTGCCCGTCGAAGTGCGCACCGAACGTCAGCAGGCCCTGGCCATTCGCTGGCTGATCGATGCCGCCCGCAAGCGCGGTGAGCAGACCATGGTCGGTCGCCTGTCGGGCGAGCTCATGGATGCCGTCAACGGACGTGGCCAGGCCGTCAAGAAGCGTGAAGACACGCATCGTATGGCCGATGCCAACCGTGCATTCTCGCACTACCGCTGGTAAGGAGAGACAAGCATGGCTCGCGAATACAAGCTCGAAGATTATCGCAATTTCGGCATCATGGCTCACATCGATGCCGGCAAGACCACCACGACCGAACGTATTCTGTTCTACACCGGCAAGAGCCACAAGATCGGTGAAGTTCACGATGGCGCTGCCACCATGGACTGGATGGAGCAGGAGCAGGAACGCGGTATCACCATCACTTCGGCTGCCACGACGACGTTCTGGCAGGGCCGTGATGGCAAGAAGCGCCGTTTCAACATCATCGACACCCCTGGCCACGTCGACTTCACCATTGAAGTCGAGCGTTCGCTCCGCGTGCTCGACGGTGCTGTCGCGCTTCTCGATGCCAATGCCGGTGTGGAGCCGCAGACCGAAACCGTCTGGCGTCAGGCTGATAAGTACGCCGTTCCCCGTCTGATCTTTGTCAACAAGATGGACAAGATCGGTGCCGATTTCTACCGCTCGGTCGAGATGGTCGGAACGCGCCTCGGTGCTCGGGCAGTCGTTCTGCAGCTGCCGATCGGCGCTGAAAATGAATTTGCCGGCGTCGTCGATCTGATCGAGATGAAGGCTTACGTCTGGGACGGTGAAGAGCTCGGTGCCAAATGGGACATCGTGGATATTCCGGCCGATCTCAAGGATCGTGCTGAAGAATATCGCGAGAAGATGATCGAAGCTGCCGTTGAACTCGACGAAGCGGCGATGGAAGCCTATCTCGAAGGGCAGATGCCCGACAACGACACGATCCGCAAGCTGCTCCGCAAGGGCATTATTGCCAACGATTTCTTCGGCGTGCTGTGTGGTTCGGCGTTCAAGAACAAGGGTGTTCAGCCGCTTCTTGATGCAGTGGTCGATTTCCTGCCGGCTCCCAACGACATCGAAGCTATTCGTGGTATCGACGCCAAGACCGAAGAGCCCATCGAACGTCACGCTGACGACGATGAGCCGCTCTCGATGTTGGCGTTCAAGATTGCCAACGATCCCCACATGGGTTCGCTGACGTTCTGCCGCGTTTATTCGGGCAAACTCGAAGCTGGTGCGCAGCTCCAGAACACGGTCAAGGACAAGCGCGAGCGTGTCGGCCGTATGTTCCAGATGCATTCGAACAGCCGTGAGCAGATCTCGGAAGCCTATGCCGGTGACATCGTTGCCATCGTGGGCCTGAAGGATACCACGACAGGCGATACCCTGTGTACGCCTCAGTCGCAGGTTATCCTCGAACGCATGATCTTCCCCGATCCGGTTATCGACATTGCTGTTGAGCCCAAGTCCAAGGCCGACCAGGAAAAGATGGGTCTCGCCCTGCAGCGTCTTGCAGCCGAAGATCCTTCGTTCCGCGTCAAGTCGGACGAAGAATCGGGCCAGACGATCATTTCGGGCATGGGTGAGCTTCACCTCGACATTCTTGTCGATCGCATGAAGCGCGAGTTCAAGGTCGAGGCCAATATCGGCCAGCCGCAGGTTGCGTATCGCGAAACGATCACGCGTTCGGCGGAAATCGACTACACCCACAAGAAGCAGTCTGGTGGTTCGGGCCAGTTCGCCCGCGTCAAGCTGACGATCGAGCCGAATGAAACCGGCGCCGGCTTCACCTTCGAGAGCAAGATTGTCGGTGGTTCGGTTCCCAAGGAATACATCCCGGGTGTGTCGAAGGGTATCGAGTCCGTGATGGGCGCGGGTATTCTGGCGGGCTTTCCGATCGTGGACGTCAAGGCGACACTCACGGACGGTGCCTACCACGACGTTGACTCGTCTGTTCTCGCCTTCGAGATCGCTGGTCGTGCTGCATTCCGTGAGGGCTTGCAGAAAGCGGCTCCCAAGTTGCTCGAGCCGGTCATGAAGGTCGAAGTGACGACCCCTGAAGACTACATGGGCGACGTCATTGGTGATTTGAACTCGCGTCGTGGGCAGATCCAGGGCACGGAAAGCCGTGGTGTCGTTCAGGTGGTCAACGCCTTCGTGCCGCTGGCCAACATGTTCGGTTACGTGAACTCGCTGCGCTCGATGAGCCAGGGGCGTGCACAGTACACCATGGTGTTCGATCATTACGAGCAGGTGCCCCAGGCGGTCGCCGACGAAGTTCAGGCGAAATACGCCTAGTTGGATAACAATTTAATCAGCGGCCAGTGGGCCTGCTGAAGATGGAGATATGTGATGGGCAAGGAAAAATTTTCTCGTAACAAGCCGCACTGCAACATCGGCACGATTGGTCACGTTGACCATGGCAAGACGTCGTTGACAGCAGCGATCACGAAGGTTCTGGCGGAGACTGGCGGGGCGACGTTCTCGGCGTATGACCAGATCGACAAGGCGCCGGAAGAGAAGGCCCGCGGGATCACGATTTCGACGGCGCACGTCGAATACGAGACCGAAAAGCGCCACTATGCGCACGTCGATTGCCCAGGCCACGCCGACTATGTGAAGAACATGATCACCGGTGCTGCCCAGATGGACGGCGCGATCCTTGTTGTTTCGGCTGCCGACGGCCCGATGCCGCAGACCCGCGAGCACATTCTGCTCGCCCGTCAGGTTGGTGTTCCGGCGCTTGTGGTGTTTCTGAACAAGGTCGACCAGGTTGACGACGAAGAGCTGCTCGAGCTGGTCGAGCTCGAAGTTCGCGAACTTCTCAGCTCGTACGAATTCCCCGGTGACGACATTCCGATCACCAAGGGTTCGGCCCTGATGGCGCTTGAAGACAAGCGTCCGGAGATCGGTCACGATGCTGTTCTGGAACTGATGCGCACTGTGGACGACTACATCCCGCAGCCCGAGCGTCCGAAGGATCAGCCGTTCCTGATGCCGGTTGAAGACGTGTTCTCGATCTCGGGTCGTGGCACTGTTGTGACCGGTCGCGTGGAGCGCGGCATCGTCAAGGTTGGCGAGGAAGTCGAGATCGTTGGTATGAAGCCGACGCTCAAGACGACGGTGACCGGCGTTGAAATGTTCCGCAAGCTGCTCGATTCGGGTGAAGCTGGCGACAACATCGGCGCTCTGATCCGTGGTATCGACCGTACGCAGGTCGAGCGCGGTCAGGTTCTGTGCAAGCCCGGTTCTGTGACGCCGCACACCAAGTTCGTTGCGGAAGCCTACATCCTGACCAAGGAAGAGGGTGGCCGTCATACGCCGTTCTTCACTAACTACCGCCCGCAGTTCTATTTCCGGACGACGGACGTGACCGGTGTTGTGACGCTGAACGAAGGCACCGAGATGGTGATGCCTGGCGACAATGTGGAAATGAACGTGGAACTGATCGTTCCGATCGCGATGGAAGAAAAGCTGCGCTTTGCCATCCGTGAAGGCGGCCGCACCGTCGGCGCCGGCGTCGTCTCCAAAATCGTCGCTTAACGAGCCAATTGAGAGCACGGTGCGCGAATGGCGCGCGCCGTGGTCCTTTTTTCGGGATAGAACACAATGAACGGTCAGAATATTCGCATCCGGCTCAAGGCGTTCGACCATCGCGTGCTCGATAATTCGACTCGCGAGATCGTCAACACGGCCAAGCGCACAGGCGCGCAGGTTCGCGGACCCATTCCGCTGCCGACGCGAATTGACAAATACACCGTCAACCGGTCGCCCCACGTCGACAAGAAGAGCCGCGAGCAGTTCGAAATTCGGACTCACAAGCGTCTTCTGGACATCGTGGATCCGACACCACAGACGGTGGATGCACTGATGAAGCTCGATCTCGCCGCCGGTGTCGACGTCGAAATCAAGCTCTAGGCTTAAGCGTTTAGACGCGGTTTTCGTTTTGGTGGGTCCTCTTGGGAAACAATGACCCGGAAAGCCGCAAGATAAAGAGAAGGTAACAACCGATGCGTTCTGGATTGATCGCACAGAAGCTGGGAATGACCCGCATCTTCACCGATGACGGCGCTCATGTACCCGTTACCGTTCTGGCGCTGCAGGGCTGCCAGGTGGTGGGCCAGCGGACGCAGGACAAGGACGGCTATGTCGCGCTGCAACTCGGCGCCGGCTCGGTCAAGGTCAAGAATGTGAGCAAGGCCGAGCGCGGGCATTACGCCGCTGCCAAGGTCGAGCCCAAGCGTAAGGTCGTCGAGTTCCGTGTGAGCGAAGACAACCTCATCGATGTGGGTGCCGAACTTCAGGCCGACCACTTCATTGAAGGCCAGCTTGTGGACGTTACGGGCACCTCGATCGGCAAGGGCTTTGCCGGTGCCATGAAGCGTCACAATTTCGGCGGTCTGCGGGCTTCGCACGGCGTGTCGGTCTCGCACCGCTCGCACGGCTCGACCGGTCAGAACCAGGACCCCGGTAAGGTGTTCAAGGGCAAGAAGATGGCTGGGCACATGGGTGCCGAGCGGGTCACGACCCAGAACGTCAAGGTCGTCAAGACCGATGTCGAGCGTGGGCTGATCATGGTCCAGGGTTCGGTTCCGGGCTCCAAAGGCGGCTGGATCCAGATCCGCGACGCCGTCAAGAAGCCGCGTCCGGAAGGTGTTGCGCTGCCCGGTTCGTTCAAGGCCGCAGCCAATGGGGAGAGTGCATAATGGAACTCCAGGTCACAACCCTTGAGGGTAAGTCGGCCGGCAAGGTCACTCTCGACGACACCGTTTTCGGTCTCGAGCCTCGCGCCGATCTGATCCAGCGCATGGTGCGCTATCAGCTCCTCAAGCGCATGTCGGGTACGCACGACGTTAAAAATCGTGCTGAAGTTGCCCAGACCGGCAAGAAATTCGGTCGCCAGAAGGGCGGCGGCGGTGCACGTCACGGCTCGCGTCGTTCCAACATCTTCCGAGGTGGTGGACGCGCATTCGGCCCGACCCCGCGCAGCCACGCGATCGAGCTGCCCAAGAAAGTCCGCGCGCTTGCTCTCAAGCATGCTCTTTCTGCCAAGGCCAAGGCAGGTGATCTCGTCATCATCGACCAGGCGACTGCCGAAGCGCCCAAGACTGCCGCACTTCGCGCCATCTTCGGTAAGCTCGGTTTTTCCAGTGCGCTGATTATCGGTGGCACCGAACTGGATACCAATTTCGCGCTCGCCGCGCGGAACATTCCCCAGATCGACGTGCTTCCGGCTCAGGGCATCAACGTTTACGACATTCTGCGTCGTGAGAAGCTGGTCCTGACCAAGGACGCTCTCGCTGCGCTGGAGGGCCGGTTCCAATGAGCGCGCTCAAGCACTACGACATCATCCGCAATCCGGTCGTGACTGAAAAGTCCACCATGGCTTCGGAATACGGTCAGGTCGTGTTCGATGTTGCCATCGACGCAACCAAGCCGGAAATCAAGGCCGCCGTAGAGGCGCTCTTTGAAGTCAAGGTCAAGGCTGTCAACACCATCGTCCGCAAGGGCAAGGTCAAGCGGTTCCGCAACATGCTTGGCACCCGCAAGGACGTCAAGAAGGCCGTCGTTACCCTCGTTGACGGTCAGACCATCGATATTTCGACCGGTCTGTAAGAAGGCGAGAAGGAAGAGTTCAAATGGCTTTGAAACAATACAATCCCACCTCGCCGGGCCGCCGCCAACTTGTCGGCATCAACCGGTCCGAGCTCTGGAAGGGTGGCCCGGTCAAGAAACTGACCGAGGGTCTTTCCAAGTCGGGTGGCCGCAACAGCAACGGCCGCGTCACTTCGTTTGCACGAGGCGGCGGACACAAGCGCAGCTATCGCATGGTCGATTTCAAGCGCACCAAGTTCGACGTCCAGGGCACCGTTGAGCGCCTTGAATACGATCCCAACCGGACCGCGTTCATTGCTCTGGTAACCTATGATGATGGTGAGCAGGCTTACATCCTGGCGCCGCAGCGTCTTGCCGCTGGTGATAAGGTGATCTCGTCGATGAACGCCGTCGACGTGAAGCCGGGCAACACCATGCCGCTTGAGCGTATGCCGGTCGGCACGATTGTGCACAACATCGAGCTCAAGCCCAAAAAGGGCGGCCAGATGGCCCGTTCGGCCGGCGCTTATGCGCAATATGTTGGCCGTGACTCGGGCTGGGCGATCCTTCGCATGGGGTCGGGTGAGCAGCGGTTGGTCCATGGCTCGTGCCTTGCAACCGTAGGTTCGGTTTCCAACCCGGACCACTCCAACACCTCGATCGGCAAGGCCGGCCGCAATCGCTGGCTGGGCCGGCGTCCGAATGTTCGCGGTGTCGCGATGAACCCGGTCGATCACCCCCATGGTGGTGGTGAAGGCCGCACCTCGGGTGGCCGTAACCCGGTTACTCCGTGGGGCAAGCCGACCAAGGGCAAGCGCACCCGCACCAACAAGGCGACGGACAAGTTTATCGTCCGCTCGCGGCACCTCAAGAAGGGCAGGTAAGCCATGGCACGTTCCGTCTGGAAAGGCCCGTTCGTCGACGGGTATCTGCTGAAGAAGGCAGACAAGGTCCGGGAATCGGGCCGCAATGAAGTGATCAAGATCTGGAGCCGTCGCTCCACGATCCTGCCGCAGTTCGTTGGCCTCACCTTTGGCGTCTATAACGGTCAGAAGCACATCCCGGTGAATGTCTCCGAGGATATGATCGGCCACAAGTTCGGTGAGTTTTCGCCCACGCGCACCTATTACGGTCACGCGGCCGACAAGAAGGCGAAGAGGAAGTAACGATGGGCAAGGAAAAGCGTGAACGCGCGCTCAAGGACACAGAGGCGAAAGCCGTCCTTCGCATGGTGCGCACAAGCCCCCAGAAGCTCAACCTGGTCGCCGCACAGATCCGTGGCAAGAAGGTCGAGAAGGCTCTTGCCGAACTCGAATTCTCGCGCAAGCGGATTTCGGTTTCGGTCAAGAAAACCCTGGAAAGCGCCATCGCGAACGCCGAAAACAACCATGGTCTGGATACAGACTCCCTGGTGGTCTCGGAAGCCTTCGTTGGCAAGGCTCTGGTGATGAAGCGGTTCCATGCCCGTGCCCGCGGTCGCGGCGCGCGCATCGAGAAGCCGTTCTCGCATCTGACCATCGTCGTCCGTGAAGTCGAGGAGGCCGTCTGATGGGCCAGAAAGTTAATCCGATCGGGCTTCGCCTCGGTATCAACCGCACCTGGGATTCCCGTTGGTACGCCAACAAGGGCGAATACGGTTCGCTCCTGCAGGAAGATCTCAAGATTCGCGAGATGCTCGAGAAGGAGCTCAAGCAGGCCGCTGTTTCCAAGATCGTTATCGAGCGCCCGCACCGCAAATGCCGCATTTCGATCCACTCGGCGCGTCCGGGCATCGTGATCGGCAAGAAGGGTGCGGACATCGAGAAGATCCGCAACAAGGTCAAGAAGTTCACCAATTCGGAAGTGCACATCAACATCGTTGAAGTGCGCAAGCCGGAAACCGACGCAACGCTGGTCGCACAGGGCATCGCCCAGCAACTCGAGCGCCGCGTGGCGTTCCGCCGGGCCATGAAGCGTGCCGTGCAGACGGCAATGCGCATGGGCGCCCAGGGCATCCGCGTCAATGTTGGTGGCCGTCTTGGCGGTGCCGATATCGCCCGGACCGAATGGTATCGTGAAGGCCGCGTGCCGCTTCACACCCTTCGTGCCGACGTCGACTATGGTGTTGCCGAAGCCGCGACCACCTATGGCATCATCGGGATCAAGGTCTGGATCTTCAAAGGCGAGATCATGGAACACGATCCGATGGCTCACGAGCGCCGTGCCACCGAAGGTGGTGACTCCGGCGGGCAGGGCCGCCGCGGTCCGGCTGCAAGCTGATAGGACTATAAAAAATGCTGCAACCGAAACGTACGAAGTTCCGCAAGGCCCACAAGGGCCGGATCCACGGCGCCGCCAAAGGCGGCACCGACCTGAATTTTGGCGAATATGGCTTGAAGGCTCAGGAACCTGAGCGTATAACCGCCCGCCAGATCGAGGCCGCACGCCGCGCGATGACTCGCTATATGAAGCGTGCCGGTCGTGTGTGGATCCGGGTTTTCCCGGATGTGCCCGTGTCGTCCAAGCCGACCGAAGTCCGTATGGGTAAAGGTAAGGGTGCTCCTGAATACTGGGCAGCCCGCGTTAAGCCCGGCCGGATCATGTTCGAAGTTGACGGCGTAAGTGAAGAGATTGCGCGTGAAGCTCTGCGTCTGGCGGCCATGAAGTTGCCGATCAAGACGCGGTTCGTCAGCCGCATTGCAGATTAAGGACGTACAGCGATGGCAAAGCCGAGCGACGTTAGAGCAAAGACGGTCGACGAACTCAAGGACGAGCTCGTCAATCTGAAGAAAGAGCAGTTCAACCTGCGTTTCCAGCGCGCTACCCAGCAGCTGGAAAACACTTCTCAGGTGCGCAAGGTCCGCCGCGATATCGCGCGCGTTCAGACCGTGATCGCCGAGAAGGCGCAGGCCGGAAAGTAAGGAGACACAAATGCCCAAGCGTATCCTGCAGGGGACAGTGGTCTCCGATACGAACGAAAAAACGGTTGTGGTGAGCGTCGAGCGCCGCTTTACACATCCGATCATGAAAAAGACCGTGCGCCGGTCCAAGAAGTACCACGCCCACGACGAAGCCAATGCGGCCAAGGTCGGTGATGTGGTGCAGATCGAAGAATGTGCGCCGATCTCCAAGAATAAGCGTTGGACGCTGGTTCATCCGGCATAACGCAAGAGCTCACAAAGAGATCTAGTGCCGTGCCGGATACCGGACGCGGACCAGTAATTAAAGAAGGCAACCAGTCATGATTCAGATGCAGACGAACCTCGACGTCGCCGATAATTCGGGCGCTCGTCGTGTTATGTGCATCAAGGTGCTGGGCGGTTCGCATCGCAAGTATGCGTCTGTTGGCGACATCATCGTTGTGTCGGTCAAGGACGCCATCCCGCGCGGCCGCGTCAAGAAGGGCCAGGTGATGAAGGCCGTGGTGGTTCGCACCGCATCCGACATCCGTCGCCCCGATGGCACCGTGATCCGTTTCGACCGCAATGCGGCGGTGATCATCAACAACAACAAGGAACCGATCGGCACCCGTATCTTTGGCCCGGTTCCTCGTGAGCTGCGCGCGAAAAGCCACATGAAGATCATTTCGCTCGCGCCGGAGGTGCTGTAATGGCTGCCAAGATCAAAAAAGGTGACAAGGTCATCGTGCTGACTGGCAAGGACAAGGGCAAGACCGGCCAGGTGCTTCAGGTCATGCCGACCGATACCAAGGCACTGGTTTCCGGCATCAATCTGGTGCGTCGTCACCAGAAGCAGACCCAGAGCCAGGATGCGGGCATCATCACCAAGGAAGCCCCCATTCACCTGAGCAATATCGCTCTGGTCGATGCCAAGGACAACAAGCCGACCCGCGTCGGCTTCAAGATCGAAGACGGCGTCAAAAAGCGCGTCGCAAAGCGTTCTGGAGAAGTGATCGATGGCTGAGACATACCTTCCGCGCCTGCGCACACATTATGAAGATGTGGTGCGTGCCGGTCTCACCGAGACCTTCAACTACGTCAACCCGATGCAGGTTCCCAAGCTTGAGAAGGTCGTTCTCAACATGGGTGTCGGCGAAGCGGTTGCCGACTCCAAGAAGGTGAAGGCTGCCCTGGCCGATCTCGAAAAGATCGCCGGCCAGAAGCCCGTCGTCACCTATGCGCGCAAGTCGATCGCCGGCTTCAAGGTCCGCGAAGGCATGCCGCTCGGCGTCAAGGTCACGCTGCGTCGTGCCCAGATGTATGAATTCATCGACCGCCTGGTCAACGTCGCGTTGCCGCGCGTTCGTGACTTTCGCGGCCTGAACCCCAAGAGCTTCGATGGCCGCGGCAATTACGCCATGGGCATCAAGGAACATATCGTGTTCCCCGAGATCAACTATGACCAGATCGACCAGGTCTGGGGCATGGACGTGATCGTCTGCACCACGGCAAAGACCGACGAAGAAGCGCGCGCGCTTCTCAAGGCTTTCAATTTCCCGTTCCGCCAGTAAGCGGATAACTGGAAAAGAGACGAAAGAGAGACTTAGATGGCTAAGACTAGCTCCATCGAGAAAAACAAGCGCCGCGCCAAGCTCGCCAAGCAGTATGCACCCAAGCGGGCTGCGCTCAAGGCCAAGGCAAAGGACGCGTCGCTCAGCTTTGAAGAGCGTTTCGCTGCCCAGCTCAAGCTGGCCGAGCTGCCTCGCAATGCATCCCCGGTTCGCATTCGCAACCGCTGTGAGGTTTCGGGTCGTCCGCGCGGCTACTATCGCAAGCTCAAGCTGAGCCGTATCGCGCTCCGCGAGCTTGGCTCGATGGGCATGATCCCTGGTTTGGTCAAGTCGAGCTGGTAAGGAAAGAACGAAGATGACTCTTACAGATCCTCTCGGCGATATGCTGACTCGCATCCGCAACGCGCAGATGCGCCGTCGCGATGTCGTCCGTACGCCCGCTTCGAGCCTTCGTGCTCATGTGCTCGACGTTCTCAAGGCCGAGGGCTACATTCGTGGCTATTCGGAAGAGACCAACGAAAACGGCCTTCCCGAATTCGCCATCGAGCTGAAGTACTCGGAAAGTGAACCGGTTATCCGGGAAATTCAGCGCGTGTCGAAGCCCGGTCGCCGGGTTTATGCCTCGGTCAAGAATATTCCGGTTGTTGGCAATGGTCTTGGTGTTTCGATCCTGTCCACCCCCAAGGGCGTGATGGCCGATCACAAGGCACGTGCCGAAAACGTTGGCGGTGAGGTCCTCTGCCGCGTCTTCTAAGACGTGTTTCATGCCGGTGGTTTCAGCCGACCGGCGTGGTGCACATACGTTTGGAGTTTCCGTGTGATCGGAAGCGGGCAGGG
Source organism: Pelagibacterium nitratireducens (assembly GCF_037044555.1). Lineage (NCBI taxonomy): Bacteria > Pseudomonadati > Pseudomonadota > Alphaproteobacteria > Hyphomicrobiales > Devosiaceae > Pelagibacterium > Pelagibacterium nitratireducens. Next base: position 1,697,197 of record NZ_CP146275.1, read on the forward strand.
TGAAAGCCTGCCTTCACACAACGAAAAGGCAATTTAATATGTCGCGTATTGGCAAAAAGCCGGTAGCACCGGTCAGCGGCGTGACGGTCACAGTGGACGGCCAGAAGGTCACCGCAAAGGGCTCCAAGGGTGAGCTTTCTGTGGTGCTCGTTGATCTGGTCAAGCCCGAGATGACCGATGACGGCGTCGTTGTCACCCCTGTCAACGACAGCCGTGAGGCCCGTTCGGCCTGGGGTCTGTCCCGCTCGCTCGTGCAGAACATCGTGACCGGCGTCTCGACTGGCTTTGAGCGCAAGCTCGCCATCACGGGCGTCGGCTATCGTGCCCAGATGCAGGGCTCGGACCTCAAGCTGTCCCTCGGCTTTTCCCATGAAGTGATCTTCAAGGCGCCCGACGGGATTTCGCTTGCAGCGCCCACCCAGACGGAAATCGTCGTCACGGGTATCGACAAGCAGCAGGTCGGACAGGTCGCGTCCGACATTCGTGAGTTTCGTCCGCCGGAGCCCTACAAGGGCAAGGGCGTGCGCTATGCGGATGAGCACATCTACCGCAAAGAAGGCAAGAAGAAGTAAGGATTGGTCGAGATGGCTAAGCTTTCTGGTATCGAACGGCGCAAGGCGCGTGTTCGTCGGGCTCTCAAGGCCCGTGCCAACGGTCGTCCGCGCTTGTCGGTCTTCCGTTCGGAAAAGAATATCTACGCACAGATCATCGACGATGCGAATGGCGTGACGCTGGCGTCCGCTTCTTCGCTCGAAAAGGATCTCAAGATCAAGAACGGCGCCAATCAGGCCGCAGCCTCTGAAGTTGGCAAGGCACTTGCTGTCCGCGCCACCAAGGCTGGTGTTTCGAACGTTGTGTTCGATCGCGGGTCGTATCTGTTCCATGGCCGCGTCAAGGCGCTGGCCGATGCCGCCCGCGAGGGCGGGCTGAGCTTTTAAGCGAACGCTCCTTACAAGATAAAAGAGAAAAAAGACTGGTAGGAACGATGAGAGACACTCAAGAACGCGATAGCGAATTCGTCGATCGCCTGGTGCATATCAACCGTGTTGCCAAGGTGGTAAAGGGCGGTCGTCGCTTTGGTTTTGCTGCCCTCGTGGTGGTTGGTGATCAGAAGGGCCGTGTCGGTTTCGGTCATGGCAAGGCGCGTGAAGTGCCTGAAGCCATCCGCAAGGCAACAGAGCAGGCCAAGCGTCAGATGATCCGCGTGCCGCTGCGCGAAGCGCGTACGCTGCACCATGATGTGCAGGGTCGTCACGGCGCCGGCAAGGTGATCCTGCGTGCGGCTCCGGCCGGTACCGGTATCATCGCGGGTGGCCCGATGCGCGCCGTTTTCGAAACCCTTGGTATCAACGATATCGTTGCCAAGAGCCAGGGTTCGGCAAATCCCTACAACATGGTTCGCGCCACGTTCGACGCGCTCAAGAACGTTGACAGCCCCCGTTCGGTGGCGGCCCGTCGCGGTCTCAAGGTTTCCGAGTTGCAGGCACGTCGCGGCGAAGCCGCCGTCGAGGCTTGATAGAGCGCTCGAGGAGAGAAACAATGGCTAAAAAGACCGTCATCGTCGAGCAGATCGGTTCGCCGATCCGTCGCAAGGAAGATCAGCGCGCGACACTTGTGGGCCTGGGCCTGAACAAGATGCATCGCCGCAGCGAGCTGGAAGACACGCCGTCGGTGCGCGGCATGATTTCCAAGGTCGCTCACCTCGTCCGCGTCGTGGACGAGCAGTAAGAGGGATTTGGTATTATGAAACTCAACGAGATCGCCGATAACGCCGGCGCCACCAAAGCCAGGGCACGCGTCGGTCGCGGCATCGGCTCTGGTCTTGGCAAGACCGGTGGTCGTGGCGTCAAGGGTCAGAAGTCCCGTTCGGGCGTTTCGATCAATGGCTTTGAAGGCGGGCAGATGCCGCTTCACATGCGGATGCCCAAGCGCGGCTTCAACAATCCCTTCGCCAAGAAGTGGAATGCTGTTCGTCTCGACCGCATCCAGGCCTATATCGACAGCGGCAAGCTCGACGCCAAGGGCGTCGTGGATGCCGAAGCACTGGTCAAGGCCGGCGTCATTCGCCGCGCCAAAGACGGCGTTCGCCTGATCAACAGCGGTGAATTCAAGGCCAAGAAGGTTACCTTCAAGGTCAACCACGTTTCCGCTGGTGCCGCCGCTGCCATCGAAGCGGCCGGGGGCAAGGTCGAGTTGATCGGCAAGCCTGCCGACGCCGAATAGTCGTTACAATGTTTCGAGCGCGCCCTGGCAATCTTCCCGAATACGGGGATTGCATAAGGGCGCGCTCTGACTATATCAGAGCATTGTCTTTTCCGCGGGCCCATGTGGCCCGTTCCTTTGCTCTATAAGCCACTTCAGAGGGAGCCGTTATGGCGTCTGCAGCCGAGCAACTGGCCCGAAACTTGAGTTTTTCGACCTTTTCGAAGGCCAAGGAACTCCAGAAGCGGATTTTCTTCACCCTTGGCGCGTTGCTGGTTTACCGACTCGGCACCTATATTCCGATTCCAGGCATCGACCCTGATGCTTTCGCGTCGACGTTTCAGCAGGCTCAGGGCGGCATCTTCGGGCTGTTCAACATGTTCGCCGGTGGCGCCGTCGAGCGCCTTGCGATTTTTGCCCTCAACCTGATCCCCTACATTACCGCCTCCATCGTCATCCAGGTGATGTCGACGGCTTCTCCGCGCCTTGAGGCGCTCAAGAAGGAAGGCGAGAGCGGGCGGCGCAAGCTCAACCAGTACACCCGGTATCTCACGGTCATTTTCTGCGCCGTTCAGGCCTATGGCATCGCCGTGGGCCTCGAAGCCAGCGAAGGCGTCGTGGCGGATCCGGGCTGGTTCTTCCGTATTTCGACCGTCATCACGCTTGTTGGCGGCACCATGTTCCTGATGTGGCTGGGTGAACAGATGACCGCGCGCGGTGTCGGCAACGGCATTTCGCTGATCATTTTTGCCGGTATCGTGGCCTCGTTGCCCGCGACCATTGCTCAGACGCTCGAACTGAGCCGCACCGGTGCGCTGCCGACCATTGCCGTCGTCGGTATTTTGGTTGGCGCCATTGTGGTGATCGGGATCATCGTGTTCTTTGAACGCGCCCAGCGCAGGCTTTTGATCCAGTATCCGAAGCGCCAGGTGGGCAACAAGATGTATCAGGGCGACACTTCGCACCTGCCACTCAAGCTCAATACGGCCGGTGTTATCCCGGTGATCTTCGCGTCCTCGCTGCTGCTGTTGCCGGCAACGATCGCGACGTTCTCTGCGCAGGGCGATGCTCCGCAATGGCTGCAGTACATCTCGGCGCTGCTCGGGCGGGGCCAGCCGCTCTACCTGGCGCTGTTTGCCGGGATGATCATCTTCTTTGCGTTCTTTTACACCTCGATCGTTTTCAATCCGACCGAGACGGCGGACAATCTCAAGCGCTCGGGCGGGTTCATTCCGGGCATTCGTCCGGGCGAAAGAACGGCGCAGCATATCGATTACGTGCTGACACGCATTACCGTGGTCGGTGCGATCTATCTGACCATCGTGGCGCTGATCCCGGAGGTGTTCCTGAGCCAGCTCAACATCTCGGCCTTCTTGGGCGGTACCTCGCTGCTCATCATGGTTACGGTGACGCTGGATACGGTGAGCCAGATTCAAAGCCACCTGATCGCGCAGCAATATGAGGGCATGGTCAAGAAATCACGTCTAGGGGGACGGAAAAGATGAGACTGGTTCTTTTGGGTCCGCCGGGCGCGGGCAAGGGTACGCAGGCACAGATTCTGGTATCGACCTATTCCATTCCGCAGCTCTCGACGGGCGACATGCTCCGGGCGGCCATTGCCGACAAGACTCCGCTGGGTCTGGAAGCCAAGGCGATTGTCGATCGCGGGGATCTGGTTTCCGACGATATCGTTTCCGGCATCATTTCCGAGCGCATGGATCAGCCCGACTGCGAGAACGGGTTCATCCTCGATGGTTTCCCGCGCACCATTGCGCAGGCTGAGGCCTTGACCCATATGCTCGACCGCAAGGGGGTTCACCTCGACGCGGTCGTTGAAATCACGGCCGATCCCGATGTGCTGGTCGAACGCATCATCAATCGGGCAAAGGAAAGCGGCGGCGCAAGGGCGGACGACAATGAAGAGGTGCTGCGCAAGCGTCTCGATGTCTACACCCAGCAAACAGCGCCTCTTGTGGCGTTCTATTCCGAGCAGGGTCTGCTCAAATCAGTGGATGGAATGGCACCGATCGAGGATGTAACAGCCGCGATCAAGTCAGCGATCAGCTGACCGAAACGATTGGGCTTGCGGCGGTGTTGACTTTGATGCCGTGAGTCCTTAGAACCGCGCCCAGTCTCAGAAATTTCGAGGGCTGGATTCGGTTCCTTCCGTATAGAGAAGGGGGTCGGATGCCGGTCCCTTGTTGTTGAACGAAACGGGACGGTAACGTCCTCATATCAATTTAGGAGATCCGACGTGGCTCGTATTGCTGGCGTCAATATCCCGACGAACAAGCGCGTGGTTATCGCGTTGCAGTATATTCACGGGATTGGGCCGAAGATGGCCTCTGAAATCTGCGAAAAGGTGTCCATTCCGGCCGAGCGGCGCGTGAATGAGCTGACCGACGCGGAAGTTATCCAGATTCGCGAAACCATCGACCGTGACTATCAGGTCGAGGGTGACCTTCGCCGTTCGGTTGCCATGAACATCAAGCGTTTGATGGATCTGGGTAACTATCGCGGCCTGCGTCATCGTCGCGGTCTGCCGGTGCGCGGTCAGCGGACCCACACCAATGCCCGTACCCGCAAGGGCCCTGCAAAGGCCATCGCGGGCAAGAAGAAATAAGAAAGCCGGGATGGAGCGGCAGGGACGGGCAGTAGTGTCCGGCCGGAACGTTCCGCTTCGGGTTTCTTGAGGTGTAGCCGCTGGAACCACGGCGGCGCTAGAGATCACTAGAGGAAGTAAATGGCTAAAGCAGAAACTACGCGCGTTCGCCGCCGCGAGCGCAAGAATATCAGTGCTGGCGTTGCACATGTGAACGCCTCGTTCAACAACACGATGGTCACCATCACCGACGTTCAGGGCAATACGATCTCCTGGTCCTCCGCCGGTACGATGGGTTTCAAGGGTTCGCGCAAATCGACCCCTTACGCAGCCCAGATGGCTGCAGAAGACGCTGCCAAGAAGGCGCAGGAACACGGCATGAAGACCCTTGAGGTCGAAGTTCGTGGCCCGGGTTCAGGTCGTGAATCGGCACTGCGTGCCCTTCAGGCCGCCGGCTTCACTGTCACTTCCATCCGGGACGTTACATCCATTCCGCATAATGGGTGTCGGCCGCGCAAGCGTCGTCGCGTCTGATGTGAATGGACCTCGGCAGGGCCAGCCGGGGTTCTTTTACGGTTTGCGGCATGGCGGCCGGGCAGGGCCGCGATTTTAAAAAGGAAGTTGGACGTGATGATCCAGAAAAACTGGCAGGAACTGATTAAGCCGACCAAGCTCGACGTCGTTCCGGGCAGCGATTCCGCGCGCGTCGCCTCCGTGGTCGCCGAACCGCTTGAACGCGGTTATGGCCTGACCCTGGGCAACACGCTGCGCCGGGTTCTGCTCTCGTCGCTGCAGGGTGCGGCAATCACCGCCATCCAGATCGATGGCGTATTGCATGAATTCTCGTCGATTCCCGGCGTGCGTGAGGACGTGACAGATCTCGTTCTCAACATCAAGGAAATCGCCATCAAGATGGAAGACGAAGGGCCCAAGCGCCTTACGCTTTCCAAGCAGGGTCCGGGTGCCGTCATCGCTGGCGACATCAAGACCACCGGCGACATCGAAGTGCTCAATCCTGACCTTGTCATCTGTCACCTTGATGACGGTGCCGAGATCAATATCGAGTTCACGGTCAATACCGGCAAGGGTTATGTTCCGGCCGACCGCAACAAGCCCGAAGATGCACCGATCGGTTACATTGCCGTCGATGCTCTGTTCTCGCCGGTCAAGCGCGTCAGCTACAAGGTCGAAAAGACCCGTGAGGGCCAGAACCTGGACTTTGACAAGCTGAGCATGCAGATCGAGACCAACGGCGCGATCAGCCCCGAAGACGCGCTGGCCTTTGCGGCCCGCATCGTTCAGGATCAGCTCTCGGTCTTCGTAAATTTCGAAGAGCCCACCAAGGAAAAGGCAGAGGATTCGACACCCGAACTCGCCTTCAACCCGGCGTTGCTCAAGAAGGTGGACGAACTCGAGTTGTCTGTGCGTTCGGCGAACTGCCTCAAGAACGACAACATCGTTTATATCGGCGATCTCATCCAGAAGACGGAAGCGGAAATGCTCCGCACGCCGAACTTCGGGCGCAAGTCGCTCAACGAGATCAAGGAAGTGTTGGCCCAGATGGGGCTCCATCTCGGGATGGACGTCAACAACTGGCCGCCCGAAAACATCGAAGACCTCGCCAAGCGTTACGAAGATCACTACTGATCTTCCGCGGGCCAAAAGCTACTAGGAGAGTACCATGCGCCACGGTAAAGCCGGCCGCAAACTGAACCGGACCTCTTCGCATCGCAAGGCGATGTTCAAGAACATGTCCGCAGCATTGATCAAGCACGAACAGATCGTGACGACCCTGCCCAAGGCGAAGGAGTTGCGTCCGATCGTCGAAAAGCTCATCACCCTTGGCAAGCGCGGCGATCTGCATGCCCGCCGCCAGGCCATCGCCCAGATCGGCGATGAGACCATGGTCAAGAAGCTGTTCGATATTTTGGGCCCGCGTTACAAGGACCGCAATGGTGGCTACACCCGCGTCCTCAAGGCCGGCTTCCGTCACGGCGATAATGCCCCGGTCGGCATCATCGAGTTCGTCGATCGCGACGTCGAGGCCCGGGGCAAGGATTCCGGCCCGACCGCCGACTTCACGCGTGATGAAGAGAGCGAAGCCGCGTAGGCGGTTTCTGCCTGCTGTAGAATTGAAAAGGCGGCTTGTGAGTCGCCTTTTTTCGTTTTTACAGATCGGCTTGGCTTAGGCCCCATGCTGCATAGAGGACTTTGAGCTCCCTCGTGCTCCGGCAAAAGACACGCGGCAGCCCTGTTTGAATTGCGCTCTGACGGGTTCCCTCTGCCTTGTTGCGGGTCTTCCATAGCCAGGCAAGCATCTCCCATTTGACCGAGTCACGGTCCCCTTCGAGTCCGCCAGCCCGACGCCGCCGGGATAGGCTGCGGCGCAAATAGCGCAGGGTGCGCACGGCAAGATTTTCATCGAGCACGATGATGCCGGTGGCCCGCGCCACGCGCTGTGGCATCAGGACCGAATAGGAGCCGTCCATGATCCATGCCGGCTCGGCGATAGCAGCATCGTGCAGAGCCGCGAATTCGGCGTCGGGGCGCTGTTCCCAATCGGTGCCGGGTATGTGCCGCAGCCGGTCAAGGTGAATGGCAGCGACGCCGAGCCGCATTCCAAGCGCTTCAGTGAGTGTCGATTTTCCCGAGTTCGTCGGACCGAGCACCATGATCCGCGGCCCGAGTGCTTCGGGCCGCGGCAATTGGCCGTTGCCGGCGTCCATCACACGAGAATGTCGTCGACCCAATAGAGGTCGCGACGGTCAAAGCCGTTGAACGGGGTGAGGGAGGCCTGCGTGTAGGCGCCCATCAGGCCGAACTCGATATAATCGTCCTCGGCGATGGCGGCCGGCAGGATGAAGGTCTGGGGCATGACGTCGTAGCTGTCGCAGGTTGGCCCGAAGATCTTGAAGTCCCAGCTCTCGCCGGTCAGCACCTTGTCGCCGCGCCACACGCGGATCGGTGGCATGAATTCAAGGATCATCGCTTCCATCAGCGAGCCATAGACGCCGTCGTTGAGATAGACCGACTGTTCGCCGCGCACGTGTTTGACGCGCAGCAGGAGCGATGTGCAGCCCGTGGACAGGCCGCGTCCGGGCTCGGCAATCAGTTCGGGCTTGTTCGAGCCGAACGTATCGGCGACAGCGTTGCGGATGGTCTCGAAATAGACGTCGAGGGGTGGCGCCGAATTGGTGATGTATGGGGCGGGAAAGCCGCCGCCGATATTGAGGCGCTTGAGCTCGATGCCCGAGGCCTGGGCGATGCGCCCTGCAGCGGCGATGTGGCGCTCATAGGCATAGGCTTCCTCGCACTGGCTGCCGACGTGGAAGCACAGCGAGGTCGAATATCCCATGGCCTTGGCCAATGTGCAGATCGCGATGGCGCCTTCCTCCATAACGCCGAACTTGGTGCCGAAATCATAGGATTTGAGCGCCTTGCCGGCCTTGAAGCGCACAGTCACCTCGACATCCTCGCTGGGCGGGATGACGGCGGCGAGCTGGTCGAGCTGGGCCACATGGTCGATGGTAAAGGAGCGAACGCCGAATTCGGAATAGGCGCGCTCGATCTCTCGACGCGACTTGATGGGATTGTTGTAGTGCATCCCGGCTTGAGGCGCGTATTTGCGGATCAGGGCCATCTCGGTGTTGGAGGCAACATCGTAGGCCTTGAGCCCCTCGCGATTCATGATCTCGAGGATATGGGGCGAAGGATTGGATTTGACTGCATAGGTCAACAGGCCATCAAAGCCCGCCTTGAAGGTATTTATTGCATCGACCAGAAGCCGTTCGGAAAACAGGAAACTCGGATAGTCGGGTTCCTCGGTGGCGATCAGTTCTGCGGTGTTCGCGTATGTGCGAGACGGCGCGTGGTCCATTGACCTTGATACCTTGTACGGGGGTTGAAAGCGCGCGTGTATAGGGCTCATTGCCCCCCTCTGCAATGGCCAATTTCGCCTATAGAGACAGGTTGTGACGATTCTTTGTGCGGGGTCAAAATTGCCACGCTTTTGCCGCCAACCTTACGAGCTTGTCACTTGAAACCGGAGCCTTGGCGACTAACCTCTGACGCGCGTTGCAAGCTCCGGAGTCTCCCCATGATCCGCAAGTCGATTGTTGCTATTCTTCTGGTCCTCGCACCTGCCGCGGCCTTTGCCCAGGTCGAGCGGACGGTGCCGCAGAGCCAGGAGGAAATCCAACTCTCCTATTCGCCGGTGGTCCAGCAGGTCGCGCCGGCGGTCGTCAATGTCTATGCAACCCGGGTCACCCAGCAGCAGAGCGGTTTTGGCGATCCTTTCTTCGACCAGTTTTTCGGTCGCTCGCCGCTCTTCAACCAGCGGCCGCAGACCTCGCAATCGCTGGGGTCGGGCGTGATTGTCAGTGCGGATGGCATGATCCTCACCAACAATCACGTCGTGGAAGGGGCGACCGATATTCGGGTTGTGCTCAATGACGGGCGGGAATATCCCGTCGAACTGGTGCTGGCCGATCCCTCGACCGATCTGGCCGTGCTCAGGGCCGAGGATGGGGCGGGGGAGTTTCCCTTCGTCACGTTTGCCGATTCCGACCAGTTGGAGGTCGGCGATCTCGTTCTGGCCATCGGCAATCCGTTCGGAGTGGGGCAATCGGTGTCCAGCGGCATCGTTTCGGCACTGGCGCGAACCGGCATGGGGATGACCGACTATCAATTCTTCATCCAGACCGACGCAGCGATCAATCCGGGCAATTCGGGCGGTGCGCTGGTCGATATGAACGGGCAACTGGTCGGTATCAACACGGCGCTGTTTACCCGCTCGGGCGGCTCGCAGGGCATCGGGTTCGCCATACCCTCCAATATGGCGCGGGTGATCGCCGATGCGGGCGCGGCGGGTGGCGAGATCGTGCGGCCCTGGCTGGGCGCGCAGATGCAGATGCTGGACGCCGACCTGGCCGCCAGCCTGGGACTGGTGACGCCGCGCGGGGCACTGGTAACTGAAATCGCGCCCGACAGCCCGGCCGAGGCGGCAGGGCTGGCTTCGGGCGACGTGATCACCGCGATCGATGGGGTGGCGGTTCAGGACCCCGAAGCGCTCAATTATCGCGTGGCGACCAAGCCGGTCGGCTCGATCTCCGAATTGACGCTGTGGCGGAACGGCGCCGAGACGACTGCCACACTGGAAATGGGGGCGCCGCCCGCGACTTCGGACCGGCAGGCGACGATTTCGGGCAATACGCGATTTGCAGGGGTCAGCGCGGCTGAACTGAACCCCGCATTGGCGCAGCAATTGGGGCTGGGCTTTTCAACGCAGGGGGTCGCCGTCGTCGAGGTTGAGGCGGGAAGCCCGGCGGCGCGCATGGGGCTCGAGCAAGGCGATGTGATCGTTGCGCTGAACGGCACGGAAATTCGTGATATTGAAACCTTCGAATCCCTAGCCAGCCAGCGCCCGCGCGCCTGGCAGATCATCCTGCAACGCGAAGGCAGGGTCATCCGTTCGGTGGTGAGCGGATGATAGTTTTGTGAGGTGCGATGAGCGACCTTTTTCCCGAGGACCTTCCAGCCTCCCGACCGACGGATGAACCGGGCGCCGACCGGCCGCTGGCCGACCGGCTGCGGCCGAAATCGCTCGATGAGGTGATCGGGCAGACCCATATCATCGGGCCCGACGGCACGCTGCGGCGGATGCTGGCGTCGGGGCGGCTGGGTTCGCTCATCCTGTGGGGGCCGCCGGGAACCGGCAAGACGACAGTGGCGCGGTTGCTGGCCGATGCAGTGGACTATCGGTTCGAGCAGATTTCGGCGATCTTTTCGGGGGTAGCGGACCTCAAGAAGGTGTTCGAAACGGCGCGCACGGCGCGGCGGGCCGGGCAGCGTACGCTGCTGTTCGTCGATGAAATCCATCGCTTCAACCGGGCGCAGCAGGACAGTTTTCTTCCCGTCATGGAAGATGGCACCGTGGTGCTGGTCGGGGCGACGACGGAGAACCCCAGTTTCGAGCTCAACGCGGCGCTTCTGTCGCGGGCGCAGGTGCTCAAGTTTACCAGTCTCGACCGTGACGATCTCGATGCGCTTGCCACGCGGGCCGAAGAGGAATTGGGCAAGGCACTGCCGCTCGATGAGGACGCGCGGCAGACGCTGATCGGGCTGGCCGATGGCGATGGGCGGGCCATGCTGGGGTTGATCGAGGAGATCATTGCCGCAACCGGACCGGATGACGTTTTAGATCCTGCAGGGCTGGCGCGTCTGGTTCAGCGGCGGGCGCCGATCTATGACAAGAGCCAGGATGGCCACTACAATCTGATTTCGGCGCTGCACAAGACGGTGCGCGGGTCGGACCCCGATGCGGCGCTCTATTATTTCGCGCGCATGATCGATGCGGGCGAGGACCCGATGTATCTGGCGCGGCGGCTGATCCGCATGGCTGTCGAAGATATTGGCATGGCCGATCCGCAGGCGTTGCCCATAGCTACCGCCGCAAAGGACGCCTATCACATGCTCGGTTCGCCCGAAGGGGAGTTGGCGCTGGCGGAAGTGGTGGTTTATCTGGCGACGGCGCCGAAATCGAACGCGCTTTACAATGCCTACAACCGAGCACTGGCCCTGGCCAAAAAGACCGGCTCGCCGACGCCGCCCATGGCCATTCTCAATGCGCCGACCAAGCTGATGAAGTCGGAGGGGTATGGCGAGGGCTATATCTACGACCACGACACCCCCGAGGGGTTTTCGGGGCAGGAGTATTTTCCCGAAAAGATCGGGCGGCAGGATTTCTATCAGCCGGTCGAGCGCGGGTTTGAACGCGATATCAAGAAGCGGATGGATTATTTCGGGAAACTGCGCGCGGCGAAGCGCGACGTCAGTTAGGTGAGGGTGGTCTGCAAATGGCGGTATTCTGCGCTTCCGGTGCTCACGTACCAAAATGTACGCTCCGCGCCGGTTCTCGAAAACCACCATTTTCGACTCACCCTGACCTAACTGCTTGCAGGGCTGACTTCGCTCATGACGGCGGAGTGATTTCCCGCTAGAAGGGCCGCGAATGACAAAGGACAGAGTTTTATGAGCGGCGTGCAATTGCGGGAAGTGGCGGCGGATGAGGACGGGATGCGGCTCGACCGCTGGTTCTCGGTTCATTTTCCCGACCTGAGCTTCGGGCGCCTGCAAAAGCTGTTGCGCTCGGGGCAGGTGCGGGTCGATAGCGGACGCGTGGCCACCAATGCGCGGCTGGTTGCCGGGCAGACGGTGCGCGTGCCGCCGCTGGGCGATGCGCCTGTTCGCTCGCCGGACGCGCCGCGGATCAATCAGAAAGATGCCGATTTCCTGCGCGACCTCATTTTGTATGAGGATGACGAGGTCTATGTGTTCAACAAACCGCACGGGCTTGCCGTGCAGGGCGGATCGGGCACCAAGCGCCATATCGACGGCATGCTCAAATCGCTGCCCAACAAGAAGGGTGAGCCGCCGCGGCTGGTTCACCGCCTCGACCGGGATACGTCAGGGTGCCTGCTGGTGGCCAAGACGCGGGCGGCGGCGAGCCATTTCGGAACCGTGTTCCGCTCACGCTCGGCGCGCAAGATCTATTGGGCGATAACGATTGGCGTTGCCCATCCTCGCCAGGGACGGATTTCGTGCTTTCTGGCGCGGCAATCGACCCAGGATGGCGAGCAGATGGTAGTGGTCGAAAACGGTACCGAGGGCGCGCAGCATTCAGTGAGCTATTATTCGGTGACCGAGAGCGCCGCTAATCAGTTCGCCTGGGTGACGCTCAAACCGGTCACCGGGCGCACGCACCAGTTGCGCGTTCACATGATGGAACTGGGCACGCCCATTCTCGACGACCCGCGCTACAACACGCTGGAAAACTGGAATTTCGAGCGGCCCGAGGAACTGGGCAACGGTTTGCATTTGCACGCGAGGCGGCTGGCCATTCCGCTGCGCAGCGGCAAGAGGCTCGATATCACCGCACCGCTCCCGCCGCATATGAAGGCGAGCTTTGAAACGCTGGGGTTTAATGCCAATCAGTACGATGTGCAGGATGTCGATCCGGAGGACGATGCGTGATGGCCGAACCGCGTCTTGTCATGTTCGATATGGACGGCACGCTGATCGACTCCGGTTCGATCATTGCCGAGCATATGGCCGCGACGTTCCGCGATCACGGGCTGGACGTGCCTACGTCGGAAATGTCTCATTCGATCATCGGTCTGTCGCTGGAAATTGCCATGGAACGGCTGGCGCAATGCGATGCGGAGACAGCCATCCTGATGGCAGGGACCTACCGCCAGCACTACCGCGCCATGCTGGCCGGAGGTGATCGGCATGAGCCGCTTTATGCGGGGGCGCTGGACGCGCTGAACCGTTTGCGGGCGCATGAGACCTCGATCCTTGGTATTGCCACCGGCAAGGGGCTGAGCGGGGTCAATCGCATTCTGGCGCTGCACGCATTGGCGGATCATTTCGTGACGCTGCAGACCCCCGACCACAATCCGTCGAAACCTCATCCGGGAATGATCCTGCGGGCTTGCGCCGAGACCGGGATCGATCCCGACTGCACGGTGATGATCGGGGATACGACGTTCGACATGGAGTTGGGGCGGTCGGCCGGGGCGCGGACCATCGGGGTGAGCTGGGGGTATCACGCCCGCGTTGCGCTCGAAGAGAGCGGTGCCCATATCATCATCGACGATTATGCCGATCTCGATGACGCTATCGAAAGGGTTTTGAGTTGATGCGCGAATTTCTCGAAGACGCCATCCGGCACCAGGATGCGGGGCAGGGCCGTCATCAGAAGGATCTGATCCGCGAGTTGCCCAAGCGCTTTTATAAATCGGTGGACGTTGCCGAGACTGATGGCGTTTTTGCTGTGCTGCTTGACGGGCGCGTGACCAAGACGCCGACCGGCAAACCGGTTGGCGTTGGTCATCCCGATCTTGCGGCGCGCATGCGCGAGGAATGGGATGCGCAGGGCGATCGCATCGATCCCGATATGATGCCGCATGTCAAACTGATCAATTCGGCCGTCGAAGCGGGCGAGGAATCACGTCCCGCACTGCTTGACGAAGTGGTGAAATATGCGGGCAACGATCTGCTGCTCTATCGCGCCGACAGCCCGCGCGAGCTTGTCGAAAAGCAGGAGCAGATTTGGGACGATGTGCTCGTGCGGATCGCACGGCATTTTTCGGTGAGCTTCCAGCCCACAGTCGGGATCATGCATAAGGCGCAATCTGTCGACATGCTGAAAAAGCTCAGAGATGCCATCGAGCCGCTGCACCATGTGCCTGCGACTGCGATGGTGTCGGTGACGGGGCTCACCGGCTCGGGCCTGCTGGCGGTTGGTCTGCGCGAGCGGCTGGTCGATGCCGATGCCGCGTGGACCGCAGCCCATGTTGATGAGGACTACCAGATTTCGCTGTGGGGCGAGGATTACGAGGCGGCGGCGCGGCGGCGGCAGCGGCGTCTCGAATTTGATGCCGCGGTCAATGTTATCAACCTGTTAGGCTGATTTCCTGCCGGCCTGATTCAGCAGCCAGTCAGCCATATCCGGCGCGATTTCGCGCACTGGACCGAGCACGAAATCGCGCTCATGGGCGTAAGGATGCGGCAAGGTAAGGCGCTCGGATTCCATGGTCAGATCATCGTAGGTGATGACGTCGATATCGATGCTGCGCGGGCCCCATTTCTCAATACGGACGCGTCCGATCTCGGCTTCGGTGGCAAGGCAGAAGTCGAGAAGCTCGAGCGGGGACAGGGTGGTTTCGATCAGAACGGCGCCGTTGTGAAACCGGTTCTGATCGGTCTTGCCCCAGGGTTCGCTGACGATCAGTTTGCTTTGTTTCAAAAGGAAAATCTGCGGATGGCCGGCGATGGCCTCAATGGCTTTGGCGATCTGGTGCGCGGGCTCGCCAATATTGGCGCCCAGCGCCAGAACGGCGCGGGCCATCAGATCTGCTCCCGCGTCCTGACCATTTCGATGGCGGCTTCGCCGGCCACGATGGGCAGGGGCGCTTCGGGCTTTCTGACCTTGATGCGGATCCAGTCGAGCTTGTCGAAGCGTTCGAATAGACGCGCCATGATGTGATGGCCGAGCGCCTCGATGAGCTTGAAACGCCTTTCCTCGAAGGCTTCCTTCACCAGATCGTAGATATGGGCATAGGAAATCGTGGAGGCCACGTCATCGGAGCGGGCGGCCTCGGACATGTCCAGCCCCAGCTCGAGATCGATGCGGAAGCGCTGGCCGAGGGCGTTTTCCTCCATCATGACACCGTGGTAGCCATAAAAGGCCAGCCCGGCCAGAATGATGCGGTCGCGATCGGCAAAGCTGTCCATGGGACTCACCCCTCCAGTTGCGGCGGACCATAAAGCGTGGCGGCAGCCACGCGCAAGGCGTCGCGATTGGCGCGCACGTCATGGACGCGGAAAATGTGCCCGCCCTTTAGATAGCCCAGAACAGAGGTTGCGATGGTGCCCGAAACGCGCTCCTTGGGCGGCACATCGAGTAGATTGCCGATCATGCGTTTGCGGGAGGTCCCAACCAGCAAGGGAAAGCCGAGCGCGTGCAATTCATCGAGGCGGTTGAGGAGTTCGTAATTCTCGGCAAAGGATTTCGCAAAGCCAAAACCCGGATCGAGAATGATTGCGTCTCTTGCGATACCTGCCTTGAGCGCGATGTCCACTGACCGTGACAGCCAGCGCTTCATTTCATCGATCAGGTCGCGCGCGGTATCACGCTCGGTGTCCCAGTGCATGGCGATGATTGGCGTGCTGTGATGGGCGGCTACGTCGGCGATTTCCGGATCGCGCTGCAGGCCTTGGACATCGTTGATGATTTTGGCGCCCGCCTGGACCGCCTGATCTGCGACCAGGGCCTTGTAGGTGTCGATGGAGATCGGGGCTTCAAAACCGCGCTCCGCAAGGGCGTCGAGCACGGGCATGACCCTGTCGAGTTCGTCCTGTACGCTCACTTCATCGGAGCCGGGACGGGTGCTTTCGCCGCCGATATCGATGATGTCGGCGCCTTCGGCAGCGAGGTCTTCTGCGTGCGCGAGGGCCGCGTCGAGGGCGGAGAAATCGCCGCCATCGGAAAAGCTGTCGGGGGTTACGTTCAAAATGCCCATGACGAGAGGCGTGCGGCCCAGTTTCAGCGGGCCGCCAGCCATCGGGACGTCATAGGCGCGGTGCGTCACTGCACCGAACCAGCCGGGACCGCATAGAGGTCGTATTCGTCGGAATCAACGACTGTCACCGAGATCATGTCGCCGGGCTTGATACCTGAGGCGTTCTCGACGATGACATTGCCGTCGATTTCCGGAGCATCCCATTGCGAACGGGCAATCACGCGCTGCTCTTCGGGTTCGACGTCATCGACGAGAACGTCGATGGTGCGGCCGACGCGCGAGGCGAGGCGTTCACTCGAAACCTCCTGCAGCGCCTCCATCAGTCGCCCGTAGCGCTCCTGCTTGAGCTCATCGGGGATTTCATCGAGGCCCAGATCGTTGGCGCGGGCGCCGGTTACCGGCTCGTAGGGAAACGCCCCGGCGCGGTCGATCTTGGTCTCGTGGACCCAATCGAGCAGCATCTGGAAATCTTCCTCGGTCTCGCCGGGGAAGCCGACGATGAAGGTCGAGCGGATGGCGAGATCGGGACAGGTTTCGCGCCATTTCCGGATGCGGTCGGCGGTCTTTTCCTGATTGGCCGGGCGCCGCATGGACTTGAGAACCTGCGGGCTGGCGTGCTGGAAGGGGATGTCGAGATAGGGCAGGATCACCCCGTCGGCCATTAGCGGAATGACGTTATCGACGTGGGGGTAGGGATAGACGTAGTGCATCCGAACCCAGGCGCCGAGCTTGCCCATTTCCTCGGCCAGCGTCTGGAACCGCGCTTCGACCTGACGTCCGCGATAGGGGGACGTGGCGTATTTGATGTCCACGCCATAGGCCGAGGTGTCCTGGGAGATGACCATGATCTCCTTGACGCCCGACTTGACCAGCCGCTCGGCTTCATAAAGCACGGAGGCGATGGGGCGCGAGACGAGATCGCCGCGGATCGAGGGGATGATGCAGAAGGTGCAGCGATTGTTGCAGCCTTCGGAAATCTTGAGATAGGCGTAGTGGCGCGGGGTGAGCCGCAGACCCTGTTCGGGCACGAGATCGACAAAGGCGTTGGGCACCGGGGGCACAGCCTGATGGACCGCGTCGACGACCGCTTCATACTGATGCGCGCCCGAGACGGCCAGGACGCCGGGATGGGTCTTGCGGATCAGCTCTTCCTCGCCGCCGAGACAGCCGGTGACGATGACGCGGCCATTTTCCGAAATCGCTTCACCGATGGCGTCGAGGCTTTCAGCCTTGGCGCTGTCGAGAAAGCCGCAGGTGTTGACGATGACGACATCGGCGCCCTCATAGGAGGGTGAAAAGCTGTAGCCTTGCGCACGCAGCGTTGTGAGGATCCGCTCGGAATCGACGAGGGCCTTGGGGCAGCCGAGGCTGACGAGGCCGATCTTTGGGGCGTTTTGTGTTGGTGTTGGCGCGCTCATGGGCGTCCGCTGGTCCTTGAAAAGGCGAGATTGCCGAAGGTGCCGGGCCAAGCGGGCCGGCGCCATGGGATATGAAACTCGCATGAATTTGCGCGTGTCATATCGGAAAGTGCGCAAAGGTCAATCTTTGCGCACTTCATAGCTGCGTTGATGTCAGGGCGCAGCGCCCGGATTTCAAGCTTTGGGCGCCGGTTTTGCCCGGCTTGGGCGCCGTTTGGCCGCGGGCTTGGGGGTGTCGGCATCCGGCATCACTGCTGGCTCCTCGGCAACCGGCGTTGCCGGTGGCGTGGGGGCGACCGGAGCGGGTGCCACCGGCTCGACCGGGTCGGGCTCCTGATCGGCCAGGTCCTCGATCGCTTCGCGAACGTCATCGATCAGCGAAGCGCCCAAATGTTCGGGCTCATAGGTTTCGGCCTCTGCGCTGTTGGCGCGGAAGAAAACGATGACGGCTTCGCACACAATGCGCAACGCTACGAAAGCCAAAAGCCCGAAGACGACGATTTCGAGCAGGCCCCACAGCCCGTTGCCAAAGCCGAACCGGAAGCTCGAAAAGAAGTGATTGACCGCCCACAGCGCAATGCCCGCCAGGCCAAGCATATAGAGGATCGTCACAAGGCGTGGCGAGATGATCCGGCCCAGATTGAACAGGACACTGCCCGTTGCGAGCTTTCGCAGGTCGTCGAAGCGCATTTTTGTCCCCTTGCATCCAAATCGGGAGAACTGAATCGGGTCACCTTGTCGCGATCACAGCGCAGAGGCAAGCCTTGCCGGCCCGAAGTGCGTTTCAAAGCGTGATTTGAGAACCGAATCCACCTCGGCCATCGAAACGATCTGCCCCAGATCCTCAAAGCTCGTGACTCCGTGCTGGCTAATGCCGCACGGCACGATGCCGGAATAATGATCGAGATCAGGGCTGATGTTGAGCGATATACCGTGGAAGCTGACCCAGCGGGAAACCCGTACACCGATCGCGGCAATCTTGTCTTCAACGAACGGGCCCTTGTCCGGGCGCTTGACCCAGACGCCGATACGCCCATCGCGTTTTTCGCCCTTGATATTGAAGGCTCCGAGGGTGTCGATCACCCAGTTTTCAAGCCCGGCCACCAGGCATCGGATGTCCCGTCCGCGCTGGCGCAGGTCGAGCATTACATAGGCGACTCGCTGGCCAGGCCCATGATAGGTGAATTGTCCACCTCGCCCCGCCTCGAACACGGGAAAACGGTCGGGTATTAATAGGTCCTCGGTCTTGGCGGAGGTGCCAGCGGTATAAAGGGGAGGGTGCTCGACCAGCCATATGGCTTCGGACGCCTCACCGGCTGCAATCGCGCGGGCGCGGCCTTCCATTGTCGCAAGAGCATCGGGGTATTCCACCTGGGACTCGGCAATGATCCAGTTGGCCGGAATTCCGTCGGTCCGTTTGAGCTTGGGCGCGCTCGCGCAAATGTTCATCTGGTCAGTCTTTAACGCTTCACTAACCATGACGCCTCAATGTCGAAGCCGACGCGCGGGGAAAGCCGATTCTCGCCGTATGATTTGCATCTGGCGGTCCGGATTTTTTGATGAATACGCTTGAAACCATCGAAATCGATGTCTCCGTGGAACTGGGGGCGGCCGTCCTGCCGGTCCATCACCTGCTGCGCATGGGGCGCGGCGCGGTGATCGAACTCGATGCCTTCGAGAACGACGCCATGCGTATCTATGCCAACAACACGCTGATCGCAAAGGGCGAGGTTCAGGTCGACGATGGACAGCTTAATGTGGTGGTCACCGAGAAGGTCATCAAGCCCGCCTGACGCCCGGAGCATTTTTTGCTTTTGTCTGAATCGCTCAAACTGCCCTGAGCCTTTGTTTGTCGCGCTTCCGAACCGGATGAGTGGCTTCCACCTATGCTGGAACCGCTTCAGCGCAAAACTTTATTCCCAAACGGCGAAATAGCCCTTGAGGGACACCAAACCATTTGCTACATGCAGCCTCGCTTCGCCCGAGGGTGCAGCATTCCCCAGACAGTGCGGTCGTGGCGGAATTGGTAGACGCGCAGCGTTGAGGTCGCTGTGGGGTAACTCCCGTGGAAGTTCGAGTCTTCTCGACCGCACCAAGTCTGTGGATTTCTGTTGAAATCCCAAAGACATGAGTGATTTCAGAGAGTTGTAGACGCCCGTCCGCTACAAAGGGCGCTACAAATGATTATTCCGATGACCAGCCTTACACGAGCGAAAAACGGCGATTGGTTTGCCCGCAAAGGTATCCCCGCTGACATTCGCGATGCCTACCAGCGTGCCTATGGTGTCCGCCAGGAAGAACGTTTTCGACGTCCCGCAGCTACACCCGCAGGTGAGGCGAAGATGGCCTTCGCGGATTGGGTCGCGGAATTGGAGGGCAGAATTGCTGCGTTACGGGCCTCTGATTCGGGAGATGCGCCAGCCCTGCCGCTACGCCAGCTGCGTGCCATTCTGGGCGAATGGTACGATTGGTTTATCAATCAGCAAGAAGAGCGCGAGCTATCGATGGAGGCTGTCGATAGCCTTTTTGCGCCAATAGCGGCCATTCATGAGCAGTTTGTGGTCAACTCGGAATCGGTAGATGGCGATTTTGAGCTGGCAAAAGGACCGCGCTATAAGGCGCTTCTGCACGCTCGATTGGCACAAGCCTCAGGCATTGAAATTTTCCTAGCTGAGGCAGGGAGAGCGTTGCGGGATGAGGACCGCCACCGCTTGCTCGAACTGCTTGAAGATGAATTTATCGCAGCATTGCAGGTGTTAAGAAGGCGGGCAGAGGGTGACTATGGGCGAGATACCCATAGGTTGAGGTTTCCTGCGTCCGGCGCTCAGCCGGTTGATGGACGGAAACACTGCGGCTGGAACGCGTGGGAAGCATTTGAAGCATGGGTGAAAGAACGAAACCCACAAGCCTCGACCATCAACCGCTGGCGTGGCGTCTTCGAGCATTTAAATACATTCACTGACGGCAAGGACCTGACCCTCATCACCGACGATGATGCGGTTGCTTGGAAAGACAAGCTTATGGGCGGCAACGCCAGCGGTCGAACTGTCAATGAAGTTTGGCTTACTGCCGCCCGGCGGGTTTTCAATTGGGTGAAGGACCAGAAGAAGATTGGCAGCAACCCCTTCGATGGGGTGAAGGTGGCGGTGGGTCGTACCTCTGGCACCAAGGGTGAGTTTAGCGAAGAAGATGTAGAGGCTATTCTTAAGGCTACGCTTATATCGCGTTCCTCCCGCACATCCCCCTATTTACGGGCCGCAATTAGGTGGGTGCCATGGTTGTGCGCATACACGGGCTCACGTCCCGGGGAAATGACTCAACTCCGCAAAGAGGACATCGAAAAGCATCGGGACGGCTTCTGGATGCTGCATATTCGTCCAGAGGCGGGCACGGTTAAGGGATCAGTTTCCCGCACTGTCGTGCTGCACGACCATCTGGTCGAGCAGGGCTTCATTGGCTTCGTCCAAGAGGCAAGGGGCGGGCCGCTGTTTTATGATCCAAAGGCCAGCGGAAGTCAAAAAAGGGCCGTAGACCCGCTCAATCCAGTGCGCCCGATGTACGTGCAGGTGCGACAAAAGCTGGCCGACTGGGTGCGCAAACTCGGTGTTACCGACCAAGGCGTAAGCCCCAACCATGGCTGGCGACATACCTTCAAACGCCGCGCCGCCCGAGCAAAGATCGAGCAGCGTCTGCGAGATGCGTTCTGTGGTCATAGTTCCGGAAATGTTGGTTCCATCTACGAACGCCCCAGTGTCGAGGACTTGGCCGAAGCCATCAAGGATTTCCCGCGTTATCCAGTCGACACTTCCAAGATCGCGCTCTGAGCCCTTTAGTAGGCACACAGGGCGGCTTTGGCGGTGGCTGGCGGATCATCCCAGCCACAGCCATTCTCGACTCTGTACGTCGCCCTGAGGCCTTCCCCATGATGTCCGAGAACGGTCGACACGGCCGCGAAACACGAGAACGCTCATGCGGGGCTTTTTCACTTCCATCAAAGACATTGTCAGCAACCTTCGTGCGGACCTTCGGGAGATGATCCACCGCCACTTCGCCAATCACATCGGGGGTCGTCCTCCGGTCTTTACGTTCGTGTGCCGTTTCCCCGCCTGAGCGCATGGGTTGAGTGGAGGGGGCTAAGGGTAGGGGAACAGAGCCGGCATCCATGTGTGACCGGCAACTGTTCGCCGGTCGGCTGGCGGACGTGGGCCAGCGTCGAAAACCGGTAGCGGCAGCGGTAGGGAGTAGGCCGACCATTCCCCGCCTGGCCCCTGCCGAACTAAAAACACTCTCCTTCTCCGGCCTTGAGCTGCGTGTCCTGACCATCTCGGACGAGCCGTGGTTCGTGGCAGCAGATGTCATCAAAGCAATCTACGGCCCGACCAACAGCAATTCGATGCCGTACAACATCCTCTCGCCGGATGAGCGAAGCTACACCAATCGGATTGATGTTGGTCTGGCACCCGGTCGCAAGATGGTCAGCATCTCCAAAAGCGGCCTCTACAAGCTCATTGCGCGGTCGGATAAACCCGAGGCCCGCAAGTTTCAGGATTGGGTGACCCGGGACGTTTTCCCTCTACCACCCTCAAGGACGGACAGGCCTTCACCAATAGCCGGGACGTGGCTGCCTTCTTCGGCAAGGAACATCGCAACGTTCTCCAATCCATCGACCGATTGGAATGTAGTGCAGGTTTCACTGCGCTGAATTTTCAGCTCAGCTCCTACAAGGACGCCTCGGGCCGGTCACTCCGCGCGGTCGACATGACCAAGGATGGCTTCTCGTTCCTCGTCATGGGCTTCACCGGTAAGGAGGCAGCCCGGCTTCAAGGAGCTCTACACCGCCGCGTTCAACGAGCTGGAAGCTAATGCAAACGCTGCCGTCATGTCGCTCCCCGACTTCACCAATCCGGCGGCTGCCGCTCGGGCCACGCTGAGGACGATTACCCCCATCATAAGCAATCGCGCACCGATCGGCGCACGGTCCAACCTACGCACCCCCGACACGATCAATGCTGGTTCCATCCCTCCCTCTAGCCGACACGTGTTGAACCCAATGCGGGTAGGGGCGTCCCGACATTTCAGAAAGCACACCAATGAGAATGGAAGTCATCAAGCGAAAACTCGACAAAGAGGCCCCAGGAAAAGTCCTGGGACCATTTGATGTTGACCTTCTTGCGATCCGCGTCGACCCGACCATGCAGGTCCGCAATCGCCTCGACGAGGGCAACAAGCAACGGCTACGGGCAGCCTATAGGGCTGGTGCCGACGTGCCCCCCTTGCTCATCGCTTTCATAGAAGGGGAGCAAGGGTACCCGGTTGTGGTCGACGGACACCACCGCCTCACCGTACTGGAGACGATGCAGGCGGAGGCCAAGCTCAGAGGAGGGCAGCCGGTTAAATCTGTGCGAGCCAAAGTCGTAAAGCTATCGCGACTCGAAGCACAATATCAGGCAGCGATGGCCAACGGTACGCACGGCCTCCAGCTTACCCCAAAGGAAACCCGCCGGGTGTTCGCGACCTACATCCGCGCAGGGCATCACATGAACGCTGACGGCACATTTAAGTCCTATCGCGAAATGGGGCGCGATCTTTCGCGCGAGCACAAAACCATCATCACATGGATGCGCAAGGACTTCCCTGCGGAATACAAAAAGATGGAGCAGCCCGAGAAGGCAACCATGGGCAGTGATGGACCACCACCAAAACCGCCCATACTGGTCAAGCACATTATCAACGCCCGCCTCCTCGAAATGCGCTCCCTGTTTCACGACTCGCTTAGCGCGGACCGGCACACGCTCGTTGATGGCATGTCTAGCCTCCTGTCAGAGTTCCGCAACGCGTTGGAACAGGTCAGCGGCTGGCAGATCGATGAGGAGGTAAGGACATCGCGGATGCATAAGGCCGGAAACAGACCATCTTCTCACCTGCCCTTCTGAGTGGGGAATTTCCCCATTGCAGTGCCCAGATGGAGGGGGAGCCTCGCGCCCCCCTTGATTGCCCCCACTATTAGGAAGAAGTGCCTCCGCGCTCGGGCAAGCTAGCCGCGACCGCGCTGTCTTCTCATCCCCGGATACTTCGGAGAAAAAATCTGAGACGTCCCCTATAATAGTGGAATGGCGCGCCTCCCCCCTCGCCCCTTCATTCGATGGCCTTCCCACCGGACTGATTGACTTCCCGCCACAATACCACGCCAAAGGTATGCCCGATCTCCGGGAAGGCGCTGGCATTGAGCAAGCCCAGCTCAACTAGCTGAGCGTGGTCAAGATGGTCCCACCCTGTTGATCAAGGCGTTCCCCGTAGCAGGGCCGTCTACACCGTGGACCAAATTTTACATCCACAACGATCGTTGACATTAGATAATTGCGGAATATGGTGGTTCCCAGAGTAGGGGATCACCATGAAGCAATACGTCATCTACACCCGCGTCAGCACCCAGGAACAGGGCCGGAGTGGTCACGGTCTGGAGGCGCAGGAGAGGGACATTGATCTGTTCCTCACCAATTTCTCTGATGTGCCCTACGAGGTAATCGGCCGGTTTCAAGACGTTTTGTCGGGCAGCTCGGATGATCGCCCGGAACTCGCGCAGGCCCTAAAGCTCGCTCGTTCAACAGGAGCCGAACTGCTGGTCTCCAAGCTGGACCGCCTCAGCCGCAAGGTGTCCTTCATTGCTGCGCTCATGGACGACAAGGCTCTGAAATTGCGAGTGGCCTCAATGCCGTTCGCGGACAAGTTCCAGCTCCATATTTACGCGGCTCTTGCTGAGCAGGAGCGGGCATTTATCAGTGAACGCACCAAGGCCGCGCTCAAGTCGGCCAAAGCCAACGGCAAGAAGCTGGGCGGCCTTCGGGACAAGACCATGAAGCGGAATGAGGCTATACAGGCCAAAGCGAAGGCCGAGGCCGAAAAGGTGATGAAGGTGATAGGGCCTTTGCGCCGGTCAGGGGCCACGCTGGCGGCAATAGCGGCCACGCTAAACGACACTGGCATCGCAACCTCAAGAGGCGGCGCATGGACGCCTACGCAGGTTTCTCGCGTACTTGCGCGGGTCGAGTCTCCTTAACAAGCTGCCATCGGCGTTTCCCTTTAGTAGGGGATATTATGTGTTTTAGAGATTGCGAAACAAGTCCGCCTATTCTCCCTCGGGGTGCCACGATAGCCATTGTCGTTGGCGGGCTTTCGACGGGGCACCCATATGTTTTGTTCTCTTGGATGATGCCCGAAGATGTTGCTTGGCCGCCTTAAGGCACATAGTCTCATCATAGTACACGTGGGGGAAATGCTTTGGAGGGCTGGGATGAAGAGTTGGCGTTTTGGAGAAAGCGGCCTTGGAAGACTTACGTGAGCCCCCGGTTGAGCAAGTTCTCCGAGCGGCCATTGCGCATCGCTAGAAAAGTCGTAGACGGGGGTGGGGGTCTCGAGTTTGCCAAGGAAAAGGGTGAGGTGGTCCTCCAGGAGAAACCTCCGGCACGGTTTGAACTGGTCGCCAAGTTTCTTGAGGATGACCGAGGCATTACCAACTTAGTCATTCAGAAATTCACTAAGGCTGGACCGAGAGAAGCGTTCACGCTCTATCCCGAGCAAATCACTGCCCTCCTGCAATTCGTGGCAAACATCCGCCGCGTCAAATTTCCCGACAGTAAGGGCCTCAATATCAGCGATGGCGAGCTTGAGGAGATGCTCCTGTCTCCAGAGCAGACCCGGAGAATGATGGCTGCGAATGCTCCGTTGCTGGCTGCTCTAGCGCGGACTGAAATCACAACAGAGGACGTGGTTGCTCTCGGCTATCGAAAGGCGCAGCTCCAGCGCTTCGATGGCCTGCTCAACGATGAAGCCGCATTCGCGACCGAGTTGGCCGAATGTGCCGGAAAACCAGAGGCTGTATGGCAGAGGTTTTTCGAGCAGAACCAATGGGTTTTCGGTTATGGCCTTTCGTACGTGTTTATGACTGGCTTGGAAGACCGCAAGCTGGAGCAGGTAGTGAAGGGCTTTGACGTTTCCGGTCGTGGAAAGCGGGTGGACAGCCTTTTGAAGACTAGAGCCGAAGTCAGCTCGCTTTGCTTTGTCGAGATCAAGCGTCACGATACCGCGCTGCTAGCCACCGGTGCTTACCGGCCTGATGTGTGGCAACCTTCCAAGGAACTCACGGGCGCCGTTGCCCAGGTTCAGGCTGCACTTCATGCCGCGTTGGCTGTGATAGGCGATGAGCTGCGGCCAGAACTAGACGATGGGAGCCCCTCGGGGGAGCTTTTGCAAGCGATACAGCCCCGGTCCTTCGTGATCGCCGGGAGACTTTCGGAGCTTATGACGGATAGTGGGTTGCACCGGCCCAAGTTCCGGGCCTTCGAGCTTTACCGGAGAAACCTCTTGCAACCCGACGTTCTCACTTTCGATGAGCTGTTTCATCGAGCTAAGTACATAGTGGAAAGCGCATGACGCAGGTAAACGCCTCCGACCCTAAGTTGTCCAGGTCGCGAGATGACTTTTCTTCGTCCACCGTGAGGGCACTTTTGATGAGGGTGGCGGGAGCTTGTTCACGCCCGGAATGCAGGCGCATGACGCTTGTCCCTAATCCCGACTATCCAAGCGTCTTTTCAGTCACAGGTCGAGCTGCCCACATAACAGCGGCGTCCCCGAATGGACCGAGGTATGACGAGACGCTAACAGCCGTCCAGCGCAGGGGCGCTGACAATGGAATATGGCTTTGCGCGGACTGTGCCGACTTGATCGACAAGCGAGGCGGAGAGGGATTTGACGTTGAGCTGTTGAGGAGTTGGAAGGCCAGGGCGGAGCAAGAGGTTTCCGACGCTGCTTTGCTGGGCTCGTTTGCGCAGCGACCAGTATGGCTCGATAAGCTCTCCACGCCACATTATGTCAATCTACCGAGGGTGCTCCACTTCTCCAAGGATACCCTCTCGCCAGCAGCGGCGAAAATACTAAGAAACGGCTTTCCAGAAACTGGCTACATCGCGCCAGAACTATACGAGGCAAAGCTCATCCTAAGGCGTCTCTCCATCAAGGCAATCGATGTCGAGCAGCTTATGAAGCCCAAGGAGCAGGTTAGGGAGGGACTGACAATTTCCTTCTATCGATCTTGTAGGACGTTAAACGGCGCTAACTCTGATTCAGCGGACGTGGAGACTTATTCCTATGACCGCTCGCCCTTAGTCTACTGCAAGGCTCATGGTTTCAAGTATGTTATGCCCTACGACCCGATTTGGGTGACTTCAAATACGGCAGTGGCCACAATGCGTAGCGGCAACACTAAATTGGCAGGCATAGCCGTGGTGAAGAAGGTGGATGTAGAAGGAAATTTAGCAGTTTGCACACCGCTGACCTTCGGCTTGCCCGATTTGTTGGGTCTGTTCGGGTAGCAGGAATGTCCCTGCTTAGCTTAACAGTGTCGCAACCGAGGTGAACGCATGACGGCTGCCGCAACCCCAGGCGCTAGCCTTGCGAAGACGGTATCAGCAGGTGTGGGTACGAATGCATCCGACAGACTGACTGCTGTTGCGCGGGCACTTTCTGGTGCAGTTCCAGGCGCGGGCTCTGTGCTTGCCGAGGTGATCTCAACCGCAATACCAAACCAACGTTTGGACCGCGTATCCGACTTCCTAGTACTCTTGGCCGGCGAAGTGGACCGGCTCTCCGCTGCGGAGAAGCTGCTGCAACCTTCGAACATGCCCTTAGTCGAGGAGGGCATCGCCCAAGCCGCTAGAGCCTTTACGCAAGCGCGCCGCATATACTTGGCAAGGTGCGTCGCGCATGGGGTTGACGCTGATGAAGTGGACAAGCTCAACGAGTTGAAAATCCTCCGACTGCTCGATGAGGTTGGTGACGATGACTTACTGCTCTTGGACGCTGTGAGTGACCCACAAGCATCTGAAAAGTTGGAGGCCCTGAAACCACCCCAACTCCCTGCAAACGCGCCTGACGAGGACCGTGCCAAAGGTGAGCTCCACCATGCCTCCTTCCGCAAACTGATTGCCATAGGCTTCCTTAGCTCTGCTCCGTACGCAGATGAGCCGCGGAGAAGGAGACCCAGCAAATATGGGACGCTGGAGGATGGTCCCTACATCAGCGCACTAGGCAGAATGGTTTTGGCGCGCGTTGGGCTGCGTCAATGATCACGTTTGAGACGGTTGACAGCCGCTACAAAACCCCGCTACAAACGCCTTCATCGACGGGCGAAAAAGCTCAATGAAATCAACGGTCGGTCGGCAAAATCGCCGTTTCTTCTCGACCGCACCATCTCTGGCCCACGGGCCATTTTCCTTACATCACTCCGTTCATCCTGGACCGCGTCCAGCAAATGCATGTCCTCGACGCGATCGGGGATGGAAACGGTCTTGCGGTTCGGACACGCGACAAAGCAACGGCTCTAGTGGGCGTGCTCGGCGTTCTTCTTGCGGGTTTCGGCCGCCTTCTTGGCTGAGGCGGAACGTTCGCTGGCCGGACGGTTTGCGCTGGCTTCGCCGCCTTTTTTGCCGCCCTTGCGGGCAGCTTCGTGAGTGTCCTTGTGTCCTCGGCCCGAGCCCGACTTGTTGCCGCCGCCCGATTCCTTGTTGACGGTGGCCCAGGCGCGCCGCTCGGCTTCATCCTCGGAAATGCCGCGGTCTTCGTAGCCTTCGGCGATGTGATCGGCCTTGCGTTCCTGTTTGTCAGTGTATTTGGATTTATCTCCACGTGGCATGGCCATGTCTCCTTTTTCACGTCTGTCGCTCAAAGGCGTTGGGCGGGCCAAGGTTCCGGATTCGCCTCACAGATCATAAGGGCGTCAGAGGTGTTTTTGCATGTCTGCCGCGCTTCGATCACCCGGAGCTGGAGGTTGGGTCGAAGGCGCGGGGCCGTACCGGCAAAATCGGTGCATGCTCGGTCGGATGGGTCCGAAATGCCCGAATTCCGGCAATCTATCGCCGATCACATTCTCGTCATCATCGTCCAAGAGGGTTGCGGGATTGGGTTTGCGAAAACCCGACAAATTGAGTTCGTCTCCGAGAGGCGTTCCACACCGAACGGAAAAGGACACAAAATGGGTATTCGAAACACCATGACCGCACTGGCCGCCAGCGTCATATTCGCAGCAAGCGCAGGCGGTGCGGTTCTGGCTCAGGACGCCGCACCGGCAACTCCTGAGCAGCCCCCCATGGCGGCGCCTGCCACTGATTTTGACCAAAGTCAGATTGAGTCATTCGCGGTCGCTTACGTTCAAATCATGGATATCGGCATGCAGGCGGAACAGCAGCTGCAAAGCGCCGAGACCGACGACGACCGGGCAGTCATCCAGATGATGGCCCAGGAGCAAATGGCGAGCACAGTTGAAAGCACCGATGGCATTTCGGTCGATGAGTACAACGCCATTCTGACAGCGGCACAGGCCGATCCGGTATTTGCCGAAGAAGTCGGGGGCGCCATCGAGGCGATTGTCCAGCCGGCGAACTGACCATCCCAATCAACCGTGCATTAAACAGGGAGAGACAAAAATGCGCAAAATTCTTGCTGTACTTGCATTGCCACTATTATTGGCGGCTGCCGCATGCGACATGCCGCCATCCGAGGACGGCGGGGTTCCCCCTGCTGCGACAGGCATGACGTCGGCGCCGGGCCCGCAAGGGTAACTGGCATCGAACGGAAAGGGGTGTCGGGTCAGATGCTCCTTTCTGTGACGTCCGGCGTTGGACGCGGAGGTGTTGCAGATTTGTCGCGGTCCCGGCCAGGATCGCTAAAAAGCCGCAATCGGGCCGTCATGGGGCGGAATTATGGTGAGAGAAGTTTTAACCCTTGTGGTTAATTATTGCTCACGTTGTTGATTCTTGCCTGGGTAGCTATCGATGAGCCTGACACGCCGCGGATTTCTTGTAGGGCTTCCGCTTTTTCTGGCTGCGTGTTCAACGCGCACCTCTTCTTCCGTTTCTTCCATGTCCATGGTCAATGCTTACGGGCCCGTGACCGATGAGCCGTTCCCGCTCGCCGCGCTGAACGCACGGCTTATAAAGCCGGAGTTGCGGCGGCAGCGCGTAGATTATGAGACCAACCATCCCAAGGGCACTATCGTCGTCGATACGCCCGCCCGCTTTCTTTATCTTGTCGAAGATGAGGGCAAGGCGATGCGTTATGGCGTCGGTGTCGGACGCGAAGGGCTTGCGCTGCGCGGCAATGCCTATATCGGGCGCAAGGCGGAGTGGCCGAGCTGGACACCCACCGCCAACATGCTGCGCCGCGATCCCGAGGCCAACGGGCCTTATCGCAACGGCATGGCCGGCGGGCCGAACAATCCTTTGGGAGCCCGCGCGCTTTATCTTTACCGGAGCGGCGGGGACACGATGTTCCGCATCCATGGCACCAACCAGCCGCAATCGATCGGGCTGGCGATGTCGTCGGGCTGCATTCGCATGCTCAATCACGATATCATCGACCTTTACGAGCGCGTGCCCTCGGGTACCCGCGTGGTGGTCATCCAGGCCTGAAGCCTGATCCAATCAGATTTCGCACGGCTCTTCAGACCTCTGAGGAGCCGTTTTTCGTGAAAGGCTTGCTCAAATATTTGCTGCCGGGCAGTCCGAACCGCCAGGGCAGGTCGACGGCTTTGGTAATACCGATGCGCGGGCCGGTGAGGATCGGCCCCTCGACAGGGGCCGGGGTGAAGCTGAAAGGCGGATCGGACAAGGGACGGTCGTTGTGGCTAAGATCGATGCCGAGCGCCTGTGTCAGCCGCCCTGGACCCGCGCAGAGCTTTCGCGTGTCCGAGAGGCCGCGCCGGCCGATCATCTCCTCTATTCCCTCGATAGGCACGAGCGCGCGGATGAGGACGGCACTGCCGGGACGGCACACGAAATTGACGCACCAGTGGATGCCATAGCTGCGATAGACATAGACGGTGCCCGGTCTGCCAAACATCGGCTTGTTGCGGGGCGTGGGGCCGCGAAAACTGTGCGACGCGGGTTCGTCCCGAGCGTAGGCCTCGGTCTCGACAATAGTGCCGCCGATGCCATCGACCAGAAATCGGGCTCCGATCAGGCGTTTGGCGACGGCCACAGCGTCGTCGTCGAAATAGTGCTTGATGGAGGACGGGTCGGCGGCCATGGGCCTAGATAGCCTCAGGCATCGAGGATTGCAAAGCCGGCCCCGCTGTTTGTGCAGCCGATCAGCCTGACAGTGTTGCGCCCTTCGTTCTTGGCGGCATAGAGCCGCTCGTCGGCCAGCTTGAACAAGTCCTCAAAGCCGGTGCGGCGATCGAACACCACGCCGCCGACGCTCACAGAAAGCTGATGGCGATGACCATCGGCAACGAAGGCCAGCTTTTCGACGGCGCGGCGGAGCCGCTCGGCCACGGTCTCGGCGCCATAGCGGTCGACAACGGGCAGGAAGACGCCGAACTCCTCGCCGCCCAGCCGCCCCACATTATCGCCGGCGCGCACCGAGGAGCGGATGGCCCGGGCGATCAGGGTCAGGGCGATATCGCCATTGTGATGACCGAAGCGATCGTTGACCTGCTTGAAATTGTCGGCGTCGATGATGAGCAAGGCGCCGTGGACGTGATCGCCCTGAGGAACCAGTGCTTCGAGCCGCGCTTCGACCAGTGCCGTAAAGGCAGTCCGGTTGAGGCAATTGGTCAGCCCGTCGGTGGCGGCGAGAAGGCCGAGCTGGCGGTTGGCAGACGCCAACTCGCGCAGCTTGAGAGAAAAATAGAGAAAGAACGGTGCGGCCAGCCCGAGTGGCACGACGATGGCCGCAAAGACAGCGCGGATCTGAATTTCCATGGGAAAGGCCGCAAATGTCACGACGTTGTAACCGAGCGCCACCAGAACGCAGAACAGCGGGCCGCAAACCGTCCACCCGGCGATGGGCATCCATCCTTTGAGCCTAGGGCCACCGATACGCATTCCAGCCTCCGTTGCATGGAGCAACGTGATGGGTATGACGATAAGGTCGCCCTTATATGGCTTTAGGCTAAACTACTTAGCGGGCGGCGGTGGCGGGCAGCTGCCATGCGATTGCGCTGTGGCAAATGGCAGGCGGATGGGTTACGCCATAGCCAGGAACCAAGAGTCGCGCGCCCTGCGCAATAACCGGGAAGGAGAGTTGCATGGAAGACGCTGCATCGACCGGACCGGAACCCGACGAAATTCCCGAAACCATCTATGACGGGAACGGCCGGCTCCGTTCCGATTGGTACGAGGCGCTGCGCGCCGAGATCGACACAGGGGATGCCGAGGCTCTGCGCAAGCGTATGGAGCCGCTCCATGAATCGGAAACCGGCGACGTCATCGAGGCGCTGCCGGCTGATGATCGGGTGCGGCTGGTCATGCTGCTGGGCCATGCCTTCGATTATTCGGCGCTGACCGAGGTCGACGATTCGGTTCGTATCGAGCTGATGGAAGAATTGCCAAATGCCGAGATCGCGCGCGGCGTCGCCGATCTCGACAATGACGATGCCGTTTATATTCTCGAGGATATCGATGCTGCGGACCGGGACGAAATTCTGGCCCAGATGCCGGCTTTCGATCGCATCTCGCTCAAACGAAGCCTGGATTTCCCCGAGGATTCCGCCGGACGGCGGATGCAGACCGAATTCATTGCCATTCCGCCGTTCTGGACGGTAGGGCAAACCATCGACTATCTGCGGACCAATGACGATCTGCCCGACGATTTTTATCAGATCTATGTCGTAGATCCCGGGTTCAACCTGCTTGGCACCATCCCGCTCGACCGCATTCTTCGGGTTCAGCGGGCGACACGCATCGAAGAGATCATGAACACCCAGATCCGCCAGATCGATGCTACGCTCGATCAGGAAGAGGCGGCGCGCATCTTCGAGCGCTACGATCAGATCGAAGTCGCCGTTGTCGATGAGAGCAAGCGGCTGGTGGGCGTCCTGACGATCGACGATATCGTTGACGTCATCAATGAAGAAGCCAATGAGGATATCCATCGTCTCGGCGGTGTGGGTGACGAAGACATTTCGCGCACGGTGCCCGGCGTTGTGCGCAGCCGGGCGACGTGGCTGCTGGTCAATCTGGGCACCGCCACGCTGGCGTCGCTGGTCATCGGGCTCTTTGACGGCACCATCGAGCAGATGGTTGCTCTGGCGGTTCTTATGCCCATCGTTGCTTCGATGGGCGGGGTTGCAGGCACGCAGACCATGACGGTCACCGTTCGGGCCATATCGCAAAGGGAACTCGACAGGAACAACGCCTGGCGGCTGATCCGACGCGAATTGCTCGTCGGGCTGACCAACGGTGTGATCTTTGCCGTGCTCCTCGGGGTGATCACCGGGTTCCGGTTTGCCAACCCGGCGCTCGGGATGGTGATCGGCTTGGCCATGGTGGTCAACATGATCGTTGCCGGGGGCTGCGGAATTCTCATCCCGATGCTTCTCAACAGGCTTAAGATCGATCCGGCCGTGGCCTCCTCGACCTTTGTGATGACCTTTACCGATGTGATCGGCTTTTTCGCCTTCCTGACCCTGGCGGGCTGGTGGTTCGGACTGTTCTGAGTGCGATTCGCCCGTCATGCGAATATTGCAAGTGAGATTTGCGCGAATGTGGCTCAATCATGGCTTGCGGAACCGGCTTTGGGTAGTTAATTAGGCGTTACCGGTGAGTGGCGGCAATCGCGCTCACCGCTTTTGCAACAGCGCAAGGAGCTTGCATGCGTAGCCAATCCAAGGCCGTATGCTGGCGGGCTGCAAGTTGGACATGTGTCGGCTTGATCTCGCTCGGTTTCATTGTCTCTGTCATTGCTGGCGCCTGATACGGCCTTTCGGCAACAGACAGATTCAGATACGACAATGGGGTGCCCGGAAACGGTCGCCCCATTTTCTTTTTGGGTGGTTCCCCATGCATATCATCAAGCTCTGTGTTGGCGTTTCCTCGGTGGAGGAGTTGATCGAATGGCGCGCGCTGCGCCGCGAGCAAGGCTTCGGACGCCCCGACGGGCTTAATGTCCATCGCACCCGCATGATGCCCAAAAGGGCCGACGAGATTGTGGGACAGGGATCGTTATACTGGGTTATTGCCGGTGCGGTGCGTGCGCGTCAGGTGATTGCCGACCTCAAGGCTGAAACCGACGGGGAGGGGCGGTCGTGTTGCGACATCCTTCTTGAGCCCGATCTGATCCGCACAGCGCCTTATCCGCGTCGGCCATTCCAGGGTTGGCGCTATCTGCAGGCCAAGGACGCGCCACCCGATCTTGCCCGGGCGGGAGAGGAAACGCCGCCCGAAGGCATGGCCGAAGAGCTGGCCCAACTGGGGCTGCTTTAAGCCGGTTCAATGACCTCGTGCCTTAGTTTCCTGAAGCTGGAACTCCACAGACTCCATTCCGTTGACTCTTCAGTGCAACCAGCGACGGAGATTTACAATGGATCCGAGAACGGACAACGGGCTTGAAGCCCGCGATCTGGATCGCCGCGAAAGCGGCAATCTGATCGGGAGCGACAAGGTTGAAGGTACTGCGGTTTACAGCCTGGCCAATGACAAGATCGGCACCATCGAACGGGTCATGATCGACAAGGTCAGCGGCAAGGTTGGCTATGCGGTTCTCAGCTTTGGCGGGTTTCTGGGCATCGGGGACGACCATTACCCGATCCCGTGGGCCAAACTGACCTATGACGAAAGCATTGGCGGATACCGTACCGACATCTCCAAGGCAGACCTTGATGCCGCACCGCGCTACGAACCCGACGATGACTTTGCCTGGGATGACCGCCAGCGGGCCATGGACATCTACACCTATTACGGGGTGCCCCCCTATTGGATTTGATCTGATCGGGCCATGTCTGCGATTCGAAATGACCAGCGCGGGCAAACTGGGCTGGTCATTCGTTTATAAAATGTAAATCAAATACGAACTAAGGTGGGGCGAACGCGCAAAATTCGTACTTGTGCGGGTTTTGTTAAGCACACAAGCTGTGCAACGCTTTTGGGGGCAAGGGTTAGAGTCGGATCAAATGCAGCGATCGAACGCGCATGTTATCGTTCTGGGCAACGAAAAAGGCGGCTCGGGCAAGTCCACCACGGCGATTCATCTTGCCGTCCACCTGCTTTATGAAGGCTTTCGCGTCGCCACGATCGACGCCGACAGCCGTCAGCACACGCTGACGACCTATGTGCGCAATCGCCGGGAATGGGCCAACGCCCATGGTCTCAAGGTTCCCCACTCCACCCATTTTCATCTGCCGCAGGGCAGGGGTGACTCGCTTGAGAAAAATGCGGATACCGAGTTCGAGATGTTTCGCCGGGCGGTGGCGGAAGTCGAAAGGGACGTCGACTATCTTATCATCGACACGCCCGGCTTTGACACCCACCTCACTCGCATCGCCCACTCGCTGGCCGACACGCTGATTACCCCACTTAACGACAGTCTGATCGATCTGGATGTGATTGCCCGGATCGAACCTGACAGCGGTGCCTTGATCGAATTGAGTCATTATACGCGGCTGGTCCAACGCTCGCGCCGGGAGCGGCTGGCTATCGACGGGCGCACCATCGACTGGGTCATGGTGCGCAATCGCATCTCCATGCTCAATTCGCGTAACACGAGGCTGGTGCAGACCGGGCTGGAAAACGTTGCCGAGCGTGTCGGATGCCGTGTGTCCGACGGCATTGCCGAGCGGGTGATCTTCCGGTCGCTGTTTCCCATCGGCATGACGGTTTTCGATCCGCTCGATGCGGAGGCACTGGGGGGCATGCCGACCATGAGCCATATCGGGGCGCGGCAGGAATATCGGTTGCTGCTGGAAGCACTCAACCTGTTTTCGCGCCATCGGCGTTCTGGTGAGCACAGTTCGCGCGATCAGCGTGTCCTGGCGGGATCGGTCTAGGCGCGGGCCTTCTCAGATCAGCAGCGATTGCGCCCCATCGATCCAGATGGGCGTTCCCGTGATGTGCCTTGAGGCATCCGAGGCCAGAAAGCAGACCAGATCTGCAACGTCCTCGGCTTTGCCGGGGGCACCGTCCGTCAGCGGAATGTCTCCATCGGGGTAGTGGGCGGGTTCGGCTGCTTTTTCCACATTGCGGAGCTCGGTGTTCTCATCGATCTGGCTTTCGATGGCGCCGGGGCAGATGGCGTTAACGCGGATGCGGTGCTTGGCAAGCTCGAGCGCGGCCATCTGGGCGAGGGCGAGTTGACCGGCCTTTGTTGTGGAATAGGCGGACGCGCCGGCCGTGGTGAAGGTCCGCGTTCCATTGATGGAGGAGGTTATGACGATCGATCCTCCGCGCGCCTTCATCAGGGGCACGGCGTGATGGAGGGTTAGAAACGTGCCGCGCAGATTGACATTGATGGTCCGGTCCCAGTCGTCGACCGTCAGATCCTCGATTGGCGCCCAGGTGCCGTTTATGCCCGCATTGGCGAAAACGAAGTCGAGCCGTCCGAACGTCTCGGTGATCTGATCGAATGCTGCCTGCATGTCGGCGACATCGGAGATGTCGGCATAGAGGGGAAGGGCCTTGCGCCCCAATCGGTTGATTTCAAGGGCGACGGCGTCGACCTCTTCCATCGTGCGGCTCAGAAGGGCGATGTCGGCGCCCTCGGCAGCCAGCTTGAGGGCGCTGGCCTTGCCCAATCCCGAACCGCCGCCGGTCACCAGAGCGATCTTGCCTGTGAGTGCCATACCTGCCTCCGTTGCCAATACCTCAGGCAACGCAAGCAGGGGCAAGCGGTTCCGCTGACCCTAGTCTTCCTGGGGCATATACATGCGCAGGGCGCGGCGTCCGGCGGGATCGAAGACATCGACATCGACCGACACGCGGGGAAGGACCATGCGGCGTGTACGGGACGAAAGGGCCAGCACGACCGAGAGCATGTCCGACATGCGGCGGTGAACGGGCTTGTTTTCTCCCAGGCCGCGGGCCAGCAGGCGCAGGGACTGGACGCGAACCGCGTCATCGTCCGAGGCCAGTGGCGAGCGGGGCTGAAATTGGCCAAGCTCGGAAAGTCGTGTCATTTCGCTCATTGGGCTACTCCATACATCTGCGCCAATTGTCGAAGACCGTCGGTCGTCCTGTTTGTTACCCCTGAACCGTGAGGCAGTTGATCGCGGCTTGTGAGAGCGCATCGCAAGTGGTTCTGGCCTGCGTGCGATCGGCAAAGCCGGCGAAACGGGCGCGGTAATAGGTCACGCCGTTGCGCTCGAAGGTCTCCACATAGCTGCGAAGGTTGGCAAGCTGATCGTATGTGCGGGTCGCTTCGCTCAGCAACTGCTCGGCGTTGTCTTCGCTGTCGGCGGCGCCGACCTGGACCACCCAGCCACCGGCCGGAACGGTCTCGGCGCTGTTTGTGCTCATTGTGTCGAGCGCCAGGCCGTCGGGCCGTGCAATTGGCGCGGGCGGCACGAGAACCTGTCCCGATTGCGGGCCGAGCTGCAGGGATTCTGCAATCCATGCGCCAATCGGATCGTCGGCGGGATAGACCGGGGCTTCGGACGGCATGACGCCGGTTGCGACATAGGTCGCCTGGTCGAGGGCGTTATCGCCCGGACGCGAGGGAATGTCCTCGGCCGAAACGATCTGGAACGGGATGGTCTCGGGTTCGTTCGAGTCCGGCGCTGATCCGGAAGCGGACTGGCTGAGCGACGCCACCTGCATGGCCTGCTCCGCCGTGATAACCGGCAGAAGGTTGACGGGACGGCCGGGGGGCAGGCGATTGAGCGGAACGGCAGCACCCGCCGATGCCACGGCAACGCCATTGCCGAGCAGGGTGGGGCGCGGGATCATCGCTTCGCGCCAGTAGTCGCCCTGGCGCGCCTTGGGGAGATAGGTGCGCACCAGCTCTGCGACGCGCGCGTTGCGCGAAGCGCCGGTGTTGAACCCCAGGCCGATCACCACGATATGGCGGTTGCTGGAGCGGGCGGCGGTCATCAGGTTGTAGCCCGACGCATTGATATAGCCGGTCTTGATACCATCGACGCCGTTCTGGCCCAGAAGGGCGTTGTGCCCGTTGTAGGTTCTGCCGTTGTACTTGAAGCTGCGGGCCTGGAAATAGTCGTAGTAGTGGGGGAAATGGAGATAGACGGCCCGGCCCAGGATCGCTTGGTCGGCGGCCGTCGTGACCTGTCCGGAGTTGGGCAGGCCATTTGCGTTCTTGTATGTGGTGCGCGACATCCCCAGCGCCCTTGCGGTTTGCGTCATCCGCTCGGCGAACTGGGACTCCGTACCCGAAATATTTTCGGCAACGACGCGGGCGACGTCATTGGCCGATATTATAACGAGGGCGTTGATCGCGTCTTCAACGGTGATCGTGCTGCCGGGCTGCACCCAGAGCTTTGTCGGGACTGCCTGAGAGGCGTATTGGGAAACCCTCAGTTTCGAGTCGAGCTTGAGCCGGCCAGCCTCGAGCTCCTGAAAGATGATATAGAGCGTCATCACCTTGGTGAGCGAAGCGGGGTAGCGCAACTCGTTGGCGTTGTCCTGATAGAGGACCTGGCCGGTCTTGGCATCCACGGCGATGCCGGCATAGGCACGCGGCACATTTTGCGCCGCCGCAGGAGCGGAAACGGCGGCAAGGGTCATCGCCGCGATCACAAGTGTGAGAAAAAAGCGTACAAAAGGGACGCGCGCGGAATCGATACGCAGAAGGGTCGGCACCCGATACTCCAACTCTTTACTGGACCGGTACGAAAAACGCCGCACCGTTACTCTACTCTTGGGGTCGTCGCGCGCTGTCCCCCGATGGCGCCGAAAACCCTAACTCGCAGGCACTTTAGGCCGATGCGGTTACAAATCCGTAAAGTGCTTAAAACTTGATGCAAAAACCTTGTGGGCGATCACACCTGATTGATCGGATTTTCGCCCCTTAACATGGCCGAGATTTTGCCTACATAATGGGGCCATCTTGCCTTTCTGATTTGGGATAAAAAAAGCCGTGCCAATATCTGCCCTCCCCACCGGACCTGACCTGCCGCACAACGGCGGTCTGCTCGCAAAGCACGCCGTGCTGCGGGCGATTTCGGCCGGTCCGGAAAAGGGGGACGATGACAGGGACGAAGGAAGCGATGGCCAGACCGGTGTCGCGACCAAGACCAGAACGAGGACCAAGAAGCCAAGCCTTTATAGGGTTCTGCTTCTCAATGACGACTACACGCCCATGGAGTTCGTCATCCTCATTTTGGAGGAGGTCTTCAACAAATCCCGGGAGGATGCGACGCGCATAATGCTGAGCGTCCATAATCAAGGTGTGGGGGAATGCGGGGTTTATCCGTACGAGGTGGCCGAAACCAAGGTCACCAACGTTATGGATGCCGCGCGCCGAAACCAGCATCCGCTGCAATGCGTGATGGAAAAGCAATAGGATAGGACCAACATGCCTTCATTCTCTCGCGGTCTTGAAAAGGCGTTGCATCAGGCCATGAATTTGGCTCGGGAGCGCAGTCATGAATTTGCGACCCTCGAACACCTGCTGCTGGCGCTGACCGAGGATCGCGACACGATTTCGGTTCTGACCGGGTGCGATGTCGATATCGAGTCGCTCAGGGCCGATCTCGAAGAGTTCATCGACGAGGAGCTCGACAGCCTCGTTGTGCCCAACGGCCAGGATGCACGTCCGACGGCCGCCTTCCAGCGCGTCATCCAGCGCGCGGTCATTCACGTTCAATCGTCCGGGCGCGAGGAAGTGACCGGGGCCAACGTGCTCGTTGCGATCTTTGCCGAGCGCGAAAGCCACGCTGCCTATTTCCTCGAGCAGCAGGACATGACCCGGCTCGACGCGGTCAATTTCATTTCCCATGGCATCGCCAAGTCGGGCCGCAATGCCGACCGGCCCGTGCGCGGTGCTGAAGAAGGCGGACCCGGGTTCGAGGGCGAGCAGGAACGCGGCGGGGGCAGCAGCCCGCAGCAGAGTTCGGCGCTTGCCGATTTCTGTGTCAATCTCAACGACAAGGCCAGGGCCGGAAAGATCGATCCGCTGATCGGCCGCGGCATCGAGCTTGAGCGCACAATTCAGGTGCTTTGCCGTCGCTCCAAGAACAACCCGCTCTATGTGGGTGATCCCGGCGTTGGCAAGACCGCTATCGCCGAAGGTCTGGCCCGGCGGATCATTGAGGGTGACGTTCCCGAAGTGCTCGAAACCGCAGTAATCTATGCGCTCGACATGGGTTCGCTTCTGGCGGGCACGCGTTATCGCGGCGATTTCGAGGAACGGCTCAAGGCGATCATGAAAGAGCTCGAAAAGAAGGACAATGTCATTCTTTTCATCGACGAGATCCATACGGTGATCGGCGCGGGGGCAACCTCGGGCGGAGCGCTCGATGCTTCGAACCTTTTGAAGCCTGCTTTGGCCTCGGGAGCGATCCGCTGCATTGGTTCGACCACCTACAAGGAATATCGTCAGTTCTTTGAAAAGGACCGGGCTCTCGTGCGCCGGTTCCAGAAGATCGATGTCAACGAGCCCACGATCCCCGATGCCATCGAGATCATGAAGGGGCTGCGCCCGTATTTCGAGGATTACCACAAGCTCAAATATACCGACGACGCGATCAAGGCATCGGTCGAGCTTTCGGCCCGCTATATCAACGACCGCAAACTGCCCGACAAGGCAATCGATGTGGTTGACGAAACCGGTGCCCGGCAGATGCTGGTGACCGAGGACAAGCGCAAGAAGACCATCGGCGTCGAGGATATCGAGGCGACGATAGCTATGATTGCGCGCATTCCGCCGAAATCGGTCTCCAAGTCCGATACCGAGCTGCTGGGCAATCTCGAAGCCAACCTCAAGCGCGTGGTGTTCGGCCAGGACAAGGCCATCGACGCCCTTTCGTCGGCCATCAAGCTGGCCCGCGCGGGCCTGCGTGAGCCCGAAAAGCCCATCGGTTCGTACATGTTCACCGGCCCGACCGGTGTGGGTAAGACCGAGGTGGCCAAGCAACTGGCCGACACGCTCGGGGTGGAGCTTTTGCGCTTCGACATGTCCGAATACATGGAGCGTCACACCGTTTCGCGGCTGATCGGCGCGCCTCCGGGTTATGTCGGGTTCGACCAGGGCGGGCTGATGACCGATGGGGTCGATCAGCATCCCCATTGCGTGCTGCTGCTCGATGAGATCGAAAAGGCCCATCCGGACCTGTTCAATATCCTTCTGCAGGTCATGGATCACGGCAAGCTCACCGATCATTCGGGCAAGCAGGTCGACTTCCGCAACGTCATCTTGATCATGACGTCGAACGTGGGTGCGACCGAACTGGCGAAATCGCCCATCGGCTTTGGCCGGGTGCGTCAGGAAGGCGACGACGAGGAAGCGATCAACCGGATGTTCACGCCGGAGTTCCGCAACCGGCTCGATGCGATCATCTCGTTCGCGCCGCTGCCGTCCTCGACCGTCAACCGCGTCGTGGAGAAGTTCATTCTCCAGCTTGAAGGCCAGCTTGCCGAACGCGGCATCACCATTGAGCTGACGCCCGAAGCCTCCGATTGGCTGGCGGCCCGCGGCTACGACGAAAAGATGGGTGCCCGCCCGCTGGGTCGGGTGATCCAGGAATACGTCAAGAAGCCGCTGGCCGAGGAAGTGCTGTTCGGCCTGCTCCAGAAGGGCGGTTCGGTCAAGGTGACAGTGGTCGGCGAGGGCAGCGAAGCGCGGCTCGAACTGGTCTCAGTCCCTCCGCGCCCGGCACGTCCAAAGGCGATAACCGGACCCAAGGGCGGCAAGAAGCCGGCCCGCAAGTCCAAGTCCAAGGACGCCGAGCAGAACACCTAAGCGGGTTTGGTGTTCGACCATCCCCTCAAAATCTGGAAAAGGCCGGTCCTACGACTGGCCTTTTCCGTGCCGTGAGGTCCCGGCTTAGCTGCCGGTCGTCGGATCGATGACAGCGGTCACTTCGGTGACGACATTGGCAGGAAACCCACTCAATCGCGCGTGCTCGTGTATCGTGTGTTCGTCTTGGGCAAGATAGATGCAAAAGGTCTTGTCCGCCGTGAAATAGGAATGCTGCCATTGCACCTTGGGTGCGAGTTGGGCGAGGGCGCCGTTTGAGGTGCGCGCCGCCTCGCAAAGCGCTTCGGGGGACATGGCGCCGACGCCGGCAATATCGCGTTCGATGATGAATTTTTTCATGGTTGGCCTTTCTCTCGCCTCACGTGAGAGGATGAAAGCAGCGACAGCTGTATCTCGCCAGTTCACGACCTGAATCAAGCCGGTACAGCTTCTGAACTGGAATCTCATTGCTCTGCCCGTTTAAGATTGCAGGCGGATCGGCAGGAGGCGTGTCCATGACAGAAGCCAGCTACCACCAGTTTTGTCCCGTCGCCATGGCGTCGGAAATCCTTGGTGCCCGATGGACAATTGTTCTCCTACGCGAGCTTTGCGCTGGATCGACACGCTTCAACGACCTGAGGCGCGGCGTGCCGCGCATGTCGCCGGCCCTTCTGGCGCGGCGGTTGCGTGAACTCGAACAGCACGGCGTTGTCGAAAGACGGCTCGTGCGGCGGACGCCTGAACTCTACGAGTACGTCCTCACCGAGGCGGGACAGGGGTTGCGCGATGTTGTCATGGCGGTGGGCATTTGGGGTCAACGTTGGATTGAAAGTGCCCCGAGTCTCGAAAACACGGACCCCTCGCTCCTGATGTGGGACATACGCCGCAACATCAGGCTGGAGAATTTGCCACCGCGACGGGTGACGGTACAGTTCATCTATGCGGACCTTCCCGCTGCATCGGCCAACTGGTGGCTCCTTAGCGATCCGCAAAAAGGCGCCGACTTATGCTCGGTCGATCCGGGGTTCGATGTTGATCTTTTTGTCCGCACCGATCTGCGCACCATGACGGCCATCTGGATGGGGCTCGAAACCGTTGCCAGGGCGGAAAACGAGCAGCGCCTGGCGCGGATCGGAGACAGCGATTTAGGTGCGGCGATGCAAAGCTGGCTCGGGCTCAGCCCGTTCGCAGCCTATGAAAAGCACGCTTTCTAGATCCACTTATTCCGCAAACATTCCAATCGCCATTGCGCGCCGCCTTGCCTGTCCATGAGTAAGACGGCCGGCCTTCCGACCGGCGCTATTGGGGGTTTTCCCCGTACTTATCCCCAGAATTATCCCCGCTACCCCCGCAATTTTCCACAGACCTTAAAACGCGGAGCGGATTTTTTCCGCCTGGGCGGCCAACTCGTCCTGATCGGCCATTTCGCCGGTGTGGGGGCGCAGTGGCACGCCCTCATACATGGGTATGATGTGGAAATGGAGGTGGAACACCGTCTGGCCGGCCGGAGCTTCGTTGAACTGGGCAACGCGCAGGCCGTCGGCATCCATGGCGGTCATGACGGCTTTGGCGACCCGCTGGGTTTTCTGGATCAGATCGGCCAGCACCTGCGGTTCGGCGTCGAACAGATTGCGTGAACCGGTCTTGGGGATCACCAGCGTATGCCCGCGTGATTGGGGCATCACATCCATGAAGGCCAGCGTGTCGTCGTCCTCATAGACCGTGTGGCTCGGGATTTCGCCTTTGAGGATCTTGCCGAAGATATTGTCCGGATCGTAAGCAGTCATAACACGCTCCCTTGCTTTTCAATCCGAGCTATAGCCGAACGGCGATCAGGAACAAACCCCGCTATCCCTTGCGGAAGGGGGCGTAGTCGGCCAGCTCCTGGTTCTGCAGGTCGACATATTTGCGCTCGTCCTCGAGATATTCGGCAACGGCGCGGCGCAGGCCCGGGTGAACGATGTGGTGGATCGAACGGGTGATGGCCGGGGCGTAGCCGCGCGCCAGCTTGTGCTGGCCCTGGGCGCCGGCCTCGACGCGCTTCAGGCCGTGTTCAATGGCAAAGTCGATGGCCTGGTAATAGCAGAGTTCGAAATGGAGGAACGGCACGTCCCGGATGGCACCCCAATTGCGGCCATAGAGCGTGTCTGCGCCAAGGAAATTGAGCGCCCCGGCGATATAGTCGGTACCATCGCGCGCC
Organism: Pelagibacterium nitratireducens; assembly: GCF_037044555.1. Taxonomy (NCBI): domain Bacteria; kingdom Pseudomonadati; phylum Pseudomonadota; class Alphaproteobacteria; order Hyphomicrobiales; family Devosiaceae; genus Pelagibacterium; species Pelagibacterium nitratireducens. The sequence goes on from NZ_CP146275.1 coordinate 1,740,379, forward strand.
AGCATCAGGACAATGCTGTCGGCCATGGTTTCGGTGATGCGCGAGAAAAATTCACGATTGAGGTAGGGGCGGCCCCATTTGCGCGCGCCGGTGTCCATGTAGAACTGATAGAAGGCATCCCAGTGTGCTTCCGTCAGATCGGTGCCGGTCACCCATTCGCAGGTGATGCCGTCGATTAGCGCCTCTCGCCGTTCGCGACGGATGGACTTTCGCTTGCGCGATTGCAGCGTGTCGAGAAATTCATCGAAGGTCTTGAACCCGTCATTGGTCCAGTGAAACTGGGTGTCGTGGCGCACCAGCCAATTGGCGCCTGCGGCAATTGCTTCTTCGTCACTGGTTACGAACGTCGCGTGGACCGAGGACGCACCGAGCCGCTCGGCTAACGCTTCGGATGCTTGGAGGAGGAGCGTCTGAGTGTCGGCACTGCCGTCCCGCGTCAGAAGTTTCGGCGCGCTGGCCGGGGTGAACGGCACTGAGGACTGCAGCTTTGGATAGTAGTTTCCGCCGGCCCGTTCGATGGCGTCGGCCCAGGCGTGGTCGAAGACATATTCGCCCATCGAATGGGATTTGAGGAACAGCGGCATGAGGCCGACAGGGGTCTCGCCGCGTGAAATCAGGATATGCTGGGGCTGCCATCCGGTTGCACCTGTGGCGCATCCCGACTCCTCCAGCGCTGAGAAAAAAGCGTGCTCAAGGAATGGGTTGTCGGGCTTTTCTCCACCGCAAGATGCAAGTGCATTCCAGGTGGCGGCGGGGATGGAGGCGGTGGTTGGATGAACCGAGATCGTCAGTTCGGAATTTTCACTCACGCGTCGGGATCGAATCCTTCAAACACTATCTGGTCGGCATTGCGCCGGGCGACCCGGGCCTGATCGGACGAACGGACAGTCCAGCTCATGACCTTAAAGCCGATGGCGCGGAAAAAACGGATCGCTGGCAATGTCAGCGCCGTCTGTTCGCACGATATGAATGTGAAGCGCGTCCACGGGTAGTGCAAGAGGTGGCGCAACATAAATCGCGTGCGCGCGGGCATGTCGCCATACCAGTCCGGTTTGTCGTATCCGTAGGTGATGATGCCGATTTCGCCCTGAAACCCTTGCCCACGCAGCGCGACGATCATGCGGGGATCGAAGGTCTTGAGAACGAACGGACCTTTGTAGGTCGCCAAAGATTGAACGACCCGCTTTGCCAGATCGATTGTATCGCGCTCATTTGCCTGCTTTTTGACCTCGATGACCAGCGGCGCGCGGCCACTGATCTGATCGAGGAAGGCGGCAAAGGTCTGCGGGCAATCGCCCGCAGTGCTGCCAAGCAGGGGAAGCTCCGTTAACGCGCTGGCGGGCACGGAGCGAACGCGGCCGCTGCCGCTCACAAGCCTGGCCAGGTCGTCATCGTGAAAGACAACCGCCTCGCCATCTTCGGTCAACTGAAGATCGCATTCGATGCCAAAGCCGCGTTCGATCGCGGCCGCAAAGGCTGAAAACGAGTTTTCGATGATCCCCCGGTCCCTGTCGTGCAATCCGCGATGGGCGATGGGACGGGCGAACGGGGGATTTGATGTCATTTATTCGATCTCGATGATGGCGTCGATTTCGACTGCGGCGCCAAGGGGAAGGGAGGCCACGCCAAACGCGGCGCGGGCGTGCTTACCCGTGTCGCCCAACAGCTTTATGAACAGATCGGACGCGCCGTTGGCCACCAGATGCTGTTCGTTGAATGTTGGCGTCGAGGCGACGAGAACGGTCAGTTTCTGGACGGCCTTGATCTGCGAGAGCGGCACCACGGTATTGACGTGGGCCAGGATGTTGATGGCGCACAGTTCGGCGGCCTTTTGCCCGGCCCCAACGTCCAGACTGTCACCGAGGCATCCCTTGGTGATGCCATCGGGGCCCTGGGAGATCTGCCCGGAGACAAACAGAAGCTTGCCCGACTGACGCACCGGAACATAACTGGCTGCGGGTGCTGTGGGTGTGGGCAGGGTGTAGCCCAGATCATTGAGTTTCTGTTCGATCGTCATCATCGTTCTCCGGTTTGATCTTTGTGATTTTCGACTGGCGGTAGAGTTTACCGCGCACGAGCGCTTCGCGGCCATATTTGTCGCGCACCTTGTCCATGGCCCGCTCCGCTGCCGCCTTGCGGGCGATTTCGGGTTCGATCAAGTCGACCGGATCGATGCCTGTGGCCACCTCAAGACCGGTAACACCGATGCCGAGCAGGCGAAAGGCCGTGCCGTCCACCTCACGGGCCAGAAGTTTCACGCCGGTTTCATAGAGCGTCGTGGCAAGCTGGGTTGGCAGCATGATGTGTTGCGCGCGGGTGCGGGATTTAAATCCCGCGGTCTTGAGCTTGACGGTAACGGTATCGCCGACCAGTTGCTGCTTTTTGAGCCGTTCCGAGAGCCGCTCACACAATGAGAGCAGGGCGGTCGAAAGCGAGTCGAAATCGGCAAGATCGGTTAAAAAGGTCGTCTCCGTGCTCACCGATTTGGTTTCGCGGTCTATCGAGACGCGACGATAATCTTCACCGCGCGCCAGTTTGGCCAGGCGTGCGCCCATCTCACCATAGCGGCGCATGAGGTCTTCGGGCGCGCGCTGCTGGAGCTGGCCGATGGTGATCAGCCCGTCCTTGCGCAGCGTTTCGGCCATGACCTTGCCGACGCCGAAAATTACGGTGATCGGCTTTTCGGCCAGCAGCGATACGGTCTCGGCCTCGCCGATGATGGCAAAGCCGCGTGGCTTGTCGAGTTCCGAGGCGATCTTGGCGAGGAATTTGTTGTGGCTCAGCCCGATCGAGATGGTGACACCGATCTCTTCCTCAATTCGTTTGGCCAGCCGGGCCAGCGAGACCGCCGGTGCAGCCTTGTGCACCTTTTCGGTGCCGGACAGATCGAGAAACGCTTCATCGATGGAGAGCGGTTGGACCAGCGGGGTCAGTGAATCCATAAGCGTGCGAATCTGGCGGCTGACGCCGACATATTTGGCCATATCGGGCTTGATGATAACGGCTTGCGGGCACAGGCGCTTCGCCTGAAACATCGGCATGGCCGATTTGATGCCACTAATGCGGGCAATATAGCAGCATGTGGAGACCACGCCGCGCTGTCCACCGCCGATGATCAGCGGTTTGTCGATCAGACTCGGATCATCGCGTTTTTCGACCGAGGCATAGAAGGCGTCGCAATCGATATGGGCGATGGACAGCGAGAAGAGCTCTGGGTGAGCCAGGATGCGCGGTGAGCCACATTTGGGGCACCTGGCCGGTGCCTTGGCACTCTCGCCTGTCGCAAAGCAATCGCGGCACAGATGTCCGCCGGCGGCCATACCATCAACTCTGCGGGTTCAGGCCGTGCCAAAGACCCATGACGCGGTTTACGTCCAGACCGGCATTGGCACACATGGCCAGCAACAAGGATTCATTGCGTCCGAAATAGTCGACCAGGCCCTCTGCCAACGGGCGCGTGCCGACAGATTCCCGCAGGCGTTGCGGCGAAAAACCGGCCAGCGCCATGAAACGCTCAAGCTCGTTGACGTCAGCGGCGAGCCAGGTGAGGCAGGCATCGCCAACGGCCAGCAATTCTTGTGTATCGACCCTATCGCGCAAAGCGTCAGACTCAGCTTATTTCTTGTTTCGTAACACATTGCTGTTAGCGCAAAGCAATGACAACTCAAAGCACCCGATTGCCGGTGCCGGGCGAGGGTAGATGGCCAAGACCGTCATGATCGTGGAAGACAACGAGCTCAACATGAAGCTCTTTCACGACCTGCTCGAATCCCGTGGGTACCATACCGTCCAGACCCGCAATGGACTGGAAGCGCTCGATCTGGCGCGCGAGCACCGTCCGGACCTGATCCTGATGGACATCCAGCTGCCCGAAGTGTCGGGGCTGGTGGTCACCAAGTGGCTCAAGGAAGACGACGACCTCGCCCATATCCCGGTGATCGCGGTGACAGCCTTTGCCATGAAGGGCGACGAAGAGCGTATCCTTTCGGGGGGATGTGAGGGTTACATCTCAAAACCGATTTCGGTGCCTCACTTTTTGGAAACGATTGAAAGCTATATTGGCAAGGCCGAATAGCCAGACAACCATTCTTCATTCAGGGCCGAAGGGACGCGCGCCGTGACTGCACGAGTGCTCATCGTTGATGACATTCCCACCAATGTGAAATTGCTCGAAGCGCGCCTACTCGCCGAGTATTTCGAGGTGGTGACCGCGTCATCGGGCGCTCAGGCCATCGAGATCTGCCGCAGCCAGGACATCGATATCGTCCTGCTCGATGTTATGATGCCGGAAATGGACGGGTTCACCTGTTGCCAGATTCTCAAGCGCGACGCCGTGACTGCCCATATCCCCATCGTGATGATCACCGCGCTCGATCAGCCTTCCGACCGTGTGCGCGGTCTGGAGGCGGGGGCTGACGACTTTCTGACCAAGCCCGTCGATGACGTGCAATTGCTGGCGCGGGTCAAGAGCCTTGCCCGACTCAAGGGGCTGGGCGACGAGTTGCGGGCCCGCAGCCGCACCAGTCACGAACTGGCGCTCGAAGACACCGCGCGGACCGAGTTCGGCATTGCTGTCGATGCTGGCCGCATTCTGGTCATCGATACCGAGCGGGCACGGGCCGAACGCATCGAGGCTTATCTGCGCAGTTCCCACAAGGTCACGATTCTGGTCGACCCCTCGGAGGCCGTGTTCCAGATGTCGGGCGGCGACTATGAACTGGCCATCGTCTCGATGGCGCTCGAGGGCTTTGATCCGCTGCGCATCTGTTCGCAGATTCGCACTGTCGATCAGACCCGCTCGCTTCCCATTATCCTCGTTGCCGAGGACAAGGATCGCCCGCAGGTGGTTAAGGCGCTCGATCTGGGGGTCAATGATTTCATCATGCGGCCCGTCGAGCGGCATGAGCTTTCGGCACGGGTTAAGACCCAGATCCGGCGTCAGCGCTATACGGTCGAGCTGCGTGAGAGCCTCAATTCGACAATGGCCATGGCGGTGATCGACGAGTTGACCGGGCTTTACAACCGGCGTTATTTCGAGCGGCATCTGGCCATGGTGCTCAACAAGGCCCAGGAGCAGGATCGCGACATGGCGGTAATGCTGCTCGATATCGACTATTTCAAGCCCGTCAACGACACCTATGGCCATGATGCCGGCGATGTGGTGCTCAAGGAGTTCGCCACGCGGCTGCAGCGCAACATTCGCGGCGTCGATCTTGCCTGCCGGTTCGGCGGTGAAGAGTTCGTGGTGGTCATGCCCGATACCGACATGCGGGCCGCGCAGGGCGTTGCCGAGCGGGTGCGCAGTGCCATTGCTGATGAAGAGTTCAAGGTGGGAGCCGCAAAGCCGCTCAACATCACGGTCAGTGCCGGACTGGCGCTGAACGATCAGGAGAGCGATACACCAGAATCGGTCATCAAACGGGCCGATATCGCGCTCTATCGCGCCAAACGGGCCGGGCGCAATCGTGTGGTCCACGACGCCGCCTGATCCTGGGCGGCCGGTAAGGTTAACACTTCATTATTAATGGTGAAGCCGGGGCCGGACGACCCCGGAATGCTTGGCGTTCGGGTCGGCTGGGAGTAGGTTGCAGGCACTGAGAAGGACGCGCTTGCGCGATCCGGTTCAGTACAAACCCCTACGGTTCTCAGGTCCGCCGCAACTCCTGATCCGTAGGGCGGCTGGCCCGGTATCGGACAAGAGTGGCCTCTTCGACAAACCGGACCGGGTCAGCCAACCCCGCCTCGCTCAGGATTTTCTGGTGCAAACAACAAAAACCCCGCTGCGTGGCGGGGTTTCTCTTGTTCGGCAGATGCTTTCGATCAAACTATTTGATCTTGGCTTCCTTGAATTCGACGTGCTTGCGAACAACCGGATCGTACTTGCGGAACGAGAGCTTTTCGGTCGCGGTACGGGTGTTCTTCTTGGCAACGTAGTAAAAGCCGGTGTCGGCGGTCGAAACCAGCTTGATCTTGATCGTGTTGGACTTTGCCATCGCGGTAGCCTTTGAAACAAACAGGCCGCGCGACGGATTTGCGCACGGCTCGGGAAATGAGTTGGGCGCAAACTATGCATTTCGCGCCAAAAGTCAAGCGGATCAACTCCGCCCGTCATCCTCGAAATCATCATGAGCGCCCACCGGATCGAAGCCGTGCATGTAGCGCGCCCATTGCAGGCCCACGACTGCGCCCTTGGTGACGGGCAGCAGGAGGAGCGAAGAGAGGATGATGAGTGGAATCATCACCCACAGATAGGTCAGGGGATGAAGCGGGGTCGAGCTCATCTCCATGTGCAGAACGGCGCCGACGGCCAGATGGCCGACGATGGTAATCACGATATAGGGCGGCGCATCGTCGGCGCGGTGGTGAAAAAACTCGGTGCCGCAGACATCGCACTGATCTGCGACCTTGAGGTAGCTCGAAAACAGCTTTCCCTGCCGGCAATTGGGGCAGCGGCATTTCATGCCATTGAGCATGGCTGGCCAGGTGGGCCGGGCCGGGCGCAATGTCAGATCGGTATATGGCATCGGCTATCTCCTCGCGCGGTGTCCGCGCGGTGTCGGCTTGCCCTTGCGGTCTCTGCGGCCGCGTGTCGGGCCGGGTGGCTTGACCCGTTCACCTTCAGATAGAACTTCAAACCGCAGCGCGCCAGCCATGGGCGCTGCTTCAAGCAGTCGCACCTCGACCCGGTCGCCGATTCGGAACCGCTCGCCGGTGCGTTCACCGATCAGGGCCTGCTGGTCCTCGAAATGGCGGAAATAATCCTGGCCGAGCGAGGAGACGGGCACGAAACCATCGGCACCGGTTTCATCGAGCCGCACGAACAGGCCCGCGCCGACAAGGCCGGCGATTTTGCCGGTGAACCGGGCGCCGATATGGGCAGCCAGATATTGCGCCAGAAGACGGTCGGACGTTTCGCGCTCGGCAACCATGGCGCGGCGCTCGGTGGCCGAAATGTGCTCGCCAATCGAGCCCAGCCGCTGTTCCTCGGCCACACTCAGCCCATCATCGCCAAGATCGAGCGCCCGGATCAGGGCGCGATGGACGATCAGATCCGCATAGCGGCGGATGGGCGATGTGAAATGGGCGTAGCGGTCGAGGTTGAGGCCGTAATGGCCATAATTGCCCGGCGCATATTCCGCCTGCGCCTGGCTGCGCAGCACCATTTCGTTGACCTGCTGGCTCTTGCCGGCCTTGTCGGCACGGTAAAGGATCTGGTTGAAATCTTTCGGCCTTAGCGCTTCGCTGCGCGGCACAGGCAGGTCGAGAGACTTCAGGAATTCGCCAAGCGTCACGATCTTTTCCTGGCTCGGCGCATCGTGGACACGATAGAGCAGGCCGAGTTTGTGTTTTTCCAGCGTCTCTGCGGCGCAGACGTTGGACAGGATCATCATCTCTTCGATGAGCTTGTGGGCGTCCAGCCTCTCGGGGACATAGACGCCCTCGACCATGCCGTTGGCATCGAGCCGGATGCGGCGCTCGGGCAGGTCGAGCGCCAGCGGGCCGCGCCGGTCGCGGGCTTTCGCGAGCGCCGCATAGGCGGCCCACAGGGGTTTGAGGATCGGTTCGAGCAAGGGGCCGGTCACGTCGTCGGGCTGGCCGTCTATTGCAGCCTGAGCCTGCTGGTAGCTGAGCTTGGCCGCCGAGCGCATCATCACCCGATGGAAGGAATGGCTCTTCTTGTTGCCTTCGGCGTCGATCACGATGCGCAGCGCCATGGAGGCGCGATTTTCACCTTCGCGCAGCGAACACAGATCGTTTGAAATACGCTCGGGCAGCATGGGCACGACCCGGTCGGGGAAATAGACCGAATTGCCACGCAGGAACGCCTCGCGGTCCATGGTCGAGCCCGACTTCACATAATAGGAAACATCGGCGATCCCCACGCGGATTATGAAGCCGCCGGCATTATTGGGGTCGGTATCGGGTTCGGCGTGAACGGCGTCGTCATGGTCCTTGGCATCGGCAGGGTCGATGGTGACCAGCGGGATGTCGCGCCAGTCCTCGCGGCCCTTGAGCGGTGCTTCCTGAGCCTCTTCGGATTCCTTGAGGACGGAGGCGGGGAACCGATAAGGAATATCGAGCGAATGGAGGGCGATCAGGCTGACTGCGCCCTCAGACTGCGGGTTACCCACAACGCTGACCACCTTGGCGCGCGGGATCATCATCCGGCCCGAAACGGTCACCTCGACTTCGACCAGATCGCCGTCTTTGGCGTCACCGAGATCGCCGGCGGAAATCCGCATTTCGCGGGCCTTGCGCTCGATAGGCACCAGCCGGGCGCCGTCGTCGTCCATGCGCACGATGCCCAGATCGGCCTTGCGGGGCTTGTCGAGCACCTTCATGGGCCGGGCGGTGTAGGTCGGCACGGTGCCGCCATCGCGCTGGATGCGGGCAAGAATTCGGTCGCCGGGGCCGGGGACGACGCGGGCATCCTTGCTCACCGACACCGCCACGCGGGGCTTTTCGCCCTCGTCTTCGTCCCATTTGGCGGGGAAGGCGTGAAGATTGTCAGGATCGGCATCGGCGGGAATGTCGAGCACGGTCACTGCAGGCAATTCACCCACGGGACGCAATTCCTTGCGCTTGCGGGCCAGAAGGCCCTCTTTTTCCATGTCGCGCAGCAGCACCTTGAGCGGCACGCGGTCGTCGCCCTTGATGTTGAAATGCCGGGCGATCTCGCGTTTGGAATTGATCTCGGGGAAATCGGCGATCGCTTCGAGAATCTGTTCGCGGGTCGGCAATTGACCGGGTGTAAAGCTGGCCGAACGCCGGCCCTTACGCGGAGCGGGGGCCGAAGGGGATTGTCCTGTGCGTTTGGCCATTTCTATCCTTTAGGCCTCGGCCTTCTTCTTGGCTGCTGGCTTTTTGGTTGCCGTCTTCTTTGCCGCCGGCTTTTTGGCGGCCGGCTTTTTTGCTGCTGCTTTGGGTTTGGCTTTCGCCTTGCCCTTCGAACCGCCCTTGGCGGCGATCAGTTCCAGGGCTTTTTCAAGCGTCACGGCTTCGGGGGCCAGATCCTTGGGCAGGGTGGCGTTGACCTTGCCCTGATTGACATAAGGGCCGTAGCGGCCCGCGCGAACCGTGATCGGACCGTCGTCATGCTCGAAGGTCTGGATCGCCGCCACCGCGGCCCCACGTCCTCCGCGCCCGCCGCCGGCCCGCTTCTGGGCGATCAGGTCAACAGCGCGGTTGAGCCCGACTGTGAAAACTTCTTCCACATCAGGGAGATTGGCATATGTCTTCTCGTGCAACACGAAGGGGCCGTAACGCCCGATCCCTGCGGTGATCGGCTTGCTGTCTTCGGGATGCAGACCGACTTCGCGCGGTAGGGACAGCAGCTTGAGCGCCTTTTCCAGATCCATGGCACCGACATCCCAGCCCTTGGGGATTGAGGAACGCTTGGCATCCTTGGCGTCTTCGCCAAGCTGCACATAGGGGCCGAACCGACCGGTTTTGAGGTAAATTTCCGATCCCGTTTCCGGATCCGCGCCCAGAACGCCATCGCCCTGTGCGGCTTCGGACGCCTGTCCGGTGGCGCTTTCGGCAAGCTGCTGGGTATGGCGGCATTCGGGATAGTTCGAGCAGCCGATAAAGGCGCCGTACTTGCCCAGTTTCAGCGAAAGCTGGCCGGTCCCGCAGGTCGGGCACAGCCGCGGGTCGGTCCCATCGGGCTTTTCGGGGAAGATATGGTGTCCCAGAAGGTCGTTGAGCGCATCGAGGACTTCGGAAACCCGCAGATCCTTGATCTCGTCGGCCTGATGGGAAAAATCCTTCCAGAAACGCCGCAGCACTTCCTTGTAGTCGATCCGGCCGGCCGAAATCTCGTCGAGCTCTTCCTCGAGACCGGCGGTAAAGCCGTATTCGACATATTTGGTGAAAAAGCTCTGCAGGAATGCCGTCACCAGCCGTCCGCGATCCTCGGGCATGATGGCGCGTTTTTCAAGCTTGATATAATCGCGATCCTGGAGCGTCTTGAGCGTCGCCGCATAGGTCGAGGGACGGCCGATCCCCAGCTCTTCCATCTTCTTGATGAGGCTCGCTTCAGTATAGCGGGCAGGGGGCTGGGTGAAATGCTGTTCGATCTCGACGTTTTCGAGCGCCGGGGTGTCGCCGACATCGAGCGCGGGCAGATCCTTGCCGTCCTCATCGTCCTCGTCGGTCTTTTCCACGCCATAGACGCCGAGAAAGCCCGGGAAGGTCACGACCGAACCCGTAGCACGCAGGGTAATGGCGCGGCCCGCGGCAATGACGTCGATATCGGCTGTGGTGCGTTCGATTTCGGCCGAGCGCATCTGGCTGGCCAGCGCGCGGCGCCAGATCAGCTGGTAGATCTTGTGCTGGTCGGGGTCGAGATTGCGCAGCGTATCGGGGTGCTTGCCCAGATCGGTGGGGCGGATCGCCTCGTGCGCTTCCTGGGCGTTTTTGGCCTTGGTCTGATAGAGGCGCGGCTTTTCGGGCACGTACTCGGTGCCGAATTCCTTGCCGATCACCCGGCGCGCAGCTTCGATGGCCTCGGGCGCCATCTGCACCGCGTCGGTGCGCATATAGGTGATCAGCCCGTCCTCATAGAGGCGCTGGGCAATCTGCATGGTGCGCGAAGGCGACAGCGACAGCCGCGAGGAGGCGTCCTGCTGCAGCGTGGATGTTGTGAACGGCGCGTACGGATTGCGCTTGGTCGGCTTCTTGTCGACGCTGGCGACCTTGAAATTGCCCTTCTCGATTGCGGCTTTGAGGCCTTCGGCATCCTCGCCGGTCTTGACGGCCAGCTTGTCGGTCTTGTCGCCATCGACCGAATACAGCCGCGTCGCAAAGCTCTTGCCGGACTGGTTGAGAGTCGGAATGACGCTCCAGTATTCCTGGGGCTTGAAGCGCTCGATCTCTTCCTCGCGCTCGGTGACCAGTCGCAGCGCGACCGATTGCACGCGACCTGCCGAGCGTGAGCCGGGCAGCTTGCGCCACAGGATTGGCGAGAGCGTGAACCCCACCAGATAATCAAGCGCCCGGCGCGCCAGATAGGCATCGACCAGCGGCGCATCGATATCGCGCGGATGCTGCATGGCGGTGGTCACGGCATCCTTGGTGATGGCGTTGAACACCACGCGCTTGACCGGCATGTCGGCCTTGATGGCCTTTTTCGCCTTGAGCGCATCGAGCAGGTGCCAGGAAATGGCTTCGCCTTCACGATCCGGGTCAGTTGCCAGAATCAACTCGTCGGCGCCCTTGAGGGCGCGGGTGATGTCGGCAAGGCGTTTTTTGGAGTTGGAATCGACTTCCCAACTCATGGCGAAATCGTCGTCGGGCCGCACCGATCCGTCCTTGGCGGGCAGGTCGCGCACATGGCCAAAGCTGGCCAGAACCTCGAAGTCCTTGCCCAGATATTTGTTGATGGTCTTTGCCTTGGCCGGGCTTTCGACGATGACGACTTTCATGCCTGTGACGGCTCCGCGAATAAGAGAGAATTGCCTTGAAGGGATGGAGATAGGGCGGAAGACACCCGCCCACAAGGTCCGCGCAAAATGGTGAAAGCGTTCGCTTCTGTCAATTGCGCGCGGTTATTGCAGCTTTTCGGCCGCCGCCTGGGATGCCTTCCGACGCTTTTCGATGAAGGGGCGTATTGCCTCCATCGCCTGCGTAAGGTCGGTCTCTGACGCCGTCCTTGGCGATCCGCCTGTGAACGGCGGCTGCGGATCGTATTCCATCCCCAACTGCGTCATTCTCGCACGCTCTTGGCCGAATAGTTGTGCGCTCAGGCTCAGCGCAAAGTCGATTCCCGACGTCACGCCGGCACCTGTTATCACATCGCCGTCGATCACGACGCGTTCGGCGACTGGCGTAACCCCGAACAGCGCGAGCTGGTCCAGTGACGTCCAGTGGCATGTTGCCCTGCGGCCCTTGAGCAGGCCCGCTGCAGCAAGGACCAGCGAGCCGGTACACACAGAAGTGACATAGCGTGCCGTCCGGGCCTGATCGCGCAGGAAGTCGAGCGTTTCGGGATCGTCCATAAGCGCGATTTGTCCGGGCCCCCCGGGCACGAAGACGATATCGGCCGGCGGGCAGGTCGAAAACGTATGTGTCGGCACAATGGCCAGCCCGTTCGCATCGCGCACCGGATCGAGCGTTTTCCACACCAGATGCAGCTTGAGCTCGGAAAAGCGCGCCATCACCTCGAACGGCCCGGTGAGATCGAGCTGTGTCAGGCGCGGATAGAGCAGCATGGTGACGTTCACAGGCGCACCCTCACGCCCTGAGCGCGAAAAGCTGACCGGCCGAGCGCTCGATCCGGCCGGCCAGTTCGAGTTCGAGCAGCAGGATCTGCATGACCGGGGCCGCAATGCCGGTCGCCTCGATCAGCATGTCGGTGGCCGTGGGGGCATGGCTGAGCGCTGTTATCAGGCGCCCGCGTTCGTCCTCGGATGGGTCCGCCGTGGCGGCGGGGGGAGATGAATCCGTGATCTCTTTTTCGAACAGCGGCAGGCGCGCCGGATCGGCATGGGTGAGTTCGGCGACGATGTCGCGCGCGCCGGTCACCAGTTTTGCGCCCTGCTGGATGAGGTGATTGCCGCCCTCGGCGCGCGGATCGAGTGGCGAGCCGGGCACGGCGAAGACCTCCCGGTCCTGTTCCAGTGCCAGCCGCGCGGTAATCAGCGATCCTGACCGCTTTGCGGCCTCGACGATGACCACGCCAAGGCAGATGCCGGCCACGAGCCGGTTGCGGCGGGGGAAATCGCGGGCGCGGGGCTCCCACCCGAGCGGCATTTCGGTGACCAGCGTGCCGCCCGCCTCGACAATGGCGCGGGCCAGGTCCTCATTTTCGCGGGGATAGATGTGGTCGAGACCGCCAGCCATCACGGCGACGGTCCCGGTTTGAAGCGAAGCGTGGTGCGCCGCCGCATCGATGCCGCGCGCCAGGCCCGAAACGATGACATAGCCTTCGCGCCCCAGATCGGTGGCGAGCAGCTGCGCCATGCGGCGTCCGGCGGCCGAGGCGTTGCGTGCACCCACGATGCCCACTGTCCGCTTGCCGGTCAAAGCGGTGCCACCCATCACGGTCAGAACAGGCGGTGGCCCGGCGACGTGGCGCAGATGGGGCGGATAGTCGGGGTCATTGATTGTAACCAGCCGCGCCCCGATTGCCTCGGTGCGCGCGATTTCGTCTTCGGCCTCGTCCCGGCTCGGGATTCCGACATGCTGGCCGCCGCCGCGCCGGGCCAGATGGGGCAGGGCGTCAAGCGCGGCGTCGGCCGAGCCGAACCGGTTGATGAGCGTGCGGAAGGTTGTCGGCCCGACATTCTCCGAACGGATAAGTCGGAGCCATGAAACGCGCTGGGATGGGGTCAAACTCGAGCGCGTCATCTATTCGGCCTAGCCTTGCCCGGCGTTTTTGCTGCTGCCAACCTTGCTTTCGGTTCCTCTGGCCAGCCGCATGATGTTTTCGCGATGGGTGATGAACAGCACGATCGAAAGGATGCCGGTGACCCAGGTCAGCGGCACGCCTGAAAAGGCGAAGGCAAACATCGGGGCTGTGGCCGCGGCAGTGAGGGCGGCGAGCGAGGAATAGCGCTGAGCGAACAGGATCAGCAGCCAGGTTGCGCAAAAGATCAGCCCGACCACCCAGTTGAGGGCCAGAAGGATGCCGACATAGGTTGCTACACCCTTGCCGCCCTTAAAGCCCAGCCAGACCGGGAAGATGTGGCCCATGAAGGCCGCAACGCCGGCGATCATCGCGGCCTCTTGGCCCCAGAGCCAGTTGGCGACCAGCACGGCCACGGCACCCTTGCCCGCATCGAGGAGCAGGGTTAGCGCCGCGATATCGCGCCGGCCGGTGCGCAGCACATTGGTTGCGCCGATATTGCCCGAACCGATGGTGCGGACGTCTCCGAGCCCGGCTGCTCTGGTGATCACAAATCCGAACGGAACCGAGCCGAGCAGATACCCCAATATAAGGGCCAGCGCATACTGGGTCATGCGAAGGCTTCCTCTCTATAAACAACGCGCCCGCCGACCAGGGTCGCCATGACCTTGCCCGACATGCGGGCGTTCTCGAACGTGGTGTTGGTCGAACGCGAGCGAATGGTAGCTTCCTCGACAATCCATGGATAGTCCGGATCGAAAAGACAAATATCGGCCTTGGCGCCCTTGGCGATCCGCCCGGCCTCTATTCCCAGAATTTCAGCGGGCCGCGCGGTCATGGCGCGCAGAATGGTCATCAGATCGACATCACCTGAATGGACGAGCCGCATGGCGGCGGCCAGCAGGGTCTCGAGCCCGATGGCGCCCGTCGCGGCGTCGGCAAAGGGCTGGCGCTTGCCTTCGGCATCCTGAGGGTCGTGATCGGAGACGATAACGTCGATGGTCCCGTCCTTGAGCGCTTCGACCAGCGCCAGCCTGTCGTCTTCGGTCCGCAGGGGCGGGTTGAGCTTGAAGAAGGTGCGGTACGAGCCGATGTCGTTTTCATTCAGGCACAGATTGTTGATCGAAGCGCCGACCGAAATGGCATTGCTGCGCTGCTTGTAGAATGCAGCCAGTTCGGCGGAACGGGCCGTCGAGATGGCTGCGGCGTGGTAGCGCGCGCCGGTCATCAGGGCCAGTTGCAGGTCGCGGTCGAGCGGGATGGTTTCAGCTTCTGCCGGAATGCCCTTGAGCCCCCGGAAGGTGGCCAGCGGCCCCGAATTCATTACCCCATCGGAAACCAGGTGCGCATCTGCGGGCAGGTGCATGATCGGCATATCGAAATTGGTGGCATAGACCATGGCGGCGCGGATCACCGCGCTGCTCTGGAGCGCTTTGCGCCCCTCGGTAAAGCACACCGCGCCCGCTTCCTTGAGCAGTCCGAATTCGGTGAGGTCCTTGCCCTCGGTGCCCGTGGTGATTGCAGCGGTTGGCAGGACGTTGACGCAGGTGGTCGCCTCGGCATGGCGGGCGATGAATTCGACCAGCGCGCTGTTGTCGATCACAGGTTGGGTGTCGGGCATGACGAGGATCGAGGTGACCCCGCCCGCTGCGGCAGCGCGGCCGGCACTCTTGAGTGTCTCCCGGTATTCGTGGCCGGGCTCGCCGGTAAACACCCGCATGTCGATAAGACCCGGCGCCAGCACCAGCCCTTTTGCATCGATGGTTTCGGCCTTGTCGGGTGCTCCGGGCGCCTTGCCCTCAACGATGTCCGATATGCGCCCGTTTTCGATCAGCACCGCGCCGGTGAAATCGGCATTGCTGGCGGGATCGATGATGCGCGCGTTTTTTATAAGGAAGGGCTTATTCACGGCCTTCCTCCTTGTTGAGCAGCGCATCGAGCACCGCCATGCGCACGGCGACGCCCATCTCGACCTGTTCGGTGATGACCGATTGCGGGCCGTCGGCAATGGCAGGGTCGATTTCCACGCCCCGGTTCATGGGGCCAGGGTGCATGACCAGGGCATCGGCATTGGCTCTGGCCAGCTTGTCGGCATCGAGCCCGTAAAAACGGTAATATTCGCGCACCGATGGGATCAGCTTGCCGCCCGAGGCACGTTCGTTCTGCAGCCGCAGCATCATCACAACGTCGACGCCTTCGAGGCCCTTTTCCATGTCGGTGAAGACTTCCGAGGCCATTTGTTCGACACCGCGCGGCAGCAGCGATTTTGGCGCGATGACCCGCGTACGGGCCTGCATGGCGCCCAGAAGAATAAGGTTCGAGCGGGCAACGCGCGAATTGGCGATATCGCCGCAGATCGCCACGGTCAGCCCGTTCAGCCGCCCCTTGTGGCGGCGGATGGTCAGCGCATCGAGCAGGGCCTGTGTGGGGTGCTCGTGAGCACCGTCACCAGCGTTGAGCACCGCGCATTCGACCTTTTGACTCAGCAATTCCACCGCGCCGGACGATCCGTGCCGCACGACGATGGCGTCGGGCTGCATGGCGTTCAGCGTCGCTGCGGTATCGATCAGCGTTTCGCCCTTGGCCACCGATGATGTGCGCACGGCCATGTTCATCACCGTCGCGCCCAGCCGCTTGCCGGCGATCTCGAAACTCGCCTGAGTGCGGGTCGAATTTTCGAAAAACAGATTGATCTGGGTCTTGCCCGCCAGGCTCGGCAGCGTCTTGCGCTGTCGCGAAATGGGGATCATCGCCTCGGCCCGGTCCAGGAGATCGATGATCTCGACCGGATTGAGCTGGGCGATTCCCAACAAATGCCTGTGGCGGAAAGGAAGAAAGGAACCGGACGCGCCGGCCTGCGTGTCCGAAGATTCTGGCTGTCGTCGTGCCATCTGATGTCCCACTTGCGACTGCCGGTCCCTACCGTATGGCGGCGGGGGCGGCAAGGGTCGCAAGCGAGATTTCTGTGATTCCCGGATTATGGGAGCCCGAGCCCCTCGGCATGTCTGCGCCGCCAGAAAAGCGCGCCGGCGATGCCGAGCAGCAGTTCTGATGTCATCGCAGTTATCAGGCCGGGTCCGGGCGGACCGTCCGCGGCGATCGCCAAGCCTCGTGCTGCGGCATGGCTGAGATAAAAGGCAGCCGCGGTGGCGAGCGGGAGGCGTCGCATATCGGGCCTCAACGCTCCGCGTGCGATAATGAACCCGATCAAGGCGAGCCAAAGTCCTGGCGAACGTAACTCGTTGGCCAGATCGATCGAAGCCGCCGGATCGATACCGTAGCTGCCATAAAAGGCGCCGGGCAGGGCGATCATACCCAGTCCGGTCAGCGCTGCGACCACTCCGGCCAGTAACAGATAGCCGCTTTCGAGCCGGGCGATCATGCTGCCTGCTGCCATGCGCCATTGGCGATTGCGGTGCGAAGATAATCGGCAAAGTCTCGCGGCTCACGCCTCAGCGCGCGCTGAACCCCGTCGCCAAGCCATTCATTGCGTCCGTCGAACACCTCGGCGCAGAGATTGGCGAGAAGATCGGCATCGTCTTTGCCGATGACGGGCAACAGGGCCGCGTGGAAGTCTTCGACGCTGAGCGGGATGTAGGTTACGTCCAGTCCGGATGCGGCCGAAATCTCCCTTGCGACATCGGCAAATGTCATGAGTCGCGGTCCCGTCACCTCATAAGTCTCGCTGGTGTGGCGCTCATCGAGCAGCGCGGCGACGGCCACATCGGCGATGTCGTCGGCGTCCACGAAGGGCTCGAGCCTGTCGTCGGCGGCCAGCGCCAGCGTGCCCGAGAGAACCGAAGGGAGCAGTTGGCCCTCATCGAAGTTCTGGTTGAACCAGCTTGCCCGCACAATGACATGGTCAAGTCCGCTCCGGCGTACCCTGTCCTCGGACAGCTCGGCGCCGTGCTCGCCGCGCCCCGAAAGCAGAACGATCTTGCGAAGTCCTTGAGCCCTAGCGGTCGTGGCGAACCGCTCGATGATTTCGGGTGCGCCGGGAACCGCCAGGTCGGGCACGTAGGTGACAAAGGCACTGTGCATGCCTTCCATGGCTCTTGCCCAGCCTGCCGGGTCCTCCCAGTCGAATACCGGTGCCGTGGAACGCGAAACGGCCCGATGGGGATGTCCGTTGTCGGCAAGGCGGTCGGCGACGCGGGAGCCGATTTTGCCGGTGGCACCGATGACGAGGATTGGATTGTCGATTGGCATTTTCTGTCTCCTGTTGACGATAATGCCAATGTCAGGCGAATGGTCTGGACGAACAATGATTTTTCGACCGGATATATTTGCGGTTCGTCTAAACATGTGGACTATCGGAAAGCGCTGGGTTAGTTTTTGGAGATGGACGATTGCTTTCAACCCGCGCCGCTGGCCGATCCCCTTGGCGAAGTGCTTCACATGTTGCGGCTCACAGGCACGCTCTATTGCCGTGCGACCATGACGGCGCCTTGGGGGATCGTCCTGCCCAGGCTCATCGATTCGATGATCTTCGTGATTGTCACCGCTGGACGCTGCATTGCTGAAATGGACGATGAGAGTGTGCCGCTCTCGGCTGGCACCATGGTGCTGCTTCCGCATGGCGACAGTTTCAAACTGCTGAGCGAGACGGGTGCCCACGCAGAGCCACTGTTCGACCTCCCGGTCGAAAAGATCAGCGAACGCTATGAGTTGATGACCCATGGTGGAGGCGGGGAGATGACGCGCGCCATGGCGGGCGTCGTGCAGTTCGACAGTGTTGCGGGGCAGCGACTGCTGAGCGTTTTGCCACGGGTTATCCGGATCGAGGGATGGGATGAGTCGCTTGGCGATTGGGTGCGGAGCACGCTGGGGCTGATTTCGCGCGAAGCGAGTTCGCTCAGGCCGGGGGGCGAAATCGTCATGACGCGGCTTGCCGATATTCTGGTCATTCAGGGTGTCCGAACCTGGCTCGACTCGGCGCCCGAAAGCGAACAGGGCTGGCTTGCCGCGTTGCGCGATCCGCAATTGGGGCGGGCGTTAGTGGCCATTCATCGCTATCCGCAAACCGACTGGACGCTCGCACAACTGGCCGCCCAGGCGGGTATGTCGCGTTCTGCCTTTTCGGCGCGGTTCAGCGCGCGGCTGGGGCAATCGGCCATGGCCTATCTTGGGCAATGGCGGTTGCATCTGGCCCGGGCGCGGCTCATGGAAACCACCGATCCGTTGGCTATGGTGGCTCGGGCGGCCGGCTATCAATCCGAGGCCGCTTTCAGCCGGGCCTTCCGGCAGTATTTTGGCAAACCTCCGGGTGCAACGCGTCGCTCAGTTGCGGCGTAAACGGTCCAGCGCACCCTGCAAAATGTAGCTGGCGGCCAGCTTGTCGACCACTTCGGCGCGCTTGGCGCGCGAAAGATCGGCTTCAAGCATGGTGCGGGTGACCGCCATTGTGGACATGCGCTCGTCCCAGAAGACGACCGGCAGATCGGTCTTTTGCTTCAGATTCCGCACGAACGCCCTGGCCGATTGGGCGCGGGGCCCCTCGCTGCCATCCATGTTGAGCGGCAGGCCCATGACGATGCCCGTCACATTGTTTTTGGCAATCAATGCCAGGAGGCGCTCCGCGTCCGCGGTAAATTTCGTGCGCTTGATGGTTTCGATCGGCGAGGCCGCCATGCGCAGGGAATCCGAGATCGCCACACCGATGGTCTTCGTACCCAGATCGAGCCCCATCAGCTTGCCCGCAGGACGCAGGTCGGCGAGGGCATAGGGGGCATCGGTCATTTCGAGGTTCCTTGCGGAGATTTCTCTGTCGGCTTATCAGCAGTTTGCGCCGCACTGGCAAGGGAAATGGAATGAAGATCACCTGGTTTGCCGATATGACCTTCCGCGTCCAGATCGCGGGGCGGATCATTGTTACTCATGTCGAGGGCGCTCCCGAGGGGATCGATCGCACCGAACTGATCGCCGGAGCCCAGACAGTTATTTCGGCCCAGAGTTCCGATCTTGCCCAGTTCGACGCCAAAGAATGGCGTCCGCGCCGCCGCCCGCGGCTGATCGACGAAGACGAGGGTGATGAGGGGCTCGACCTTTACCGGTTCGGCGCGCGCAGTCTTGTTGCCTATTCGGTCGATGAGGGGCTGCTGGTGCTCGAAGACGCCGGGGTCGGCGCGCAATGGAATGGGTTCGCGGACAATGGCGTTATCGTCCTCGCCGGATCGGGTGCGCAATGCGCCGCCCACGGCACCGCCTTGCTCGATATCGCCCGGCCGCGCCTCATTGCGCTGGCCGTCGACGATGGAGAGATCGACATCGCCTTCGACGCACTCGTGCCAAACCTGGGCCAGACGAGCCTGATCGTCCTTGAGCCCCGGCTCGCGGTGGAAGTGTAAGACGGATCGATCGAACCCATAAAGCCTTCCGATGGGCGGATTTGCCGATTGCGTTTGCTGGACGCCCATTGCTAAAAGCCCATTCAACACCAAGCTTGCCAGGAGATAGCTATGTCGGTCGACGCCGATACAGTAAGACGCATCGGGCGTCTGGCCCGCATCCGGATCACCGAAGACGAAGTCGCCGCCTATGAGGGTGAGCTCAACGCCATTCTCGGCTTTGTCGAACAGCTCGGCGAGGTCGATGTCGAAGGCGTCGAGCCGATGAATTCGGTGACCCCCATGACCCTGCGCCGCCGCGATGACGCGGTGACCGATGGCGGGTATGCTGATCGGATCGTCGCCAACGCGCCGATTTCGGAAGACAATTTCTTCATGGTCCCCAAGGTCGTGGAGTAGGCCGTGGCCGCAACCATAGCCATCGAGACGCCGTTG
Source organism: Pelagibacterium nitratireducens (assembly GCF_037044555.1). NCBI lineage: Bacteria > Pseudomonadati > Pseudomonadota > Alphaproteobacteria > Hyphomicrobiales > Devosiaceae > Pelagibacterium > Pelagibacterium nitratireducens. The sequence continues at coordinate 1,760,509 of NZ_CP146275.1, forward strand.
ACCGACGAGGTGCGGGCGCTGGTCAAGGCGCTCAACGCCTACCTCAACCCGCTCTCACCGCCAGAGTTTCAGTTCCAGATGACCGTCGAACAGATGGCGGGTGCGGACACCACGGTGTTCATCGCCCGCGATGCGGCCGGACAGCCGGTGGGCATGGGCGCTCTCAAAACGTTCGGCGAGAACATGGCCGAGGTCAAGCGCATGTATACGCTGCCACAAGTGCGTGGCCAGCGCATCGGCGTCGCGCTGCTCGAGGCCATCGAGGCGCTTGCCCGCCAAAAGGGCGTTACGATGCTCAAGCTCGAAACCGGAAAAGTGGCCGGGTTCGAACCGGCCTGGCGGCTTTACGAGCGCGGTGGCTTTACCCGTTGCGGCGCCTTTCTCGATTATCCCGATAGCGAATATTCAGCCTTTTACGAAAAGGCCCTGATCTAAGGATTTATCCGTGACCGATCTTACCCGTCTGAGCCTCAAAGCCCTGCGCGATGGTATCGCCGCCAAGGAATTCACGGCGCTCGAAGCCACCGATTCCTATATTTCGGCCATCGAGGCCGGAAACGACAAGCTCAACGCCTATGTCGCCGTCACCGCCGAGCAGGCGCGCGAGATGGCCAAGGCATCCGACGCCAAAATCGCGTCCGGCGACAATGGTATGCTCGAAGGCGTGCCGCTTGGCGTCAAGGATCTGTTCGCCACAAAGGGCGTCCACACCCAGGCCGCCAGCCACATCCTCGATGGCTTCAAGCCCGAATATGAATCCACGGTCACAGAGCACCTGTGGGCCGACGGTGCCGTCATGCTGGGCAAGCTCAACATGGACGAATTCGCCATGGGTTCGTCCAACGAGACCTCGTATTACGGCCCCGTGGTCAATCCCTGGCGCGGGGAGGGCGGCAACAAGGATCTGGTGCCCGGCGGGTCCTCTGGCGGGTCCGCCGCCGCCGTTTCCGCATGGCTGTGCGCCGGCGCGACGGCCACCGACACCGGCGGTTCGATCCGCCAGCCAGCGGCGTTCACCGGCACCGTGGGCATCAAGCCGACCTATGGCCGCTGCTCGCGCTGGGGCACCGTTGCCTTCGCCTCCTCGCTCGATCAGGCCGGGCCGATTGCCCGCACCGTTGAGGATACGGCCCTGATGCTGCAGTCGATGGCCGGGTTCGACCCCAAGGATTCCACCTCGGTCGATATGGCCGTCCCCGATTTCGCCGCTGCGGTGGAGCGGGGCGTCAAGGGCATGACCATCGGCGTTCCGGCCGAATACCGCATGGACGGCATGCCCGAAGAGATCGAAAAGCTCTGGACCCAGGGCCTTGAATGGCTGAAAGCCGAAGGTGCGACGGTCAAGGACATTTCCCTGCCGCACACCAAATATGCGCTGCCGGCCTATTACATCGTCGCCCCCGCCGAAGCTTCGTCCAACCTCGCCCGCTACGACGGCGTCAAATACGGTCTGCGCGTTTCGGGCAAGGACATCACCGACATGTACGAATTGACCCGCGCCGAAGGGTTCGGTCGCGAGGTCAAACGCCGCGTGATGATCGGCACCTACGTGCTTTCGGCCGGCTATTACGACGCCTATTACGTCCGTGCCCAGAAGGTCCGCACCCTCATCAAGCGCGATTTCGAGGACGTCTTCAACGCTGGTGTCGATGCCATCCTGACCCCGGCCACGCCCTCGGCGGCCTTTGGCATCGCCGATCAGGAACTGCACGCCGATCCGGTCAAGATGTATCTCAACGACATCTTCACGGTGACCGTGAACATGGCCGGTCTGCCGGGCATTGCTGTTCCCGCCGGCAAGGACGGGCAGGGGCTTCCCCTCGGGCTACAGCTCATCGGCAAGCCGTTCGACGAAGAAACGCTATTTGCCGCCGGTCGGGTCATTGAAAAGAGCGCCGCTCTCGATCTGGCCCCCGCCAAATGGTGGTGATGACCCAGGGGCAGCTCGAAGAGCTGATCCTTGCCAAAAAGCCCGTCGAGAATGCCGATCTCTCGGCGATCGACTGGTCCGACCTCCCTGATGGCGCGCTGCATGCGCGCCATTGCGCCTTCCGCGATGCCCATTTGACCGATGCCGAGCTGGCAGGTGCAAAGTTCGAAAACTGCACCTTCGAGCGGGCCTGGTTCGGCGGCGCCAATTTCACCGATGCGACATTTTCCAATTGCTCGTTCTTTGATGCCGAAACCCGGCAGGGCTGCGATTTCTCCCGCGCTGATTTCGAGGGCGCGACGTTCGAGAACTGCAATCTGGCGACGGCGAAATTCGGGCTGGCAAGCCTGTTCGATACGACCTTCAAACATTGCAAGGCTGCAGGGGCAGATTTCGAGGATGCGCGGTTTGCCAAGGCCTCGGGCCGGGTCGCGGTTTCCCGCGTGCGCTTCATCGGCACCCAGCTCGATATGTCGAATTTCCGCCAGGCCCGGCTTGAAGACTGCGTGTTTTCCGAATGCAGCCTGCGCCAGGCCGATCTGCGCCAGACAACGCTTTCGAGCGCGGACATGCGTGGCTCGGACCTTTCCGAAGCCAATCTCAACGGCGCCATTCTCGATAATACCGATCTGCGCGAAGCTACGCTGCTCGGCCTCGATGTAACCGGGCTCACCAGCTTTGAAGGCGTCAGGGTTTCGGCCGACCAGTTGACCGATCTGGTGCGGCCTTTGGGCATCAGGGTCTTTCCGCGGGCCCGCTGAGCCACCATGTTGCACTGACGGCCCTTAGCGGCTAACTCACCTTTTCAACTGTTTACCGGTATGCACGAAACTCATGTCCGATATCTTCACCACCCACGATTGGTCCGCTCCGCCCAAGGATCTCAGCATGCCGCTTCAGGCGCTCTGGTGGATTCGCAAGGGCGAATTCCGCATGGGACCGGAATGGGAGGAGGCCCACCGGATCGTGGTCCAGATGGAAGGCGTCGAAGCCTTCGATTGGGTTCACGCCCTGCTGCACTGGATTGAAGCCGATATGGGGAACGCCGATTATTGGTACCGCCGCTCCGGAAAACGCCGGGCCGCGCCGTCGGTCTCCCAGGAATGGGAGCATATCGCCATGACGCTGTCCGAAGCGCCACGCCATTAGCCGCCGACGGCACTCGCCTCACCCCCAAAGTTATCCCGGAGCTTTGCCCAGGGATCTGCGACGCTGCCTGTGGGAGAAGCCGCGTGGCGGCCTCACGCTCCCCCCTCGCTTCCCCGGCGAACGCCGAGGTCCATGTGCCTCTCCTCCCGCACCGGAGCGGCGGCGATGCTGCTGGGTCCCGGATCGCGTCCGGGACAGCGATGGGAGTTGGGCAGGCTCCCGGCTCCATCACCACCACTCACTTCCCCCCATCGTCATCCTCGGGCTCGACCCGGGGATCTGCTGCATCGGGAAGCCGGTGAAGGGGTTGGGGACCGATGAAGCGCGAAGGCGCACCATTTCTGCTGCGCTAGTGGACGCCCTGCGGATCCCCGGGTCGAGCCCGAGGATGATGTGAGTGAAGTTGGAAACGCTGCGTAAAAAACTTTATCCCCGTCCCCAGTCCCTCATGGCATTCTCCCCTCACGGCCGCACCAGAGACGAGGATGCATACGAGCTTCCGGTGAGGGCAGGATGGAGAAAGGGGAAGCATGGGTCCGAGCCTTAGGACCGCATTGGCCTCCGGGCACTTCGATCCCATCCGACAGGCCGATCCGGGTTCCATGCGGGTCGCCGCAGGGAAGGCCCAAAGCGGACGGATGGCCGGGCGAGGATGGGAGTCCACGTCGTACTCCCGAAAGGGAGAGGGGCACCGCGGAAGGCACCAGCGATGGTGCCATCCCGACAAACCCCAGCCCGAGACGCCGCCATAAGCCAAAAACCCCGGATGCGTGGGGCGATGATCGCTTCATATAAAAACTAAATCATGCGGAGCGTTCATTGCCCCATGCCGTCTTTGAGTTTTGCGATAACCGCGGTCCGCTGGACCGGCGGACGATTTGCCGCGCCGGTCCATCGGCATCGTTCAGCGGTTGTCGGTTTGACTGCGCACCAACATCACGCCCCGCCTGGTTATCCGGTAGGGGCCACCACCCTGAGAGGCGATGGTCTTGCGGCGGCGCAGCTTCTTGAACAGCGTCATGTCGCACTGGGTCAAAAGCCAGCCGTCGCGGTTATAGCACTCGATGTCGGCGATTTTGCCGCGTGCGTCCTTGAGCGGCTGGATGTAGCCGCCCTGTGCCAACGCGTGCAGCACGCGCTGTTCGTCTCGGGAAATGTCCATGAAAGTGTGTCTGCAAATTTGGCGGAAAGGACCGCCAGCCGATCGAAACCGTGCCGCCCGCATAACGCAGGGAGGACGGTGGGTTCGATTTTCAGCCCAGCCTTATTTGACCGGGCCTCAGCGGAGCTCAGACAGATTACACATCAGGTGGTTGCTTAGACCGGTGGCTGCCGGCAGGCAAGTGGGCCGAATAGGGTGGTTGAAAATTGTCGTCCGCCGATGCACACCTGCATCACTGCCAAAATGGAAACACTGCAATGACCGCCATAAAACTGCCCGCCGACTGTGAAACCAAGGACGATGTGCGCGTCGAGATCGACCGGATCGATAACGCGCTGATCGAACTTTTTGCCGAGCGGCATGGCTATGTGACGCGGATGGCCGAGATCAAGACCGATCCCCATGAGGCCAACGATCCGGCCCGGATCGAGGCGATTGTCGCCAAGCGACGGGCCCAGGCTCTTGATCTCGATCTCGATGAAGATCAGGCCGAATTGCTCTGGCGCACATTAATTGACTGGAACATCAACTACGAAAAGGGCATCATCATTGCCCGGACCCGGAAAAAATAGAGCGCCAAGGGAAATGCTCGACAATCTGATCCTCCGCCGCGCCTCCATCGCCGAAGCCGACAAGCTCGGCAAGCTGGCTTTTGCGTCCTGGGATTCGAGCATGCGCCACATCATCAGCCCTGAATCCGAAGAGGGAATAGCTGCCGAACGTGCCGCGCTCGAGCTGTCGTTCCAGCTGTTCTGCATCACGGCCAGCGACGCGATCACGGTGGCCGAGCATGACGGGGAGCTGACGGGCTGGGGTGCCCGCGAGCCGATGAGTGATTATATATCCGATCTCTGGGTCACCCCCGCCCATCAGCGAAACGGCATTGGCCGTGCACTTCTTTCTGCCGTCGAGCAGGACATTTTCCGCGCCGGGCACGATGTCGCCGTGCTCGAAACTCACGCGGAAAATGGTGGAGCCATCCGCTTTTACGCTCGCGAGGGGTATGGGATCGTCTGGCGCGGGGTCAAATTCTCCCGCATGCTGGGCCAGCGCGTCGAAAAAGTGCGCATGGAAAAGCAATTGGTGGTCACGGCCCACTAGCCTGACGGCGGCAATTGTTTTATCCCCCACATCATATTTCCGCGCATTCTCGCGCCTGAGCAATCAAGCAGGTCTTCGCTTCCATGACACTGGTCGATACACGCACCCCCACCCCGAAATATTTCATCTCCGGCGCCACCGGCGATTGGGAAATGGTCATCGGTATGGAGGTGCATGCCCAGGTGACCTCGGAGTCCAAACTGTTCTCGGGCTCGTCCACCGAATTCGGCAATCCGCCCAATTCCAACGTCTCGTTTGTCGATGCCGCCATGCCCGGCATGCTGCCGGTCATCAACGAGGAATGCGTGCGCCAGGCCGTGCGCACCGGGCTGGGGCTCAAGGCCCAGATCAACAAGCGCTCGGTGTTCGACCGCAAGAACTATTTCTATCCCGATCTGCCTCAGGGCTATCAGATTTCCCAGTTCAAGGACCCTATCGTCGGCGAGGGCAAGGTCATGCTCGACCTCGGTGAAGACGGCGAGGTCGAAATCGGTATCGAGCGTCTGCATCTCGAACAGGACGCGGGCAAGTCGATTCACGATCAGCACCCCAATATGAGCTTTGTCGATCTCAACCGCTCGGGCGTGGCGCTCATGGAAATCGTCTCCAAGCCCGATCTGCGCTCGTCGGATGAAGCCAAGGCCTATCTCACCAAGCTGCGCACGATCCTGCGTTATCTGGGCACCTGCGACGGCAATATGGAGCAGGGCTCGATGCGCGCCGATATCAACGTTTCGGTTCGTCGCCCCGGCGGCGAATTCGGCACGCGCTGTGAGATCAAGAACGTCAATTCGGTCCGCTTTGCCGGCCAGGCCATCGAATATGAGGCGCGCCGCCAGATTGATATTCTGGAAGATGGCGGGGTGATCGATCAGGAAACCCGGCTTTACGATCCCAAGACCGGCACGACCCGGTCGATGCGGTCCAAGGAAGAAGCGCACGACTATCGGTATTTCCCCGATCCCGACCTGCTGCCGCTCGAATTCGATGACGCTTTCATCGCCATGCTCGCGGAGAACCTGCCCGAGCTCCCGGACGAAAAGAGCGCGCGTTTGGTCCAGGACTATGGCGTCACCCCTTACGATGCGTCTGTTCTGGTCTCGGATCGGCGCTATGCCGATTTTTACGAGGACGTCGCAAAGGGGCGCGATGGCAAGCTGGCCGCCAACTGGGTGATCAACGAATTTTTCGGACGCCTGTCCAAGGAAGGGCTTTCCATCGATGACAGCCCGATGGATGCCGGCCAGCTCGGCGGCATCGTGGATTTGATCTCCAAGGGTGAGATTTCGGGCAAGATCGCCAAGGATCTGTTCGAGATCGTGTGGACCGAAGGCGGCGATCCGGCCGAACTGGTTGAATCGCGGGGCATGAAGCAGGTCTCCGATACCGGGGCGATCGAAAAGATCGTCGATGAGATCATTGCCGGCAATCCCGGCCAGGTCGAAGCGGTCAAGACCAAGCCGGGTCTTCTGGGCTGGTTTGTCGGTCAGGTCATGAAGCAGACCGGCGGCAAGGCCAATCCGCAGACGGTCAATGAAATCCTGAAAGCCAAGCTGGGACTGGAATAGATAGGGAACACAGGCGATAGGGTTATCGTTGGTTGGGAAAGGAGGTCGCCATGACCAACCCACCACCCGACAACCCTATTCCCAATCCCGATCCCACCCCGCCGATTCCGGGGCCGAATCCCGACCCGGTTCCACGGCCGCCCGATAGTCCGGTCCCAGATCCCACCGATCCCATTCCGCATCCGCCGGAACCGGAAATTCCGCCCAATCCGGGCGATCCCGTTCAGCCGACGCGGAGCTAATCGGCGGTTCGTGAGCGCAGGCCCAGCAGGCGGGGCAGGCGGCCATCGATCATCAACAGACCGATGAAGATGGCCAGCATGCCCAAGAGATGGGTGGGCAGAATGATTTCCCCGAGCAGCACGAAGCCGAATATGATCGCGGATACGGGCGCGATGAAGGTTACCGTCGAAAAGTTGGTCGCACCGATCCGGGGCAGGATGCGATACATGATGATGAACGTGAAGGTCGTGGCCATAAGTCCGATCCCAAAGGCGGCCAGCCAGGTTTCCGGCAAGGTAATGACCGGCGGACCCTCAAAGCCGAAGGCCACGATCGCCGAGCTCAGGCCCGCGCCTGACAGGGCCATGACCGCGAATGCCGTCGGCTCAACGGATTTGAAGCTGCGGGTAATGTTGAGCGAAAACGCGTAGCAGATCGTCGCGCCCAGGCATGCGGCGATGGCCCAGAGTTGCGAATTTCCGCCGCTCTGAAGAGCCGGCGAGGCAAGAATGGCAACGCCGGTGAACCCGCAAACCACGCCGACGAATTTAAGCACGCTGGCCCGTTCCCCATCGCGGAAGAACAGTGAGATGATCACCGTCATGATGGGGGTCAGGGCATTGATGATCGCCGCGACACCACTCGCCAGGCTCCCTTGAGCCAGCGGATAGAGGGCGAACGGGATCGAATAGGCCAGCCAGCCCAGTGCACCGAGTTTGAGCCAGAGCATGGGGTCGCGCGGCACGGGTTTGCGCATGACGAACAGCGCCACCCAGCAGCCCAGCGCGCCGATACAGACGCGCAGCGCCGAAACCCAGAGAGGTCCGAGTTCGCGAATCAGGATTGCGTTAAAAATGAAAGAGAAGCCCCAGATCCCTCCGAGCAGAAGAATCCAGAACCAGTCACGAGTCGCCATGGGATTGTGCCTACAGGTGGAAGACCGGAACGCTACGCCTTTGCCGGCGCGATGTCGAAGCAGTTATGGAAATGACACCTATCAAATCGGGTGATCCGAACCACCCGATTTTGACGTCAGCCGCGATAGGCAACCGCTCCGGATGCAAGCAGGGCCAGAGCCTTGGGATAGAGCTTGTGTTCCTCCGCCAGCACCCGGGCAGCCAACGTCTCGGGGGTATCGCCCGGCGCGATGGGCACGCGGGCCTGCAGGATGGCAGGGCCCTCATCAAGGCCCGGTGTCACGAAATGGACGGTACAACCTGCCTCGAGCGCGCCATCGGAAATGGCCCGTGCGTGGGTGTCGAGCCCCTTGTAGGCGGGCAGGAGCGAGGGATGGATGTTGATGGCCTTTCCCTGCCAGTGCGTCGTGAACTCGGCCGTCAGAATACGCATGAAGCCGGCAAGGCAGATGTAATCGACGGCCCAGCCCTCAAGGATCCGGGTCAGCGCATTTTCGAAATCGAGACGGCTCTCAAAGCTGCTCTGCGCGAGGTTGGCCGTCTCGATCCCCTCGGCGCGGGCCGTTTGCAGGCCCGGTGCCGCGGCGCGATTGGAAAAGACGCCGACGATTTCGGCGGGATATTGTGGAGCCTTGGCGGCTTCGATCAAGGCCGTCATGTTCGAGCCGCGCCCGGAAATAAGGACGGCGACGCGCTTTTTGGCGCTCATAGGGAGAGGGCACCGGTAAATTCAACGGCATCACCGCTGCGCTCGACCAGTTCGCCAACGATGCTGGCGGTTTCGCCGTGGCTTTCGAGTTTGGCGACGAGTGCTTCGGCATCCCCGGCACTCACGGCGACCAGCATGCCGACACCGCAATTGAAGGTGCGCAGCATTTCCCGCTCGGCAATCCCGCCCTGTCTGGAAAGCCAGCCAAAGACTTTCGGCGTCGATACCGCATCGAGATCGACGCGCGCCGCCAGCGTTTGGGGCAGGACGCGGGGGATGTTTTCCTGAAATCCGCCACCGGTGATATGGGCCAGCGCCTTGATGTTCAGACCCGAGCGGATTGCATCGAGCAGCGGCCTGACGTAGATTTTCGTGGGCACGAGCAGCGCGGCGCCAAGGCTGGATTCGGGCGCAAAGGGTGCTGGATCGGACCAGGCAAGGCCGGACATGTCCACGATCTTGCGGACCAGCGAATAGCCGTTCGAGTGCACGCCGGACGAAGCGATGGCGACGAGTTTGTCCCCGGCACCAATATCGGTACGGGGCAGGAGGCTGCCGCGTTCCGCGGCGCCCACGGCAAAGCCGGCGAGGTCGTAATCGCCACCGTGATACATGCCAGGCATTTCAGCGGTTTCCCCACCGATCAGCGCGCATCCCGCCTGACGGCACCCTTCGGCAATGCCTTCGACGATGGCAGTGCCCTGGGCCACGTCAAGCGCGCCGGTGGCGAAGTAATCGAGGAAAAACAGCGGTTCGGCACCCTGGACGACGAGGTCGTTGACGCACATGGCGACAAGATCGATGCCGACGGTATCGTGGATGCCGGCATCAATCGCGATCCGCAGCTTGGTTCCGACGCCATCATTGGCAGCGACCAGTACGGGATCGGTGAACCCGGCCGCCTTGAGATCGAACAGACCGCCGAAACCGCCGATTTCCCCATCTGCGCCCGGGCGGCGGGTCGACTTGACTGCCGGCTTGATGGCTTCGACGAGCGCGTTTCCCGCGTCGATATCGACTCCGGCCTGCTTGTAGGAAAGGCCGTTCGAGGGCAGGTTTGTGTCGTCGGACATTTGAATACGCCATCCCCAGTGATGCGCCCTTGTGAGGGGCGGCATCAGATTAACGTTGATCGGCCCGGTCGGGCTCTATATTTCGGAAGGCTGATACCGGCTCGCAACGCTACACGCAAGGACTGCCATGTCACTGAGGAACCAGATCACCTTCTGGATCGCACTGTTAGTCGTTCTGGGGGTCCTGTTGTGGGTCTTCCGCGGCATTCTGCTGCCATTCGTTCTCGGCATCACGCTGGCCTATCTGCTCAACCCGTTCGTCGACTGGCTTCAGAGCCGCAAGTTCCATCGCGGGTTTGCAACGCTGATTGTGATGCTGCTGGCCATGCTGGCGCTGCTGGCTGTCTTCCTGCTTATTGTTCCGCTCCTGCTTCAGCAGGCTTTCGGGCTGGCGCGCAACATTCCCACCTATGTCCAGCAGTTGCAGGTGTTCATCGAGAACATGATCCCGCGGCTCGAGCAATGGCTCGGTCCCGAACGGATGCAGGAACTCGAGCGCGGCATCGAACAGATGTTTGCCGATGGCATCGGCATGCTCACCGGCTTTACCGGGCAGGTGATGCAGCAATCGATGAGCATCATAAATACGATCGGCATCATCGTCGTAACCCCGGTCGTGGCTTTCTATCTCCTTCTCGATTGGGACCGGATGGTGGCCAGCGTGGATAGCCTGTTTCCACCGGCGCACCGCGCCGAGATGCACGCGCTGTTTAAGGACATGGACATAGCCCTTGCCGGTTTTGTTCGCGGGCAGGGCGCCGTGGTGGGGATATTGGCAATATTTTATGCCGTGTCGCTGTCGCTGGCGGGGCTGAGCTTTGGTCTCGCCATCGGATTGATGGCCGGGCTTTTCAGCTTCATCCCCTATGTCGGCGCATTGATCGGGTTTGTGCTTTCGATGGGCATTGCCCTCGTGCAGTTCTGGCCCGAATGGCCCATGATGGCTGTGATCCTGGCGATTTTTCTCGTCGGCCAGTTTCTCGAAGGCAATATTTTGTACCCCAAACTCGTGGGATCGAGCATTGGTGTTCATCCCGTTTGGCTGATGTTCTCGCTTTTTGCCTTTGCCGTCCTCTTCGGGGCGCTGGGGGTCTTGATTGCCGTGCCACTGGCGGCCATCTGTGGTGTGCTCGTCCGTTGGGCTGTTCGCAAATACAAGCAAAGCCCCATCTACGATTCACCGACTGCAATGATTGCTCCGCAGAAGGCTGGCGCCGATGCAAGCCCAAAAGAAATCTCCTAGCACCTTGTCCCCGCTGACAAAGGAACAGCTTATTCTCGATCTCGGGCACGATGTTGCCCAGACCGAGGATGATTTCATGGTGTGTGCCGGCAACGAGATGGCTTTCGGACATGTGATGGCGTTCCCCGACTGGGCCGCTCCCATGACGCTGGTGGTCGGAGCCGCCAAATCGGGCAAGTCGCATCTGGCACGGATATGGGCGAGGCGGGCCGGTGCAGCCATCATGCGGCCCGATATTGCCGAAACATTCGCCACAGAGGGCGGACGGCAACCGGTTCTGGTGGAAGATGCGGATCGGAACGGATATGAGGAAGCGGAGCTTTTTCATTTGCTCAACCAATCCATGCGCGACGAGCGGCCTCTATTGATGACGGCCAGGACTCAGGTAAACGAATGGCCCTACAAGACCAATGACGTCAAATCGCGTGTCCGGCTGGCCGCGCACTTTTCGCTCACGGCGCCCGATGACATCTTGTTGTCGCAGATGTTCGTGAAGTTGTTCGCCGACAGGCAGTTGTCGGTCGATCCGAAAGTAATCTCCTATCTGGTGGGCCGCATGGAGCGCTCGTCGGAGGAAGTGGTCGCTCTGGTCGAGCTTCTCGACAGGCTGTCACTGTCACGGGGGCGGGCAATCACGCGGGCCATTGCGGCCGAAGCGCTGGTAATCCGCTCGGAACGCTAGGCGACCGGGAAAGGTGAAAAATGGACGATATGGCCCATGACCAGCATTTGAGCGACGAGGCAGCGCCCGATATCGAGGCATTGCGGTCGAGCCCTGCGCGGTTTGTAAACCGCGAGGTGAGCTGGCTGCAGTTCAACATGCGGGTGCTCGAAGAAGCGGCCAATCCCAATCACCCACTGCTGGAAAGGCTGCGGTTCGTCTCGATTTCGGCCAACAATCTCGACGAGTTCTTCATGGTGCGCGTCGCCGGTCTGAAAGGGCAATTGCGGGCGGGTCTGCCGCGCGAAAGCGCCGATGGCATGACGCCGAGCGAGCAGATCGAGGAGATCACGACGCTTGCCCAGCATCTGCACCTCGAACAGCAGGATCAGTGGCAGTCTATTCGCGACGAGTTGTTCGAGCAGAACATCATTCTGCATGAAGCCGCGGATCTCACGCCGGAGCAGGTTGAATTCCTGCAAAAGATTTTCCGGGAAGAGATTTTTCCGGTGTTGACGCCGATTGCCATCGATCCGGCTCACCCCTTCCCGTTCATTCCCAATCTCGGGTTCTCTCTGGCCTTCCAACTCGACCGAGCGACTGACAATTCGCGCCTGACCGCACTGGTGCGCATACCGTCCAACCTCGACCGTTTCATAAAGCTGCCCACCAAGGCGATTTCGGATCGGCGCGTCGAGATGGTGACTGTCGAGACGATGGTCCAGATCTTCTTCCACAAGATATTTCCCGGCTACAACATCGTCGGGCACGGGTCGTTCCGGATCGTTCGTGACAGCGAAATCGAAATCGACGATGAGGCAGCCGATCTGGTCGTCGAGTTCGAATCGGCACTGCGTCAGCGTCGTCGCGGCCAGGTGATAAGGCTGGAAATCGAGCGGTCCATGCCGCGTTCGCTCAAGCGGCTTATCGCTGAAGAACTGGGCATTACGGCCGAGGATACGTTCGAGGTCGATGGCTTTATGGCGCTCGCCGACGCGGGCAAGATTTGCGATCTGGATCGGCCAGAGCTGAAGTTTCCGCGCTACCACGCCCGCTTTCCCGAGCGCATCCGTGACCATCACGGTGATTGTTTTGCCGCGATCCAGGAAAAGGACATTGTTGTCCACCACCCTTACGAGAGTTTCGATGTCGTTGCGCAGTTTGTCGCCCAGGCGGCACGCGATCCCGACGTTGTGGCGATCAAGCAGACGCTTTACCGCACGTCCAAGGACTCGCCGATCGTCAAGGCCCTGATAGCGGCGGCCGAAATGGGTAAATCGGTCACCGCGCTGGTCGAACTCAAGGCACGGTTCGACGAGGAAGCCAACATCCGCTGGGCGCGTGATCTTGAACGGGCCGGCGTGCAGGTGGTCTTCGGGTTCATAGAGCTCAAGACCCACGCCAAGCTCAGCCAGGTCGTGCGGCGCGAGAAGGGCAAGCTGGTTTCCTATTGCCACGTCGGGACGGGCAACTACCACCCGGTAACGGCCAAAATTTATACCGATCTGTCCTACTTTACCGCCGATCCGATCATCACGCGTGACGTTGCACGGGTGTTCAACTTCATCACCGGCTATGCACGCCCCAGTGAACTCGAAGCCATCGCCATTTCGCCGTTCGCGTTGCGGGCGACTTTGATGGAACATATCGCAACCGAGATCGAATTGGCGCGCCGGGGCGAGCCCGCTGCCATCTGGTTCAAATGCAACGCACTGGTCGATCCCGAGCTCATTGATGCCCTTTACGAGGCCAGTCAGGCCGGCGTGAAGGTCGAGCTGGTGGTGCGCGGGATATGTTGTTTGCGGCCTGGTATTCCGGGCTTTTCTGACAATATCCGCGTCAAGTCCATCGTCGGGCGGTTCCTTGAGCATTCCCGAATTTATTGCTTTGGCAATGGTGGCGAGATGCCATCGCGCGACGCGGCGGTCTATATTTCTTCGGCAGATCTGATGCCGCGCAATCTGGACTGGCGTGTCGAAACGCTGGTGCCTATTAAGAACCGGACCGTGCACAGGCAGATTCTCGACCGCATCATGGTGGCCAACCTTCGCGACAACCAGCAAAGCTGGGAGGTCCTGCCGGATGGTACTGCCCAGCGCATTGTGCCTGGCGATGGAGAAGAGGCATTCAACGCGCACGACTATTTCATGACCAATCCATCCCTGTCGGGACGCGGGAGCGCGTTGCACGGGGATAGCGACGACGAGGACAGTGATCTTTGATTCGATTCTGGAGCCTTGAATCCGACCCGGCCGGGCAGGGCCGCCTTTCAGGGGCCAAGCCCGTTGCGGTGCTCGACATCGGCTCGAACTCGGTGCGTCTTGTTGTTTACGAGCGCCTCGCGCGCGCTTTGACGGTTCTCTACAATGAGAAGTCCTCGTCCACGCTCGGGCGCGGGGTGGCCGCCACTGGGCGGCTGGCCGAGACCTCGATGGCCAGCGCCCTGAAGGCCATAAGGCGGTTTGCGCTGGTCTGCCGTTTGACTGAAGTCGGCGACATTTACGCCATCGCGACATCGGCCACCCGGGAGGCTGAAAACGGGCCGGAATTTGCACGGGCCGTCGAGGATATCATAGGTGTGCCGGTGCGGGTGCTCAGCGGCTCTGAAGAAGCCCACTATGCGGCCCTTGGGCTTGTCTCGGGTATGCCCGAGTTCGTGGGAGTGGTGGGTGATCTGGGCGGTGGTAGCCTGGAACTGGCCATGGTGGATGGCGGGCAAGATACCGGTGGGGAGACCCACGAATTGGGCGTCATCAGGCTTCAGGACGACACCCAGATGACAGCGACCAAGGCGTCGGGGATCATCCGGGAGCGCCTCAAGTCGTCCAAGCTGCTCGAACCGGGACGATACAAATCTTTTGCGGCCATCGGTGGTACGTGGCGTGCGTTGGCCAAATTGCATCAGGCCCGGTGCAACTATCCTTTGCATATGGTGCAGGATTACGTGGTCAGTACGGCGGACATCCTGCCCTTGTGCGAAGCACTGATTGAGGGCAATGGCGACAAGAAACTGGTCAAGGGCATCGAAACGGTATCGGGGTCGCGAAAGGATCTTCTGCCCTACGGTGCGGCCGTTCTGGCGGAAGTGTTGCGGGCCGGAGACTTCGATGAAGTCGTCTTTTCGGCACAGGGCGTACGTGAGGGCTATCTTTACGACAGGCTCCCAGACTCTGAAAAGGAAATCGATCCACTGCTGCAGGCTGCAGCGGAAATTTCCATGCTGCGTTCGCGGGCGCCTGAATTTTCGGGCGATCTTATCGATGGCAGCGGGGCATTGTTCAATCTGATCGGAGCTCAGGAAAGCACCGATGAGGAAAGATTGCGCAAGGCTGCGTGCTATATTTCCGATATCGGTTGGCGGGCACATCCGGACTATCGGGGCGAACAAAGCATCCAGATGGTGGCCTTTTCCGACATTGTCGGGATCAGTCACGCCGGTCGGGCTTTTCTCGCTCAAACCCTGGCGTTCCGCTACATGGGCTTTAAGCAAAAAAGCACCAATGCCAAGCTGCTTGAACTTTCTGGCAAGGATTTGGGGCCAAGGGCGCGATTGATCGCTGCCTATTTTCGGGTCGCTTATCCGCTGGCGGCAGCCATGCCGGGAATTCTGCCGCGCACCCGGTTCTCGGTGGATGGCAAAACACTCGAATTGCACCTGCCTGCCGACCTGGCGTTTCTGGACGGCGACAGGATGCGCGGGCGCCAACGCCAACTGGCCACTGAGGCAGGGTTCAAGGATGGCACAATAAGGGTCGATTGACCCTTATTCGGCAAGGTCGACGGACACTTCGACCACACCTTTGCGCGTCGCGGCCAGAGCCATGCGACCGTGCTTGATCGCCAGGGCCTTTTCGCCAAACAGCTTGCGGCGCCAGCCTTTGAGGGCAGGCACGTCGGCGTTGTCGTCAAGCACAATGGCATCGATGTCATCGGAACTGGCGATGATGCGGGTTGCAACGCCGTTGGTGTCGGCAACGGCCTTGAGCCAAACTCGAAGCAGGTCGCCGACTGCGCCTTTGGGTGAAGGTCCGCGGGGGCGTTCGGCGATCTTGGGCAGGCTCGATTTGTCCGCCGCTTCCACCGATTTGATGATGGCGATCAACTCTCCAGCAGCCGACGACCGGCCATAGCCACGCGGTACGGCGCGAAGCTTTTCAAAGGCATCGGGTGTGGTGGGGCGCTGGATCGCCAACTCGGCGATGGCGTCGTCCTTGAGGATCCGGCCACGTGGCTGGTCGTTTTCCTGAGCGCGGCGTTCGCGCCAGGCGGCAATGGCTTGAAGGGCGGCCAGGTCGCGGGGCTTGTTGACCCTGGCCTTAACCCGCTTCCAGGCGACTTCGGGCTGGATAACGTAGGTATCGACGCTTTCCAGTACGGCCATTTCGTCGGCGACCCAGGCGCCCCGGCGCGTTTTTTCGATTTCAGTGCGCAGTTGCGCATAGATGTCGCGCAGATGGGTGACATCGGCCAGAGCGTAGCTGAGCTGCTTTTCGGTCAGTGGGCGGTGCGACCAGTCCGTAAAGCGTGAACTCTTGTCGATCTGCTCGCCGACCACGGAGCGCACCAGATTGTCATAGGAGACCGAATCGCCATGGCCGCACACGCTGGCGGCAACCTGCGTATCGAAGATGGGGTGGGGAACGACGCCGAACAGCTTTACGAAGATTTCGATATCCTGCCTTGCGGCATGGAATACTTTTGTCACATGCCGGTCCGCAAGAAGTTCTGCGAACGGCGCCAGATCGATGTCATCGGCGAGGGGGTCGATGATGACCGCCCGGTCGGTGGTGGCAGCCTGAATGAGGCAAAGCTTCGGCCAGTATGTCGTTTCGCGCAAGAATTCGGTATCGACGGTCACGAAATCATAGGTCGCAGCGTCCTTGCAGAACGCTTCCAGCGCCCGCGTCGAAGTGATGACCTGCATTGAGTCGGTATCCAGTTCAAAAATAATGGGATGTCTGTTATCAGCATTGTTGTCCCACCGCAAAGTGCCATGGCGCATCATGCTTGACATTGGGCCCGTCACATGCGCTTTTCCGGCACAAATTCCCACTCCGTTCTCGAAAGACTTGTTGTGATGCATCGCTATCGTTCGCACACCTGTGCCCAACTCAAAAAGGCAGATGTTGGCTCGACCGCTCGGCTGTCAGGATGGGTGCATCGCATTCGAGATCATGGCGGGCTGCTGTTTCTGGACCTGCGCGACCATTATGGATTGACCCAGTGTGTGATCGATCCGGACTCGCCCGCTTTCAAGCTGGCCGAAACCGTTCGGGCCGAATGGGTCATTCGCGTGGACGGCGAGGTCAAGGCGCGTACGCCGGAAACCACAAACAAGAATCTGCCGACCGGCGAGATCGAGGTTTTCATCCGCGACATTGAAGTGCTGGGCAAATCCGCAGAGCTGCCCTTGCCGGTGTTCGGGGAGCCCGACTATCCCGAAGACACCCGCTTGCGTTATCGCTTTATCGATTTGCGCCGCGAGACCTTGCACGCCAACATCGTCAAGCGTTCCCAAATTATCGCCGACATGCGCCGTCGCATGAACGAGATCGGCTTTGGGGAATACTCAACGCCGATCCTGACCGCCTCGTCGCCCGAAGGTGCCCGTGATTTTCTCGTGCCGAGCCGTATCCACCCGGGCAAGTTCTTCGCTCTGCCGCAGGCGCCGCAGCAGTACAAGCAATTGCTTATGGTGGCCGGGTTCGATCGGTATTTCCAGATTGCCCCGTGCTTCCGCGACGAGGACCCGCGCGCCGATCGGCTGCCGGGTGAGTTCTATCAGCTCGATGTTGAAATGAGCTTTGTGACCCAGGAAGAAGTTTGGGACACAATGGAGCCGGTCATTCGCGGCGTGTTCGAGGAATTTACCGAAGGCAAGAAAGTTACCGGGGAATTTCCGCGTATTCCCTATGATGTGGCAATCCGCAAGTACGGTTCGGACAAGCCCGACCTGCGCAACCCGATCGAGATGGACGATGTTACCGAGCATTTCCGCGATTCAGGTTTCAAGGTTTTCGCCAATCAGATAGCGGGCGATCCCAAGGTCGAGGTTTGGGCCATTCCGGCCCCGACAGGTGGATCGCGTGCGTTCTGCGACCGCATGAACGCCTGGGCGCAAGGTGAGGGCCAGCCGGGCCTGGGCTATATCTTCTTTAAGGATGGGGCCGGTTCGGGGCCGATCGCCAAGAACATCGGTGAGGAGCGCACGGATGCCATTCGTGCTCAACTCGGCCTCAAGGATGGCGATGCCGTGTTCTTCGTCTGCGGCGTCCCTTCCAAGTTCCATAGCTTTGCCGGTGCTGCCCGCACCAAGGTTGGTACCGATCTCGAACTTCTCGATCTCGATAGCTATGCGTTGTGCTGGATCGTCGATTTCCCGTTCTATGAGTGGGACGAAGAAGAAAAGAAGTTCGAGTTCGCGCACAACCCCTTTTCGATGCCCCAGGGCGGTCGCGAGGCGCTGGATGGCGAGGATCCGCTGTCGATCAAGGCCTATCAGTACGACGCCGTCTGCAACGGCTTTGAAATCGCCTCGGGTTCGATCCGTAATCAGGAGCCTGAAACCATGGTCGCCGCCTTCGAGAAGGTGGGGCTGTCGCGCCAGGACGTCGAGGATCGGTTTGGAGGACTGTACCGTGCGTTCCAGTATGGTGCCCCGCCGCATGGCGGCATGGCTGCGGGCATCGACCGTATCGTCATGCTGTTGTGCGGTGTTCAAAACCTGCGTGAGATCACTCTGTTCCCGATGAACCAGCAGGCGGAAGACCTGCTTATGGGCGCACCGAGCGAGGCATCGCCCAGACAGTTGCGTGAGCTTCATTTGCGGCTCAACTTGCCGGCGGACAAGAAGAACGCCTGATGTATGCGGCGTAATGCGCCCGATTTAATGCGTAGTTAAAGTGTTGCCCGGTAGGGTCGAATTTGAGGGTTCGATACTTCCGGGCATTTTTTTGCGATCGCGTTTTTCACAAATTGTGCTGCTCGTCGTCGCACTGCTGGCGTTTCTGCCGGTGGTGGCGGTTGACCATGTCATCGACGGATACGTCATGGCACGGGAAACAACCGCGCTTCAGACGACGGTCGATGCCATCACCCACGATTCCCAGCTCACGGTTCACGAGGGCATTCAATCGCTCAGACGTATTCTGGCGAACAGCCCGTCACTGTGCGCTGCAACGTTTGTGGACAACGTCAACACTGAACTTCAATCCAATCCGTTTTTGCGACAGGTGATCGTGCAGAATAGTGATGGCGTGCAATACTGCTCTGCGTTCGGGCATGCGGTGCAGTACCGTGTGCTGTCCGAAAATCTTACAATTCCGGGCCATACTGAAACGCTCAGCGTTGTGGCCATCGATGGCATAGAGACGCCGCTGCTCAAGATAACCCAGGCGTTCGGACGCGAGCGTACCGTCTCGGCGCTCGTGCTGGCCTCACCGATGCTCATGAGAAACGATGTCCCGCTTCTCGGCCAGATCAGCTATTTGCAGGTCGCTCTGACAAG
Organism: Pelagibacterium nitratireducens; assembly: GCF_037044555.1. Lineage (NCBI taxonomy): Bacteria > Pseudomonadati > Pseudomonadota > Alphaproteobacteria > Hyphomicrobiales > Devosiaceae > Pelagibacterium > Pelagibacterium nitratireducens. The sequence continues at coordinate 1,779,751 of NZ_CP146275.1, forward strand.
CGGCAGTTCAATCCTGCTGCGGGGAGACGAGCGGATCGGGCAAGGGGCCGGTCGGGACGACTATATTTTCGCGCGTTCATTTGCTGGTGAAATACCGCTCAAGGCCGAAGCCGGGGTTTCATTTTCTCAAGTTCGTTCCGGTTATTCGCCGCTCGATATCGGATTTACGGTTGCTGCATGTTTCATGGGCGGGCTCATTTTGGTTCTGGCGATCCAATATGCACGCAAGGCCGATATCGTTGCCTTCGACCTCGAACGCGCCATTATCGCCGGTGAGATGAAGCCCTATTACCAACCGGTCATCAATCTCAGGACCGGAAAGCTCATAGGCTGTGAGGTCCTCATCCGGTGGGTGAAGAAAAACGGTGAAGTCATTCCGCCGGGGGTCTTTATCGATTACGCGGAGATGTCGGGGCTGGCCATTCCTATGACATTGAGCCTGATGGAGCAGGTCCGCTACGACCTGGAGGACATCTGCCGTGAAGTTCCGGATTTCAAGGTGTCGATCAATCTGTTCGAGGGCCATTTTCGGGACGGATCGATTGTGGAGGACATTCAGTCGGTCTTTGAAGGCAGCGGCATCTCCTATCGTCAACTCGTCTTCGAAATTACCGAGCGCAGGCCGCTTGACGATCGCAATGCTGCAAACCGGGTCATGACGGCGATGCACAAGCTGGGGGTTCGGATCGCCATGGATGACGCGGGCACCGGGCATTCAAATCTCGCGTATCTTCAAACGCTGGGCATCGACATCATCAAGATCGACAAGATTTTCGTCGAAATGATACGGGACGCCAACCAGCCCGTTCCGGTGGTCGATGCCCTGATATCGATGGCCAAGGACCTTGATATCGATATCATAGCCGAAGGCGTCGAAACCCAGGAGCAAGCACTCTATCTTCGGTCCAAGAACGTGGTTTTTGCCCAGGGCTATCTTTTCGCCCCGCCGTTGAAACTGTCATCGTTTCTCGTTCTGGCCAGTGCCCTCAGACCGAGCAGTCGGGAAAGCAATCTCGAGCCGGGGCTGGCAGCCTGATTTGCCGATGTATTGTTTCGGCCTTTAAGCGGAATTTTCCGTTCGCAGAAAAGATAGGTCTGCAAGCCTTCCATTTTGGTGCGATTGGTGGCAGTTATCTCGCCGCTAATCCGAGGAGACGGCATGACGGACGAACCGCGCGATCCGCAGAAGGCACTTAAAGACGCTGCCCTGCATTTCCACCAGCATCCCAAGCCCGGCAAGATCGAGATTGTCCCGACCAAGCCGCTGGCAAACCAGCGCGATCTGGCGCTTGCCTATTCGCCCGGGGTCGCGGCACCGTGCGAGGAAATTGCTGCAGATCCGGAAACGGCGGCGCTCTACACTTCGCTTGGCAATCTTGTGGCGGTCATTTCCAATGGTACCGCAGTTCTCGGCCTGGGGAATATCGGAGCACTGGCATCCAAGCCGGTGATGGAAGGCAAGGCGGTTCTGTTCAAGAAATTTGCCGGTATCGATTCCATCGACATCGAGATTGACGAGCAGGATCCAAAGAAATTCATTGAAACCGTAGCGCCGATGTGGCCCTCGTTCGGCGGCATCAATCTTGAAGACATCAAGGCGCCCGATTGTTTCGAAATTGAGGAAGCCTTGCGGGAGCGTATGTCGATCCCGGTCTTTCATGACGATCAGCACGGAACGGCGATCATCGTTGCCGCCGCTGTCCTTAATGGGCTCAAGATTGCCGGTAAGGACATTTCGGACGCCAAGATCTGCACTTCGGGAGCCGGTGCGGCGGCGATTGCCTGCCTGAACATGCTGATTGCAGTTGGCGCAAAGCGGGAAAACATATGGGTTGCCGACCGCGAAGGTCTGGTGACGACGCGGCGTGACAATTCGGTCGACCGCTGGCGTGGCGCTTTCGCGCAAGACAGCGACAAGACCGCGCTGGCCGAGGTGATGCAGGGCGCTGACATTTTCCTTGGGCTTTCCGCGGCCGGCGCGCTCAAGCGGGAGATGCTCAAGGACATGGCGGAAAACCCGCTGATCCTCGCGCTGTCCAACCCCGTTCCGGAAATCATGCCCGAAATCGCTCAGGAAGAGCGTCCCGACGCGATGATCTGCACCGGGCGGTCCGATTATCCCAACCAGGTCAACAACGTCCTGTGTTTCCCGTTCATCTTTCGCGGCGCGCTCGATGTCGGCGCCACCACGATCAACGAGGAGATGAAGGCCGCGGCCGCTCACGCCATCGCAAAGCTCGCCCATGAGCCTGTCCTCGAGTCGGTGCCGGGCGCCCCGTCGACCTTCGGGCGGGATTACCTTATTCCCAATCCGTTCGATCAGCGCCTCATTTTGCGTATCGCGCCCGCTGTGGCCAAGGCCGCCATGGACTCAGGCGTTGCGCGTCGTCCAGTCGCCGATTTTGATGCCTACAAGGACAGTCTCAACCGCTTCGTTTTCCGCTCGGGCATGGTGATGAAGCCTATGATCGAACGCGCCAAGGGCGCCGGTCAGCGGGTCGCATTTGCCGATGGCGAAGACGAGCGCGTATTGCGGGCCACGCAAGTGGTGCTCGAAGAAGGAATCGCGCAGCCCATACTCATCGGGCGGCCGTTCGTTATCGAGCAGCGTATCGAACGCTTCGGGCTGCAGCTGACGCCGGGCAAGGATTTCGAGATCATCAATCCCGAAGACGATCCGCGCTATAAGGAATATGTCTCCGAGTTCCATTCGCTCGTCGGTCGTTCGGGCGTCACACCCGACACGGCGCGGACCATCGTGCGCACCAACACCACGGTTATCGGCGCTCTTGCCGTCAAGCGCGGCGATGCCGATGGTCTTATCTGCGGTCTTCAGGGCCGCTACATCAAGCATGTTCGCGATATCAAATCGGTCGTCGGCCTTTCGGACGGCGTTTCGGACGTCTCGGCTCTCTCGATGCTTATCATGCCGCGCGGGGCATTTTTCCTTGCGGACACTTACGTGAACATGGATCCGAGCGCCGACGAGATCGTTTCGATCACCTTGCAGGCGCGCGATCATCTCAAGCGCTTCAATATCGAGGCCAGGGCGGCCCTGCTGAGCTACTCGAACTTCGGATCGCGTGAAGGCACCACATCACACAAGATGAAAGAGGCCTACGACAAGCTCAAACGCGTGGCCCCCGACCTCATCGTTGAGGGCGAAATGCAAGGCGACTTGGCGCTTAACCAGGGGTTGCGTGAACGCTACATTCCCGACTCGGTCCTCAAGGGCGAAGCCAACCTTCTGGTGTTCCCGAACCTTGAAAGCGCGAATCTTTCCATGACCTTGCTGAAAGAACTCAACAACGCACTTCCGGTCGGGCCGATCCTGATGGGCACGCGGAACCCGGCGCATATTCTGGCGCCGTCGGTAACCAGCCGTGGGATCGTGAACATGACCGCGATCACTGCCAATGAGAGTCTGGCGCTCAAACGCTGAGGCAGGATTTTCCGGGCTTATGAGGAGGGCGCCAGAGGCGCCCTTTCTTATTGGAATGCCGTTTCGGCAAAGGATCGCAGCTTGCGCGAGTGCAGTCTTTCGACCGGCTGATTGCGCAGGATCTCCATGGCCTTGAGGCCAATCAGCAGGTGCCGGTTGACCTGGGTGCGATAGAAGTCCGAGGCCATGCCCGGGAGCTTGAGTTCGCCATGCAGGGGTTTGTCGGATACGCAGAGCAGGGTTCCGTAGGGAACGCGAAAGCGAAATCCATTGGCAGCGATAGTGGCGCTCTCCATGTCCAGCGCGATGGCGCGCGATTGTGACAAACGGCGAGTGATCTCGCTCTGGTCGCGCAACTCCCAGTTGCGGTTGTCGATGGTAAACACCGTTCCCGTCCGCATGATGGTCTTGGTTTCGAGCCCTTCAAGGTGGGTGACCTCGGCCACGGCCTCCTGCAGTGCGAGCTGGATTTCGGCCAGTGCAGGAATAGGGACCGTCACAGGCAAATCGTCGTCGAGAACGTGATCTTCGCGCACGTAAGCGTGGGCCAGAACGTAGTCGCCCAAGGACTGAGAGTTGCGCAGGCCGGCACAGTGGCCGAGCATCAGCCAGGCATGTGGACGCAGAACGGCGATGTGGTCTGTCGCCGTTTTGGCGTTGGAGGGGCCGACGCCGATATTGATCATCGTGATGCCACGTCCGTTCGGCGCGGTCAGGTGATAAGCGGGCATCTGGGGCTGGCGGGCCGGGAGCGTGCCTTCAGTGCCGCCGCCGAGCCGGGAGTTGGTGGTTATCACATTGCCCGGTTCGACAAAGCTTTCATAGAATTCGTGGCCTTCGCTCATCCACTGATGGGCGAGGCGGGTGAATTCCTCAATATAGAACTGGTAGTTGGTAAAGATCACGAAATTCTGGAAGTGATCGGGGACCGTGCCGGTGTAGTGGTTGAGTCGGTGCAGCGAATAATCGACGCGCGGTCCGGTGAAAGCGGCAAGCGGGTAGGGGCCGCCCGAGGGCGGAATGAAGGTGCCATTGGCGATCTCGTCATCCATATGCGCCAGATCGGGGACATCAAACAGATCGCGCAGCGGCACGCCGATATCGAGGAGCGTGTCGCCTTCGACCCGTTCCTTGGGATCGACGGCGAAATGAAGCGGAATGGGGGTTTCAGACTCCCCGACCTCTATTTTGCCGCCGTGGTTCTTGAGGATCAGCGAGAAGTTCTCGATCAGGTATTTGTGAAAAAGCGCCGGCTGGGTCAGCGTCGTCTGGTAGAGGCCGGGGCTGTGCAGGAAACCATAGGCGAGACGCGAACTGGCCTGCTGCTGGAAACTGGTGGAAAGGACCTGCACCTTGGGGTAGTGGGCCCGGATTTTGCCCGGTGGCACCTGGCCCTTGGTGAGGTTGAGCAGATGGTCGCGGATGAAGCCCGTGTTGCGATCATAGATTTCGCAGACATACTCCCAGGCCTTGACCGGATCGGAGAAGGATTTCAGCGGTATGGCGGGCGGAGTGATGAGTTTCATGCGCTAGTCCTGTTCTTGTTTTTGGTTTTAACCCCAAGGCATGCCAGTTTCGGCTTCGCCGTGCAATGCTCTGCGATCCAATCAGCATTTTATCACAGTTCGGTGATTGGGCCTTTTGTCGCCGCAATGGCACCCGATATTGAAGGTGTCTGCTGGACTGGCAAACGAGCCCATGCACTAGCGGACACAAGCTTCCGCTGTAGTCCCCCAAGCCCTCAACAGCGCGGCGGAAGCGTTTATGGAGACCGCAGTCGTCCGCCCGGCGCTGCGGTCTCTTCTTATCTGGTGGGGTAGGCCGCCTTCATGTCGTGGACCGACCGCCGAATGATCTCTTCGAGAACATCAAAGTCGATATCGGCCAACTTCTTGATATAGAGACAGGATTTTCCCATGGAGTGCTTGCCCAGCCTGGCCATGAGGGATTCATAGTTCGAGAATCCAGGCATCACGTAGAGCGTGAGATTTGCCTTGCGGGGCGAAAATCCGGTGATGGGCCAATCGGCGGGTTTTTTGGTCGTATTGACGTAGGTGTAGGTGCCGAAGCCAACGATCGAGGAACCCCACAGGACGGGTTCGGCACCGGTTACCGTGCGCATCATTTCGACGATGGTCCAGCAGTCCTGCCGCTTCTGATCGGTTTCGACAGCGTCGATGAATTGGGAAACTTTCCGGTCGGTTGGGCGGGTCTTGAGTTCTGACATGGCACGCGGTTCCTATTTGAAACGCACGAGGGTTTCGGGATTGGCCTCGCCATCATACTGCGCATCGACCTCGTAGCGGATAAGTACGAACTGACCCTCATCGAAGGTCCAGGTTCCCGCTGAGAAAGCGTCGCCAAGGCCGCGCCAAAGGGCGTGAGAGGTGATGGTCATGCTGTCGGGGTCAAATTCGGAATTGGTAAGCAACAGCTGGGTGCCGTAGCCTGTCATCGGCATATCGAGGACCGCGCCCTCGAAATCATCATTTTCATACACGACGTCGAACTGGGGCGTGGCAAAGGCCACCGGCACCAAGCCCTCATACTCGGTTTCGAGATAGTACATGTGGTTGACGTTGTAAGCGCCAGAACCGCAGAAGAATTTGTAGAGTGTGGCGGTCTGTGGGGTGTCCGAATATTCGGGCTCCCAGCTCAGATCCCAACTCTCGTTCGCGTAATATTCCGCGGCGGCGGAGTCTTCGAGCCCATAGCACAGTTCGGGAAAGCTCTGTGAAAAACGCGCAAAGGCGTCTTTTTCGCTTCCGGCTTCCTGCTGCGCGAAGCCGATCGCCGGTAAGGCGCTTATAAGGATGGCTGCTATTGCAAATCGGGTGTTTCGCACGGTTGGGCCTTTCCTGAAACAGGTGCATAGAGTGCCGGAAAACGGTGTTCTCTCAAAGCGGGAAGTTCCCGTTGCGACACGATCCAAAGTTGTGCTACCCATCGAGTCGTTCGACAGGGGTGCTCCGTATGGCCGGGGCTGAGAGGACGGCGCAAAGCCATCTAACCCTAAAGCTGATCTGGATAATACCAGCGGAGCGAGGCGAAGATGAAGTGCGGCGCACAACTCTCCCTTTATGTCATGGCGGACGATTTCGTTCGCGTAATTCTGTCCTCTCTCGACGCAATTGCGCCCTATAGGGACCGCTTGCGCATAGAGACCGACGATATCTCGACGCTTGTCGTCGGTCCGCCAGAGTTGATTTTTCCAACCATGCGCGAATTGTTCGTTGCGGCAGCGCGGAGCGGGCATCATGTGGCGATGCATGCCACCATCTCGCGCGGGTGTCCGGGAGAACCGGACATGGACATCTGCTCGCCCGAGCAGCCGTCGGCTTTCGATGAAGACCTTGAAAGGCGCAAGACGCACGCGGCGCAGGCCGTGACCGATGCGCCCTCGACTGGCCAGCGGGTTACCGTGCAGTTTTCGCTCTATCCACTGGGCCCGGCCGATTACATGGACGAAATCTACGGCTGCATCGATTTCCTGAAAGCCTCGCCGGTGTTCGACAGGGCGAAGAACTATTGCACAAGGTTGGCCGGCGACGCCGGGCCCGTTTTTGAGGCCCTTTCGCAGGCATGGCTCAGTTTCGGCGACCCGAGTGCACATGTCGCGATCGATCTGACCGCTTCGGCCAACAGCCCGTCCAAGGACGCCGCTGCGTAACTTGTCCGTGGGGCGCGGCCCCGCGGCGCTTTTTCCGACATCGTTATCAAAGGAGGACAGCAAATGTCCGATTTCGCTTCGCATTCGTGGCGCTGGACGCTGCGCGAAACCCTTGTCGTTGCCGTTTTCGGCGCCGCGTTCGCCGTGTTGTATCTGGCCTGGGTTCAGGTCTGGCTGGTCAGTCAGGCAGCGTTCGGGCCGGTGACCATGGATGTCTTCATGGGGTTCTGGTTCTCTGCCTCCATCGTTGCCGCCGCCATCGTCCGCAAACCCGGGGTGGCGCTGATGGCCGAGGTGCTCGCGGCCGGGGTCGAGATACTGCTGGGCAGTCCGGCGGGCATCGGTCTGCTGATCGCCGCAGTTGTGCAGGGGCTGGGGGCGGAACTGGTTTTTGCGGCGCTGGGCTGGAAGCACTACCGGCTGCCGGTGCTGATCGCTGCGGGGATGGGCGCTTCGGTGACGAGCTTTGTCTATAACTGGTTCCTGTTCGACTACGGCGCGCTTGAGCCCTGGCTGGTTGGGGCCATGTTTGTCATCCGGCTTGTCAGCGGGGCCGTGTTGGCTGGGGTTGTGGGTCACCTGATTGTCGAGGCTCTCTATCGTACGGGCGTGCTCAGAGGGCTGCGCATCGATATCGAGCGTCGCGGCGCTGGATTTGCGGCGCAGGCAGCCCAATGACCATGGCGCAATGGGAGGGGGTATCGATCCGATATCCCTTCGCCACCGACGATGCGGTGGGGCCGGTCGATATCGATGTCGAGCAGGGAGAGCGCGTTCTTGTGCTCGGACCGTCGGGCTCGGGGAAATCTTCGCTCATGCTTGCGCTGACGGGGCTGATTCCGAATGCCGTTCCGGCGATCGTTGCGGGGTGGATCAAACTGAATGGCGCCGACGTTGCCAGTCGCAGTGCGGCCCAATGGGCCGATACGGTGGCGCAATATTTCCAGAACGCAGACGAAACACTGTGCGGCATGCGTGTGGGTGAGGAGATTGCCTTTGCGCTGGAGAACCAGGGAATGGATCCGGCAACGATCACCGCGCGAACTGCTGACGTTCTCGATCGGCTCGGTTTGCCGCAGGCGTGGCAGGGCCGGCGCAGTTCTACGCTGTCCGGCGGCGAGCGCCAGCTCGTCGCACTGGCTTCGGTGCTGGCGCAGGAGACACCGGTTCTGATCGCCGACGAGCCAACCTCGCATCTGAGCCCGGCGGCGACCGCCAAGGTGCATGGTCTGCTGTCGGAGCGGGAGACGTTTGACGCTGTGGTGGTCATCGACCATCGGCTCGACGGGTTGATCGACGCTATCGACCGCGTTGTGGTGCTTGGCGAGGACGGCGCAGTGCTGGCGGATATGCCGCCGGGGCCGCTGTTTCGGGAGCGCGGGCAGGACCTTGTGCAAGCCGGTATCTGGCGGCCCGGCTTTTCGGCGCTCGATGACATGCTCGGCGCGATCGGGCTTGCCGCCGAGCAGGCCCCGCTGTCCTTTGCGGATGTGCTGGCACCATTCGATCCAGGTGTCGGCGATGATGCGGCCGTAGCGGCGGCCGGTGTCGTTGCGCAGCGATACATAGAGCAGCGCATCAGCGTTCCCTCGGCGGGCGGCAAGGTTGTTGCGTCCCTCAGGCAGGCCGATTGCGCCCCGCCAATGGGGCGCGCTGTTCTCAAGGACATAGATCTCGACATCCGAGAGGGGGAGATTGTGGGGCTGATCGGACCCAATGGGGCGGGCAAGACGACACTGGCGGCGAGCCTGGCCGGCGTGCTGCGGTTGCGCGCGGGGCATCGGGAGGGGCCAATGGCAGGCATCGCCTTCCAGAACCCGGAGGCCCAGCTTGTGGCGGCGAGCGTGCGGGAGGAAATTCTGGGGGCGATGGACGGGGGCGGGGATTGCCAGGCTGTGCTTGAGCAATGGGGGCTTGCCGGGTTTGCAGAGCGGCATCCGTTCGAGCTCTCGTTCGGACAGAAGCGCCGGCTGGCGCTGGCGAGCCTGGATGCAGGTGGGCGTTGGCCGTTCGTGGTCTTCGATGAACCGTTTTCGGGACTGGACGCTGCGGGGGCGGCGATGGTTGCAGAGCATCTTCTTGCGCTGAAGGAAAAGGGGAAGGGCGTGGTGCTCGTCACGCACGACATGGACATGGCGGTGAAGCTGTGTGACCGGATCGCGGTGATCGCCGATGGCGGGATACTGGCCGAAGGCAAGCCCCTGGACATTCTGGGCGATGCCGCCGTGACGGAGGCGGCGGGGCTTGCGCGGCCGACTTTTGCGCCGGTGCTCGACTGGCTGGAGCGGGTGGGATTGGCGGCGCGGATGCGGGCGGCGGGGTGAGGCGGGATGGCTGTGCTGAATGAGAGGTTTTCGGGCGCACCGCTCGGACGGCTCAATCCGCTGACGGTGTTCGCCGTCTGCCTGGTGTTTTTCGTCGGGGTGGCGTCGTCGTTCGATCCGCTGTTCCAGGTGTCAGTGATTGGCGTTGTCGTGTTGGTGCTTGTCGGTATTCAGCGGGTACCCGTCCTGCTTCTTTTGGCGTTGATGGTGCCGTTCATTCTGTTCGGCATGGGATTTGTCACGACCAATCTGCTGTTTCGCCAGGATAGTGATTTTGCCATGCATATCGTGGGCGGGGATAATGGCGGTGCGGCCCTCTCGGCAGGGCTGACCTTGAGCCTGCGGGCATTGGCGATCGGGACGATTTCGATCCTGTTTGCGCTCAGCGTCGATCCGGGGGCGTTCGTGCGGGCGCTGATCGCGTATCTGAAATTTCCTGTGCGGCTTGGTTATGCGCTGTTCGTGGCGATGCAACTGGTTCCCGATCTTTTGGCCGAGGCGGCTCAGATGCGTATGGCGCGGGCAATGCGGGCCGGTAGGCCCATACGGCGTATTTCTGGGCCATGCGAGATGGCGGCGCTGGCCGTGCCGTTGCTGGCCTTCGCGGTGCGGCGGGCCGGACGGTCGGCGATTGCCATGGAGGCGCGGGGGTTCGGGGGGACGCGGGCACGCACTATGGTGGGCGTGCCGGGGTTTTCTTGGGCCGACCCGGCGTTCCTGATCGCCGGATCGGGTGTTCTTGTGGCGTTGCGGCTCGTTCAGCCCTCGGCTTGAGGGGTTTCGGGAGCCGCATCGGTTGCAGGAGCAGAGGGCGTGACCCGCGGATCGCCCCGACGCTGCGGCGTCAGTTTTTCGAGCTGGGTCTGGTCAAGGCTTCCGACAAAGGTCTCGAAGGTCGGTTGGAGCGTTTCGAGGGCTTCGGCGCGGGCGGTGGTCATGGCAACCATGCCGGCGAAACGGGCGACCAGATCGGGCTGGGCGGCGTCGTCTTCGGCGACTGGAGCGATTTCGTCGCGGGCGGCCTGAACGTCGTCATAGGCGCCAAGGGCTGCGGCACGGAGATCTTCGAGCAGTGCCTTCTGGTCATCTGTCAAATCGAGCAGATGGGTGAGCCGGACGACGGCGATATCGATCGCTTCGGCGCCACGGTCAGACAGGAACATTTCTCCAAGACCGCCGCCCTGACGGAAATGGCCCATCGGGTTGTCGCCGCCAGGGCGGAAGCTGCGTGCACCATCACCGTGAATTTGATGAACGCCGGTGTCGCGGGCGCCGCCGAAGGGTTGAGCGATGGCCGGAGCAAGCGTTGCGGCTCCGATCGAGGCGGCAGCGATGGTTATGATCGCGGTCCGTTTCAGATTTTTCATGTGTCGTCTCCTTTGCATGGGCGGCACAGCTTTTGCGCCGGTGGGAGGAGACTAGGGGATGCAAACTCACGGCAGGCTGTCCGGCAGATGAAATGTTGGACAGGATGGTAAGGCAAAAAAAGGGCCGGGGATTACCCAGCCCTTCTCCATCTTTTTTCGCGCTTTGGATCAGTTTGCCCATTCGCCCTTGCGGAAGACGGGGACGCGTTCGCCGTCCTGAGTGATGCCGTCAATGTCCATTTCGCCCGATCCGATCATCCAGTCGATGTGGATAAGGCTCGAGTTGCCGCCCTTTTCGGCGACTTCATCTTCGCTCAGCTTGTCGCCATCGACAAAGCACTCGGTGTAGCACTGGCCCATGGCAATGTGGCAGGCGGCGTTTTCGTCAAACAGCGTGTTGTAGAACAGAACGCCGGACTGGCTGATCGGAGAGGAGTGGGGCACCAGGGCCACTTCGCCCAGGCGGCGGCCGCCCTCGTCGGTATCGAGAACCTTGTTCCAGACGTTTTCGCCCTTGGTGGCCCGCACCTCGACGGCAACGCCATCCTTGAAGACCATTTCGATGTCTTCGATCACCGAACCGTTGTGCGAGAGCGGCTTGGTGGAGCGCACCACACCATCGACACGGCGGGCGTGGGGGGTGGTGAAGACCTCTTCGGTCGGAATGTTGGGATTGCAGGTGATGCCGTTCTTGGCGAGCGAGGCGCCGCCGGCCCATTCGTGATCGTCAGCGAGGCCGACGACGAGATCGGTGCCGGGGGCCGTAAAGTGCAGATCGCGGAACTTCATTTTATTGAGCCAGTCGCGGCGGGCGTGGATTTCTGCATTGTGCTGTTTCCAGGCTTCGACGGGATCGGCCTGATCGACGCGGGAGGCAGCGAAAATGGCATCGGCCAGCTTTGCGACAGCCTCGTCCTCACCAAGATCGGGGAAGACGAGCTTGGCCCATTGCGGGTTTGGGTATGAAACAATGTTCCAGTTGATCTCAAAGCCCGTGATCTTCTTGATGGCGGGCTTGTAAGCCTTGGAATTGGCGCGGTTGGCGCGGGAGACCTTTTCGGGATCCTGTTCGGCCAGCATCATGGGGTTGTCGCCGGAAATGGCAAGGCGGGCCGTGTTGGAGCCAAAGGCCTTGGCCATGCCTTCATAGAGCCAGCCGGCGGCGTGGTCGAAAGCGTCGTCATTGGCGTGCCTGTAGCGGGCCAGGGTGGCTTCCTCGTCCGAATAGAGCGTGGTCACGAGACCGGCGCCGGCCTTGTAGGCGTGCTCGGTGATCTTGCGAACGAGCGGCAGGGCCGAAAGCGGGGCGGTGATGAGCAGATCCTGACCGGCTTCGAGCCCGAGGCCGGTGTGAACGGCGACCTGGGCGAGCTTGTCGAGCTTTTCCTCGTTGACGGGAGCGTTTGAACGCGAGTCGGACATGATGGGTCTTCTTTGTTTTGGAAATGACTCAGGTTGAACGCCAAAACTAGCGGTTTGACAGCGGTGGCGAAAGGGTGTTCTGGGCTGGCCATGGACAAGCGTATTGCAATCATCGGGGGTGGACCCGCCGGACTGATGGCGGCCGAGGTGGTTTCGGGCGCCGGATATTTCGTGACCGTTTACGAGGGGATGCCGACCGTCGGGCGCAAACTGTTGATGGCGGGCAAGTCCGGGCTGAATCTAACCCATGCCGAGGCGATGGGGGATTTCTTTTCCCGGTTCGGGGCGGCGCGGGCGTTTTTGGAGCCTATCCTTGCAGCATTTGACAACGCGGCGGTGCGCGAATGGGCGGCCGGGCTGGGCAGCGAGACGTTTGTGGGGTCGTCGGGGCGGGTGTTTCCCAGGGCGATGAAGGCTTCGCCGCTGCTGCGGGCGTGGCTCGAGCGGCTGGCAGAGCAGGGCGTTGCCATTCGGACGCGACATCGCTGGGCGGGGTTCGAGGGCGACACGCTGGTGTTTGAAACGCCTGAGGGCGAGGTGCGCGAGCCATTCGATGCCGTGGTGCTGGCGCTGGGCGGGGCGAGCTGGCCCCGGCTGGGGTCCGACGCAGCGTGGGTGCCCTGGCTGAAGGCGCGGGGCGTGGCGGTAGATCCCTTCCGTCCGGCCAATTGCGGGTTCGATGTCGACTGGAGCGAACACTTCGTCGAACGGTTCGCAGGCGCGCCGGTCAAGGCCGTGGCGGCGGGGCCGACCCGTGGGGAGTTCGTTATCTCCCGGACCGGTGTCGAGGGGTCGCTGGTCTATGGGCAATCGGCGGCGCTGCGCGATGGGCTGGAGGTGGGGCCGACGGCGTTGGTGCTCGATCTGGTGCCGGACCGGACCGCCGAGCGGCTCGAGCGCGATCTGGCGCGGCAGCCGGCCAAGGCGAGCTTTTCGAGCCGATTGCGCAAGGGGGCAGGGCTCGATGGGGTCAAGGCCGGGTTGGTGAGAGAGCTGACCGGCGAAGCGGTGCGCGGGGACAATGGTGCGCTGGCCGGGGCGATCAAGGCCCTGGCGGTGCCACTGGTGCGGCCGCGTCCGATCGCCGAGGCAATTTCGGTTGCCGGTGGTGTGGATTTGAACGCTGTCGATGAGGGGCTGATGCTGAAAAAGCTGCCGGGGGTGTTCGTGGCCGGGGAAATGCTCGACTGGGAAGCGCCGACCGGGGGATATCTGCTGACTGCGTGCCTGGCGACGGGCCGGGCGGCAGGGCAGGGCGTGCTCGATCATCTCAAAGCATAGGACGTGCAAAACCATCCGACGGCCATAAGCCTCGGTTTATATAAGCGGTGCCCGAAGGGGCGGTGAACGGCGAAGCAAGCTTCATTCGTAGTGTAGTTTGTGTGCGAAGCCAGCTTCGTCGTTCACACCCGGGGTTTTTGGCTTATAGCGGCTCTCGGGCTGGGGTTTGTCGGGACGCCATCCTTGCAGATGGTTTCCACGGTGCCCCTCTCCCTTTCGGGAGTATGACGTGGATTTTACTCCTCGTCCGGCCATCCGTCCGCTTTGGGCCTCCGCTGGGGCGACCCCCATCGGACCCGGATCGACCTGTCGGATGGGATCGAAGTGCCCGGAGGCCGATGTGGTCCTAAGGCTCGGACCCATGCTCCCCCTTCTCCAATCCCGCCCTCACCGGAAGCTCGTTTGCAACCTCGCCCTGGTGCGGTCGTGAAGGGAGATTGCCATGAGGGGCTGGGGGCGGGGATAAGATTTTTGGAGGCGAGACCGGGATGGCGTGTCACAATTGTGATCGGCCCGGGCTTGTGCCCTGCGTGATGGGTGGGAACAATCCGGTCTATCTGATTGCAGGAGGGAAACAGATGCAGTTGGGAGCATTTTCCATAAGTCTGGCGGTCAAGGACATAACCGCCTCGCGCGCGTTTTACGAAAAGCTCGGGTTTGAGGTCTTTCACGGCGATGCCGAGCAGGGTTGGCTCATCATGAAGTCGCCAACTGCGGTGATCGGGCTGTTTCAGGGCATGTTCGAGAACAATATCCTGACATTCAATCCCGGATGGGACAGCGATGCGCAGCCGATCGGCGACTTTACCGACATACGGGACATCCAAAAGAAGCTGAAGGGCGCCGGTCTGCGCTTCGAGCAGGAGGTGGACGAGGCCGGCAGCGGGCCGGGCAGTTGCACATTGATGGATCCGGACGGCAACGCCATCCTGCTCGATCAGCACGTATAAACGATATTGGCATGGAACGGTTGAACTGGCGGGCAGGGCGCCTAAGTGCCGTGTTTTGGTATTGCGTGATGGAGGCAGCCATGGCCCGTAAGCCCCAGCCGATCAATGGAAAGAACGCCGAGGAGGCCGAAGCGCGGCTGCGCGATCTCAAGCGGCGGTTCGGCCGCGTTTCCGGCCGCTACGGGCAGCGTGGCGGTCCCACTTCGGATAGCAGCGGGTCTCGGGGTGGATTTTCGCTCACCCCGGCCGAATGGGCGATAGCGGCAGGGCTGGTTGTGTTTCTGGCAATAGCGGGTGCCATGGCCTTTGGGTAAGCGATACAGGTCGGGGCCGGGTCCCCGAAAATCCTGCCTTGCGGCGACGGCTGCCCAGGCGCGAAAGTTGCCTGTGTTTTGACAATAATCATGACGTCGGGAAAAAATCGCATGCTAATTTAGGCAATGCCAAGGGGGCGAGGGGCGAAACAATGATAGATGACGAAAAGGTCAGCATCGCTTTCGTTGACGATCATCCGATCTTGCTTGAAGGCATGAAGGCGCTTTTTCAGAACAAGGGGCAATTCAACGTCGTTGCGTCGGGTTCGTCAGCAAACGATGCCCGAAATATTGTAGAGATGCATCACCCTCAAATCCTTTTCATGGATCTGAGCATGCCCGGCGACGTCTTTTCGGCCATGACGGAAATCGTCCGAAAATCGGACTTCACAAAGATCGTTGTCTTCACAGCGTTTTCAAGCGTCGACTCGGCCATGCGGGCGCTCGAGGCCGGCGCGACCGGCTTTGTCCTGAAGGGCGCTACATTCGGCGAATTGTTCGAGGCCGTGAGTTCGGTGCTGCGGGGCGAGATGTATATCACCAAGCTTTATGCCAGCCAGGTTCTCAGCGGCCTGCGCAACCGGACGCGGCAGGAAAGCGTGGATCGCGGGGTCGATCTGAGCGTGCGCGAGCGCCAGATCGTGGCCTATCTGCTCCAGGCGCGCACCAATCGGGAGATCGCCCGCAGTCTTTCCATCAGCGAAAAGACGGTCAAACGATACATGACCAATCTCATGCAGAAGCTCCACGCGCGCAACCGGGTCGAGGTGGCCATGCAGGCGCAAAAGCTCGCCCAGTTCAAGCCGGGACAGCAGGCGTATGCGCTGAGCTAGATCGTTGTTTTGTCGCGCTTCCGAACCGGAAAAGTGGTTTCCACTTATCCTGGAAGCGCTCTAGGGATTGATCGGCAGCAGCACGTTGACGCTGGTGCCGCCGCCCTTGAGCTGGTCGATGAAGAATTCGCCCCTGAGGGCATTGACCCGATTTCGGATGCCGGCGAGCCCCAGCTGCTCACGCCCACCCACCGCATTTTCCTCGACGCGCATTCCTGGTCCTGAATCGGAGACCGTGAGATGGAGATGACCGTCTGAAACGGTGGCGCTCACCTCGGTGCGCGCATTGCGGGCGTGCTTATGGGCGTTGTTGAGCGCCTCCTGCACGACGCGGTAGGCGCAGGTCCTGAGCGGCAGAGGCGAGGTCTGGGGGAGACCGGAAAATTGCACGACTACCTTTGTCCCGGTGAGACCTTCGTGGCGAAGGACTGCGAGTTGCAGGGCATCGCGCAGATCGATCTCTGCGATTTCGGGAAGCACCAGCCCGGCCGAGATGGTGCGCAGGTCCGTTAGAACATTTTGTGCGATCAGGGCGTTCTCCCTGTCTGCCTCGAGCGTGCTTTCGTCCCCCTCCTCTTCGGCGGAGAGGCGCAGGGTCAGCAGGCTGAGCATCTGGATCGGGCCGTCATGGAGATCGGCACCTATGCGGCCGAGAAGCTGCTCGTTGGCCTCGCTGGCGTCGAGACGGGCCTTGTCGGCGATGGCCCGCAGGCCCTCGTTCTGCGCGGCCATAAGGTCGGCCTCTGCTATGCGCTGGTCCAACTGCTGGCGCTGGCTGGCGATTATCGCGCTGCTGCGCATGACGAGCAGGTACAAAATCCCGATCATGGCTGCGGTGGTGGCGCCGACGACGGCCCAGGTGAAGAGCCGGGTTCGCTCCAGATCCTCGGCAAGCCACGCTGCGTGTTCATAATATTCGCCGATCGCGACGATCTCTCCGCTCTGCGCGCTGTGCAGGGGGGCATAGATTTCAATCAGCGGCAGCCCGGTTTCACGCTCGCCCGCCCCTTCGTGATTGTCGAGCGCGTCGAAGGAGGCGACAACTTCTCCGCTGGCGGCCCGGTCGACGTCGGCGGTGTCGAACCGGCGACCGATCAGGTCCTTGTCGGTGCTGTAGATGATGGTTCCGTCGGTGCGCCAGACCTTGACCGAGATCAGGCGTTCGCGGAGCGGGGTATCGGCCAGCAGAGTGTCGAGTTGCGCCATCTGCCCGGGCGCCATCGTGCCGTCCGGCGCCATGTCCTGGACGGCGGGTTCAAGGAAGGTCTCGACAAACACCGAGCTCGATCTTGCGGCGCTGTTGAGGGTGCTTGCGGAAATGCCGGTGGTGATCCAGCTGCCGAGTATGGCCATGCTGACACATAGCGCCCCGCTCCCAACGATCAGAAACCGTGCAGAAAGGCTCAATCGGGCAAACCATCGGGGCAGGGCGTTCAGGTGAGACCAAGGTCCCATAGAAATTGTCCCTTTGGTCGCATCGTTTGTGGGGCCTGACGTCACATCACTTCGCTCGACTATCGTAGCTTACGCCGCTTGCAATCCGACGCGACACTAACAGCCTCGAATTATCGTGTCACCTGCGCCATGCCGGCCCGGGGGCACCCAGCGAATGGCTGTTCGGCCGACAACGGAGAGCGACTATGGTTACCTACATCAAGAGCGATCTGGAGTTCATTCTCAAGCAGATCAAGATATCCGAAGCGCACGCCCTGTATCTGGAATCGGACGGGGTGGACGGGGCACCGCTGTTCGGCGAGAGCCTGAACGCCAATCCGGCCTCCATCCCGGCGTACAATATCGCGTGGGGCCTGCGCACTGTCGATGGCACCTACAACCATCTGCTTCCGGGTCAGGAAACCTGGGGCTCGGCCGACCAGGAATTTCCCGAGTTGCTGGAGCCGCAGTATCGCACCGTTACGGCCATGGTCGATTTCGATGGCGACGGGCCAATGCCCGCCGTTCCCTTCGAGATGACCTATACGCCGGGGGTCGATGCCGACGGGCCGGGGCCGAATGCCACGCCGGGCGATGTCATCGATCCCTCGGTTCGCATCATCTCCAATCTGATCGTCGACCAGACGCTCGGCAACCCTGCCGCCATTCTGACGGCACTGGAGGCCGCTGGCGTTGACGATCCCGGGCTTGTCATCACCGGCCAGATTTCGACGGCATATGCGCCGTTGCGACCGTTGTTCATCGATGTTGCGGAGGCAGCGCGGGTCGAGGCTTCAGCTGCCGCCGCGGCGGCAGCCAGTCCCGGCAACCTTCTGCTGCAGCAGGCTGCCGACGATGCGGCCCTGGAACTGGCCAATGCACAAGCGGCGCTTGACGCGGCAGCCAGCGTTCCAGGCGGGCTCAACGAATTGCTCGATGCCAATGGCATTACGCTTGATGGTGCAAACCTCCATATCCCCAACGTCGCGCCCGACGAGGGACTGTCGGCGCCGTTCAACTCGTGGTTCACGCTGTTTGGCCAGTTCTTCGATCACGGGCTCGATCTGGTCAACAAGGGCGGCAGTGGCACAGTCATGATTCCGCTTCAGCCCGATGATCCGCTTTATGTCGAGGGCAGCGACACGAACTTCATGGTGCTGACCCGGGCAACGCGTGACGCCGGCCCAGACGGCATCATGGTCGATGATCCTTTGACCGCGGTCGATGAATCCGCGGACAATATCGGTCCCATCAACACCACAACTCCGTTTGTCGACCAGAACCAGACCTATACCTCCCACCCCTCCCATCAGGTGTTCCTGCGCGAGTACGAAGCGGGTCCCAATGGCCCGGTCGCGACCGGCAGGTTGATCGAGGGAGCCAATGGGGGAATGGCGACCTGGGGCGAGGTCAAGGCGCAGGCGGCCAATCTTCTCGGCATCGAGTTGACCGATCTGGACGTGGGCAGCGTGCCGCTGTTGCGGACCGATCCTTATGGCAATTTTATTCCTGGCCTCAACGGTCTGCCGCAACTGGTGGTTGGGCTCGGACCGGACGGCATACCCAATACCAATGATGATGAAGTCATGGAAGGCGTAATAGGCACGCCGGTGGATCCCACCGCGGTCGGTGCCGTTCGTACCAACCACGCCTTTCTTGCCGATATCGCCCATACCGCAGTGCCTGACGGGCTTGAGGATGGGGATACCGAAATTGGCGGCAATATTGCCGAAGACGGGGTTTACGATGACGAACTGCTCGACGCGCACTTCATTGCCGGTGACGGCCGCGCCAATGAGAATGTGGGCCTGACCGCCGTTCACCACGTCTTTCACGCCGAGCACAACCGGCTGGTCGAACACACCAAGGAGATGGTGATCGCAACTGGCGATCTCGACTTCATCAACGAGTGGCTGACCGAGCCGGTCGGCGCGGTTCCGGCCTCGCCGGACGGGCTCGAATGGAACGGTGAGCGCGTGTTCCAGGCGGCCAAATTCGGCACCGAAATGCAGTACCAGCACCTCGTGTTCGAGGAGTTTGCCCGCAAGGTCCAGCCGACGATCAATGCGTTCCTGGTGCCCGACGGGTTCGATATCACCCTCGATCCCTCGATCGTGGCCGAGTTTGCGCATGTGGTCTATCGGTTCGGCCATTCGATGCTGACGGAATCGATCGATCAATACAGCGCCGAATTCGTGCCCAACCATATCAGCCTGATTCAGGGGTTCCTCAATCCGACTGCATTCACCGGACCGGGATCGACGATACCTGATGAGGTTGCGGCGGGCGCGATCATTCGCGGCATGACCCGGCAGGTCGGCAACGAGATCGACGAATTTGTGACCGGCGCACTGCGCAACAACCTTCTGGGTCTTCCGCTCGATCTGGCGACGATCAACCTCGCCCGGGGCCGTGATACCGGCGTCCCCTCACTCAATGAGGCCCGGCGCAGCTTTTACGAAGCGACCAACCAGGACGTGCGTCTCAAGCCGTATGAAAGCTGGGTCGATTATGCGGGGCACCTCAAGCATGAAGCCTCGATCATCAACTTCATTGCGGCATATGGCACCCACGACCTGATAACGGGCGAAGCGACTGTCGAAGGCAAGCGCGCGGCGTCCATGGCGATCATCTTTGGCACCGAACAGGGGGTCGACGATGACGGCGATGGCATTGTCGATCGCATGATCGCACCACCGGCGGACGCATTGGACTTCCTGAACGGCCTTGGCGTGTATGCCGATGATCTCGGCGGCCTCGAAAATGTCGATCTCTGGATTGGCGGTCTGGCTGAGGAGATCATGCCGTTCGGCGGTATGCTCGGCGCCACGTTCAACTTCGTGTTCGAAGTGCAGATGGAAAACCTGCAGAGCGGCGATCGGTTCTATTACCTGCAGCGCCTCGACGGCCTGCATCTGTTCGGCGAGATGGAGAATAACTCCTTTGCCGGCATGATCATGCGCAACACGGACGCCGCCCACCTGCCTTCTGATGTCTTTTCAACTCCGGGCTTTATCCTGGAGGTCGATCAGACCCGGCAGTTCAATCTCGACACCGGCGTGTACCTGCCCGGTGACGACGGCGTGCTGGGCGACGATCCGGCAACTGTCGGCGTCGACGAGAGTCTCGACGATGTTGTCGATACCAGCGCGGATCCGGCGGGTGGCGGTATCCTGACGCCCCTGGTCGTTCGCGACGATCCTTCAACGCCGGGCGTTGATACCAACTATCTGCGCTACACGGGCGGTGATCACGTGGTTCTCGGCGGCACCGATCCTGGCAACGCGTCAAACCCGAGTGGAGACGATATCATCATTGGCGGTATCGGCGACGACACGCTCTATGGGGACGGTGGGGACGACGTGCTTGAAGGCGGGTTTGGCAACGACATCATAAATGGCGGCGACGGCGACGACATCATCACCGACAGCGGTGGTGACGACAACATCAAGGGCGGTGCCGGCAACGACGTTATCCACGCCGGACCGGGACTTGATCTGGTGCTTGCCGGGGCCGGTCACGACTTTGTCTTCCTGGGCACCGACGAGGGCTCGGAGGTGTTTGCCGGTGAAGGCAACGACTTTGTCTACGGCAACAAGAATGCCGAACGTATCCTCGGCAATGAGGGCAACGACTGGATCGAAACCGGTACCTTCGACGGTGCCCCTGGCGACAATTTCGACGAGATTTTCGCCCATGACGGCATCGACGGACACGATGTGTTCCTCGGCGACGGCGGTTTCGATGAATTCATCGGTGAAGGCGGTGACGATATCTTCGTGGGAAGCCCCGGTCGCGGCAAGATGGCCGGCATGTCCGGTTGGGACTGGGCGACATACAAGGACAGCGCCTTTGCTGTCGACGCCGATCTCTCGCTGCCGATCGTATTTGACGAAGCGCCCACGATCCCAAGCAATGCGGCGCTCGATGAATATCAGTCGGTCGAGGGGCTTTCGGGCTCGGTGCATGACGACGTATTGACGGGCACCAATATCCTCGCTGAAGACAGGCTGCCATTCGATCCCGTTACCAACCCATTGGGAGGCGCGGAAGGCTACCTTGGCAGTGCTATCGACGCTGAGTCCCTTGAGCTGATTTCGGGACTTGAGGACGTACTGGGGGCAGGGGTCACAGAGTTCAGCGCTGGTGACATCATTCTCGGTGGCGACGGTAGTGATATTATGACCGGCCAGATGGGCGACGATATCATCGACGGCGACAAATGGCTCGACGTGCAGATCGGCGTGTTTGCGCCCGGTGATACCGATCACACGGGAGAACCGCTGGAGTTGCACAACTCCATGACGACACTCGCCCAACGGATGTTCTCGGGCGAACTCAACCCTGGTCAGCTCTCCATTGTCCGGACCATCAGGCAAGCCGATGGGACAAATGACCTTGACGTGGCCGTCTTTGGCGACGTGATGGAGAACTACGACATCACCTTCAATCCTGACGGATCCATAACGGTTGAGCATGACGACGTCTCCGACGATCTAGAGTCCGACGGCACCGATACGCTCAGAAATGTCGAGATCCTGCGCTTTGCCGATCAGGACTTTTCACTCAGCGTGGCGGCGACGGGTGCTCCGGTGATCAGCGACACGACGCCGACGCAGACCCAGAATCTCACGTCGGACACGTCTGGAATAGCCGATCTCAATGGGTTGGGTGCTTTCTCGTTCCAATGGCAGTCATCGTTCGACGGGACGACATGGAGCGACATTGGAGGTGCCACCACCGACTCCTTTACGCCCACGGCCGGTGAGATCAACATGCAGTTGCGTTTGGTCGTAACCTTCACCGATGGTCTTGGAACGCTTGAGACGGTTATTTCCGAGCCGACAAGCGTGGTTGGGGCGACCTTCAATGGTAATGGCGCCGCCAATATTTTCAGCGGCACGGCCGGTGAGGATCACGTAACCGGTGCCGGTGGTGCGGATACGCTTTCAGGTGAAGGGGGAAATGACAGCATTAATGGTGGCGCGGGAGAGGACGTCATCTCTGGCGGTCTCGGCGACGACACCCTCAATGGCGGGGGTAGTGGGGACGTCATGGATGGTGGCGATGGCAATGATGCCATGATCGGTGGCGGCGGCAACGACGTCATGGAAGGTGGCGACGGCAATGACACCATGAATGGCAGTGGCGGCGGAGACCAGATGTCTGGTGGCGCCGGCGAAGACGTCATGACAGGAGGAGTCGGTCCAGACACCATCGACGGCGGCGCCGGCAACGATACCCTGAGTGGCGGCGTCAGCAATGATACGCTGATCGGCGGCGAAGGTGACGATACGATCGATGGCGGCGATGGTACTGATGCTGCCGTATTTTCAGGATCACTCGCTGACTACGACATCGCCTTGAACGGAACTGGCGGTATCGTTGTAACTGACAACGTCGGGGCTGATGGTGTCGACACGCTGGTCGATGTTGAACGCCTGACTTTTGACGGGCAACTCTTCACTGTCGTCAATGGCACTAACAACGCGGACGATCCAATCTCGAGCGGAGCTGGAGCACAGGTTCTGCTCGGCTTTGACGGCGACGACACCATCGATGGTGGCGGCGGCAATGACGCCATACACGGCGGTGCCGGGGATGACACCATCATCTGGTCGGCCGGCAGCGGCAGCGACGTTGTCAATGGCGGGACAGAAGGGGCCGGAGGCGATGTTTTCCAGATCAACGGGGGCGGCGCGACTGAGACGTTCAACATTTACACCCGGAATGCCGCCATCGCCAATATCGGCTACACCGGAAATGCCGAGATCGTCATTACCAGGGCGGTCGGAGCCGGGGCGGCGGTTATCATCGCCCAGTTGACCCAAATCGAGGAACTGGTGGTCAATACGCTGACGGTCTCTTCGCCAGGTGGCTCCGGCGGCGGTGTGGATGGCGGCGATACGATCGCGGTGTTCGGTGATTTTACCGAAACCAGCCTGAACATGAATACCATCACCATCGATGGCACCGCGGGCAACGACACGATCGACATTTCGTCCCTCGGATCGGCGCACCGGATCGTCTTCAAGTCCAATGGCGGGCAGGACACCATCATCGGGGCTCTGCGTGACCAGGATGTCATCGAATTCCCGGAAGGAGCAGTGCTCGAAGACTACGTGACGACGCAGGACGAAAACGGGGTCGTCACCATGAGCAACGGCACGCATTCGGTCAGCTATACTCCGGCTCCGGGCCAGTCGCCCCAAATCGGCGGTGTTGCGGACGAAACGGTCGATGACCCTGTCGAGGACGTGCCCGCAGAGGTTCCCGCAACTGTCCAAATCGGCGCGGACGGCAACGACGTCCTGACCGGCACGGCAGCTGCCGACCATCTGATCGGCTTCAGCGGCGACGACGTGATCGTCGGACTTGCCGGGGCCGACGTGCTGCTTGGCGGCGATGGTGCCGACTTCGTTGCGGCCTGGGCCGGAGAAGACATGGCCTTTGGCGGAGCCGGTAACGACACGATTCTGGGCGGCGACGATGCGGACCTCTTGTACGGCGACGACGGCGACGACCGTCTCTTTGGCGATGCCGGGGACGATATGGTCAACGGCGGGGCCGGCAATGACACCGTTGTTGCCGGAGCGGGCGATGACCGCATCGTGGCCGAGGCAGGGGACGGCGACGACTCCTATTTCGGCGACGAGATCAATGGCGGCTCCGGAATTGACACGCTCGACATGTCCTCGATCCTGGCGAACGTCTCGGTCAATCTGGGGACCGGTCTTGGTGGCTATGGCAGCGCCATGAGTACGCAGACCGGCTCGGACACGCTTTGGGGCATTGAGAACGTCGTCACTGGAGCTGGCAACGACACCATCGCCGCCAGCACCGCCGTCAACGTCATCGATGGTGGTACCGGTCAAGACACCTTCGTCTTCGGCTCTGCCGCTGCAGCACAGGGCGATATGATCGTCGGTTTCGAAGCGGGCGATAAACTCGATGTCAGTGCGATCGACGCCGATGCCGGAACGGCCGGGAATCAGTCCTTCACACTGGTCAACGGCGGACAGAGCGCTGGTGTCGGTCAACTGCTGGTGAGCCACGAAACCCGTGCCGATGGCGATTACACAGTGGTTGAAGGCAATTTGGGTAACGGAAACGAGGCGGACTTCAAGATCAGCCTCAAGGGAACCCATGACCTCGTGAGCACCGATTTCTCGCTCTAGATCCATTGCGGCAGCCCCCAAAGGGCTGCCGCATCTTTCTGTTTTCCCCTTTGGGTCTAAGGATTTCGGAAAATGCGTACATCCAATGTCAGGGCACTAGCAGAGCGTCGCGTGGACGATGCACTGAAACAAGAATTTCGCGGCATCACCGCCTACCTCTTCACCGTCTCGGGTCTCATCAACATACTGGCGCTCACCGGCGCCTTCTACATGCTCCAGATCTATGATCGGGCGCTTACCAGCGGCAGCGTGCCGACCTTGCTGGCGCTTTCAGCGCTGGCGGTCGGCCTTTACCTTTTCCAGGGGCTGTTCGACATCGTGCGCTCGCAGGTGCTTGTGAGGGTGGGGGCGAGGCTCGATCGAAAATTCGCGCCGCTCGCCCATCAGGTTGCCATCGACATGCCGCGATTTGGCTTCTCCACATCGGAGTCGCTCGAGCGCGGCCGCGATGTCGACAACCTGCGCGCTTTTCTCGGCAGCCAGGGGCCCATGGCGCTGTTCGACATGCCGTGGATGCCGATTTATGTCCTCTTTGTATACCTGCTCCATCCGCTGCTGGGTGCCCTGACATTGGGCGGCGCGGTGATCCTGGTGTTTCTTGCCATCCTGGGCGAACTGCTGTCGCGCCGGCTGGCCAATGACACCCAGCAGGCAATGATCAAGCGCAATGCGATTGCCGATTCCAACGCGCGCAATGCCGAGATTCTCAAGGCCATGGGCTTTGCGTCGCGGGCCATCGACAATTTCCGGACCGCCAATGGCGAACACCTCAAGCTTCAGACCAAAGCCAATGATGTGGTTGGAACGCTTGGCGCGATCTCGCGTGTGCTGCGCATGCTGCTGCAATCGGCCATCCTCGGGCTGGGCGCCTATCTGACCATTCAGGGCGATCTTTCGGCCGGCGCCATCATCGCCTCGTCGGTTGCCGCGACAAGAGCACTGGCGCCGGTCGATCTCGCCATCGGCAACTGGAAGAACGTCGTGTCGGCGCGCAATGCCTTCAAGCGGCTGCGCGACACCATGATCGCCATCGGAGAGGCAAAGCCGCCGATGACATTGCCGCCCCCCGCCTCCTCGCTGCGCGTCGAGATGCTGACCGTTGCCGCGCCTGGGTCGGGCCGGATTCTTCTGACCGACGTGGCCTTTGAACTCAAGGCAGGGCAGGCTCTCGGCATTATCGGGCCGAGCGCCGGCGGCAAGACAACGCTCGTGCGGGCGCTTGCCGGCATCTGGCCGCCCCTGCGCGGAGCGGTACGGCTCGATGACGCCGATCTGAGCCAATGGCCGGATGAAAAGCTGGGCGGCTATGTCGGTTATCTTCCCCAGGAAGTGGCGCTTCTCAATGCCACGATCGAGCAGAATATCTCGAGGTTCAACCCTCAGCCCGACAGCGCCGGGATTGTCCGGGCGGCCAAGGCGGCGGGTGTTCATGAGATGATCGTGCGTCTCGATAACGGGTACGACACCCTGCTCGGTCCCAATGGAGACGCTCTCTCTGCCGGCCAGCGCCAGCGCATCGGCCTTGCCCGGGCGCTTTACGGCGATCCGTTCCTGGTCATCATGGACGAGCCGAACTCGAACCTGGACGGCGAAGGCGAGGCGGCGTTGACGGAAGCGATCAAGGGTATCCGCGCACGCGGTGGCATCGCCATCGTCGTCGCCCACCGGCCGAGTGCGCTGGCGGCGGTCGATCTGGTGGCGGTTATCCAGAACGGGCGCATGACCACTTTCGGTCCCAAGGAGGAAATCCTCGCACCGCATCGCGTGACGTCGATGACCGAGCGTCCGTCAAGGGAGGTGACGGCATGATTGAGGTCAAAGGCACACGGCAGGTTGAAGGCGAAGGGCCGAACCCGGGCGATCGCTATGGGTTCGCCGATGCACAGCGGCTGAACCGCATACCGATGCTGTTCGGGTTGCTGATCACCGGTATTGTCGCCTATCTCAAGCTTGCGCTGACACCGGCCCAGGCGGCACAGCCACCCGATACGCCAACTCCTGAGCCCGAGCAGGACCTGGTCATCCAGGCCGCGGCGTCGAGCGCGCCGGAAAAACTGGACGACTATCGCAAAAAGGCAGGTATTGCGGACCCGGCGCACCACCTTGCGCCGCCTCTGCCCATGGAGCCGGGTCAACAGATCAATAACGTCGTCGGTTTTCCCGGGCCGCGCTTTGCGTTGGCTGACTCATCGGTGATCGATTTTTCTGGTCCTCGGCCGGCCACAGTGAAGGGCGGCGACGGGCAGAATGGTGGGCCGCCGGCCCCGGTGGCGGTCCGTCAGGTCGCTAGAGAAGAGTCGCCGCCCGATGAGACGGGCCCGGCACGGCCGCCCACACAGGACCGAGGCAACAGGGCGCCTGAAACCGGCGCGCCCGTGCGGCTCAACAACATCGTGGCCGGCGCCGCCGTGCTGATCGGGCTCGACGAACTGCTGGCCAATGTCGTCGATGCCGATGGTGACGTGCTCAAGGTCGCCAATGTGCGCGCGTCCACAGGGTCTATCGGCAGAACCGAGGATGGGTGGGTCTATTCGAGCCATGCGCAAACGCCCGCTTCGGACGTTGTCATCACGTTTCAGGTCAGCGATGGGGTCGCTGCAGTAACGCACAGCGCCTTTTTCCGGCTGGAGCGGGGCGGGGATATGGTGGGCACGGACGCGCTCGACCACCTTGTCGGGGTGAACCTTGCCGACACTATCGATGCGCGGGGCGGTAACGATCTGATCGATGCGCGCGGCGGAGACGACGTGGTTTTCGGCGGGGCCGGGGACGATCTGATCGTTGCCGGTGCCGGCCACGATCTCGTCTATGGCGGGCTCGGCAATGACAGGATTTTTGGCGGATCGGGCAATGATATCCTGAGCGGTGGCGAGGGGGACGATCAGCTGTTCGGCGAAGACGGCGATGACACGCTTCTCGGCGAAGATGGTGCCGATCGATTGTTTGGTGGTGCAGGCGACGATTTTCTCTCCGGCGGTGCCGGGGACGACATGCTCAGTGACGGCGGGGGCGCCGACAAGCTGTTTGGCGATGCGGGCGACGATACCCTTGTGGCGTCCGCCGACGCTGCCGCCGATGTGTTTGACGGCGGCGCGGGGACCGACACGCTCGATCTTTCTGCCGCAAAGCTGGCTGTCGCTGTCGATCTGGACGGGCAGAGCGCCGTGGGCGAAGAGATCGGCGAGGATACTGTCACCAACATCGAAACGGTTATCGGCGGCTCGGGTGACGATACCATTGCCGGCGGTGGCGGGGACGAGACATTGCATGGGGGCGCCGGGGACGATGTGATCGACGGGTGCGGCGGCGATGATGAGATCCATGACGGCTCCGGCACCGACACGGTGACGGGTGGTGAGGGCGACGACCGGGTTGTGGTCGCGCTCGATGGCGACGACGATTCGTTTGACGGCGGGGACGGGGCGGACACGCTCGACCTCTCCGACACCAAGGTGGGCGTCTCCGTCGATCTTGCGACCGGGCAGGTATCGAGTGCCGAGATCGGAGATGATACCGCGACCGGGTTTGAAGAGGTGGTGGGCGGCGCGGGCGACGACATGTTCCATGTCGGGGACGAGGCGGTCGTGCTGACCGGCGGCGGGGGTGCTGACACCTTCTCGTTCGGTCTTCCTCTTACTGACGCGACAGACCGGCCGCAGGTCATTCACGACATCCTCGATTTCCTGGTCGGCGATCGCATTCTGGTGGCCGAATACGAGTTCTCCAAGACCGGCCGCGACGGCGAGGAAAACCGGTTCGACTATTATTTCCAGGGCGAGGATGCCGAGGACGACCAGAGCGGTCTGCGGCTGAGGATTCGCTATGAACTGGAGGGCGATGAGGAGCGGACGCTGCTGGAATTCGACTACGACGGCAATCAGAACTACGACGTTGTGGTCGCCATCCACGGCCAGCATCAGCCTTACCTTTACGAACACGCGATCATCTAATTTGAAGGGCTCGGGGAGCACCGATCATGACAAGTATTGACGCTGGACCATTGAGCGCAGGGCGACGCCGCCGGGGGCGGGCCGAAGAGTCCACCTACAGTCTGGGGCTTCGGATCGCCGTCAGCGCGTTTTTCGGGTTCCTGCTGGTGGGGGTCGTCGGCGGCTGGGCCGCCACGGCCACGCTGACCGGGGCGGTGATCGCGCCCGGCACGGTTGCGGTCGGCCAGCACGTCAAGGAGGTGCAGCATCGCGATGGCGGCATCGTCGGCGAGATTGCAGTGCAGGAGGGCGATTTCGTCGAAGCCGGCGAAGTGCTGTTGCGGCTGAGCGATGTGGAGACGCGCGCCGAGCGGTCCATCGTGCTCAGCCAGCTCTATGAGCTGCAGGGGCGGGCGGCCCGGCTGCTGTCGGAGCGGGACGGGCTGACCGAAATCGATTTTTCCACGGTGCTTGCCGCCGAAGGCCCGGCGCGTTCGGCCATCATCGGCGGGGAAACCACACTGTTTGTCGGCAATCTCCTGGCGCGGGCGCGCCAGAAAGAGCAGCTCGAGCTCCAGCTTGGCCAATTGAGCCAGGAGATCGTGGGGCTCGAGTCGCAATTGGGAGCGCTCAACGAGGAGATCGAACTGGTCAGCACCGAGCATGCCAGGCTCGAAGAACTGGCCACCGCCGGGCTGATCGAGGGCGCGCGGGTCTATGCCATCAACCGCGAAATCGCGCGGCTGACCGGCGAACGCGGCGAGGCACTGGCCAATATGGCGCGGGCCGAGGGCCGCATGAGCGAAGTGCGGCTGCAGATCATCGCCACAGATGAAACCGCCCGCAACGAGGCGCAGCGCGAGCTGCGGGTCGTTCAGGCGCAGATCACCGAGCTGTCCGAGCGCCTGCTTTCGGCCGAGGACCGGCTGGACCGGGTCGATATCCGCTCGCCCATCGCCGGCATCGTCAACGAGATGAACGTCACCACCGTTGGCGGGGTGATCACCCCGGCGCAGACGCTCGTTACGATCGTGCCCGACGATGCCGATCTGAAGATCGAAATGCGGCTGAGCATTGTCGATGTCGATCAGGTCTCGGTCGGCCAGCCGGTCAAGCTGCGCTTTTCGGCCTTCAACCAGCGCACCACCCCCGAGCTGGAGGGCGAGATCGTCCATGTTTCGGCTGCCGCGCAGCGCGACAGCGCCACGGGCGAGTTGTTCTATCTGGGCGAAGTCGAGATCACCGACGATATCGGCAAGCTGGGGAACGTGACGCTGATCCCCGGAATGCCCGTCGAGGTGTTCGCCCAGACCGCCGAAATGACCGCGTTGAGCTATCTGGTCAAACCGTTTCTCGACCAGGCGGCCCGCGCCTTCCGCGAGGAGTAGGCGCGCGAAAGTGACCGATGGCCATAAGCCCCGGTTTATATAAGCGGTGCCCGAAGGGGCGGTGAACGGCGAAGCAAGCTTCATCCGTAGTGTAGTTTATGTGCGAAGCCAGCTTCGCCGTTCACACCCGGGGTTTTTGGCTTATAGCGGCTCTCGGGCTGGGGTTTGTCGGGACGCCATCCTTGCAGATGGTTTCCACGGTGCCCCTCTCCCTTTCGGGAGTACGACGTGGATTTTACTCCTCGTCCGGCCATCCGTCCGCTTTGGGCCTCCGCTGGGGCGACCCCCATCGGACCCGGACCGACCTGTCGGATGGGACCGGAGTGCCCGGAGGCCGATGTGGTCCTAAGGCTCGGACCCATGCTCCCCCTTCTCCAATCCCGCCCTCACCGGAAGCTCGTTTGCAACCTCGCCCTGGTGCGGTCGTGAGGGGAGATTGCCATGAGGGACTGGGGGCGGGGATAAGATTTTTGGGAGGGCTTTCGCCGACGTCGTTCCTGCCGCGACTCGGGTGCGTGGCGGTCGGGGAGAGAGGTGGGGTCGTTTTCGGCGTTCGGGCCTGAACGTCTGAGGTGCTGCGCAGCAGCGGTGCGGATCCCCGGGTCAAGCCCGAGGATGACGGTGGTGGGGTGGGGAGGTTGGAGATCCCATTGAGCTTTCAGTTTTGGGCCGGCGTCGTTATGACGACATCTTGTCGTCTTTGGCGGTATTGGGTCTCTGGAACATCATGCGGCGCAAAGGTGACTGCAGCGCCATCAGCCCGGTTATGGCCCGTTTTGGCCGTGATCTTTCCCCACTCACCGCGTCATCCTCGGGCTTGACCCGGGGATCCGCTGCCTTTCGAGGTCCACCGAAGATGGTTCGATCTTGACGCTTGCCACGGCCTCGTTCTCATAATCGGAAATGGGCGGGTTCGTTTACATCATGGCGCATCGGCGGCGCGGGGCGACCTATATCGGGGTAACGAACAACCTCGTGCGCCGCATTTACGAGCATCGCAACAGCAAGGGTGGTGGGCATACGCGGAGTTACGGCATTCACCGGCTGGTGTGGTTCGAGGAGCACGCGGACATTCGCGACGCCATCCACATGGAAAAGCGGCTCAAGAAGTGGGAGCAGGCGTGGAAATTCGAACTGATCGAGAACGCCAATCCGCACTGGGATGATTTGTGGGAGGAGGTGGCGGGGTCGTTTTAGGCGGCCGGGCTCAAACGTCTGAGGTGCTGCGTAGAAGCGGTGCGGATCCCCGGGTCAAGCCCGAGGATGACGGGAGCTAAGTTTAGTCTCCATTCCATCGCCGGGCGTTTCGAGCCATTTCTTTGGCCGCTGCGTTATAATCGCCAGTGTCGAATTTTTCTGCGACCGCCAAAACAATGCTTCCGTCAGGTGCCAGCTTAACCGGCGGCAAGGGCTTTCTCTGAATGCCATGCCGAATCCGATAACGTTCTTGCAGGGTCTTAAGGCGGTAATTCGCCATTGAAAGGGAAACGCCAAACCTGTTTGCCAGTGTTCTGGCGCTGGTCAACATGTCTACGTCTGCAAGTTTCTCGGGCACCAGTATCGCTGCGGCAATCTTGTCCGCTTCGCGCTCATTCTTTTTCACCTCGCTGCCAAACTGCTGCCCATGATCCACGCGTCTGTGTCTCGTGAATTTATGACCGGCGAGAAGATGCGCAATTTCATGAGCGACGGTAAAGCGATGCTGTGGCATCTGTTTGCGCGCGCAAGTATGGCTTAAGTGCATGGTGCGAGTATCTGGTGCGTAGTACGCCTCTGACATTCCAAACTGACCGTCAGGGAAAAATTGAACATCAAGTATCATGTCTTGACGTTTCATTTTATCGAGAACTTCAAGCATATTGGGAATGAAGTCGTGCTCGATGGCGACGTCGATACGAAACTGTTCTGCCAACGATTCGATTTGGTCGTCAGTAAGCATCTTGATCTCCTAGATCATAACTACTCGCCCATAATCTATCTACGCAAAGGATGCCCGACGAAGGATCGCCGGGCAACTATAGGAGTCCGCTCACTCGTTGCCTTTGATGGTGTGGGAAAGTCATAAAAATCAAAGGGTTGAGATTCCAGTGTTTCGCAAAGTTGCCATTACGTCCGCTGATTGATTGCCTTTTTGTCCAGTCAGAATTGCCTCTCGCGCGGGACGTCATGCGGCACGGCAAAAAAAAGAGCCCATGGGAGGGCTCTGAAAATTGCTCGGTTGAAGATGACTTAGTTTCGGGCGAAGAAATACGCCCGTGGCGGGAATCCAGGTGAGGGCTCGACACCGCGCTCCTTGAGGAGGCGTTGCATCCGGCGAGGCGCTATGTTGGCCTCGGATGCAAGATCGCGCAGACTAACATACTTCGACCGAAAGCTTTGGTATGATGCGCGATCGACAACCCGCTGCATACACCGTCGGGTGGGATGCCTGATCTCGCGCGTCTCCAAGTGATTTTCGACCAGCTCTTTTAGAGCAGAATGCGGGAATCCGAGGTCAAGGGGCAGCGAGCTCATCAAGATGCCGTCCAGTTTCCTCCCTTGAACGAAAGGTCTTATTTCTTTGGGGTCGACCAGAACAGCGGCATAGCCTTCGACTGATGCCAGACGAGATACTCTATGCAGCTTTGCGTCCAGGATTAGTCCCAACACCTCCATTTGGCTGCACTGAAGCGTCAAACGACACTTAGCAATGGAAACCATGCCAGAAGGCGCAATTTCGCATGGTGTCGCCAGCGAATGCAACCAATCAACAAAGCCATCAAGCTCCACTCGATCGTAAGCGAGAAGCCCACCCCGTCTGGTGACGGCCGACATCCGGCGGTATTGGCACCCGAGAATTTGTGATGGGTGTTATGTTCTATGTCTACGACTATGCCTGGAGATGGAAGTTTTCATATGATCGAGGCGGTGCCTGATCGTATGGAGGGCGCGCCTGTCGCTCGGCGGCGCCGGTGGTCGGATGCGTTCAAGGCCGAGATGGTGGCGCGCTGTCTTGAGCCTGGGGCCAACGTGTCGGCGCTGGCGCGCGAGATCGGGATTTCTCCTTCGCAGTTGTTCGGTTGGCGCACCGAGGCATTCAAGCGCGGCGAGGTCGCAAAACGCGATGACGATGCAGGAGTGGTAGCCGCCGCAAGGTCTGAGCGCGGTATGATCGAGATCGTGGTCAGTGACACGGTGGTCCGGGTTGGCTCCGATGTCGGAGACGCCCATCTGCGGCGGGTAATCCGCGCTGTGCGGTCGGCATGATCCCTACGGGTGTAAAGGTTTATCTGGCCAGCCAGCCCGTGGACTTTCGCAAGGGGCCAGACGGTCTTGTTGGTCTGGTGCGCGATGCTGGAGCGGACCCCTTCAATGGCGCGCTCTATGTCTTTCGCGCCAAGCGGGCCGACCGGATCAAGATCGTGTGGTGGGATGGCACCGGACTTTGCCTTTACGCCAAGCGGTTGGAGAAGGCGGCGTTCTGCTGGCCGCGGATTGGTAATACTCGGGTGCAGATGAGCTACGCACAGCTGCTGGCACTGATCGAGGGGATGGACTGGAAGCGGGTGCGAACAGTGCCGGTGAACCGGCCGCAATCTGCTGGGTAAACGTCTGCGGCAGACTGACTCAGGGAGCGCAAAAAGCCAGGCAATCGGGGGTGTTTTGTGCCATGATCGCGGCATGAACCCGGCCGATTTGCATGCGCTCCCCGATGACGTCCACGCCCTCAAGGCGATGATCGTGGCGGCCCAGGACAGGGTGGCGTCGGCCGAGCAGCGGCGCCGGGCTCTGGAAGCTGAAATCGCCGCGCATGAGGCCGAGATTGCCGCCATGAAGGCGGACAAGGCTGCCGACGCGGAAAAGATCGGCCGGCTGGAATCCATCATCGCCCTGCTGCAGCGGGCCCAATACGGCACTCGCTCGGAAAAGCTGCGGATCGCCCCCCTTGATGACGAGCAGATGGCTTTCGCCTTTGATGAGTTGCGGACCGGTCTTGGCGAGATCGAGGCCAAACGCGAAAAGCAATCCGGACAAGCCGCGCTCCGTCCTCCGCGTCCCCGGAAAGGGTTTGCACCGCACCTGGAGCGGATCGAGGAGGTGATCGAGCCCGAGGTGCCGGCCGAGTGCGAAGGCCTTGATGCCGTGCGGATCGGTGAGGACGTCACCGAGCGCCTCGATGTGACGCCGGCCAGGTTCCGCGTCATCGTCACCCGTCGCCCCAAATACGCCTATCGCCTGGCGGACGGCCAGGATCGCATCGCGCAGGCTCCGGCGCCCAACCATCTCATTGCCGGCGGCATTCCCACCGAGGCGGTGCTGGCCCAGGTGGCGGTCAGCAAATACGCCGATGGCCTACCGCTCTATCGCCAGGAAGAGATTTACTCTCGTGATGGGGTGGAGCTGGATCGGTCTCTGATGGCGCAATGGATGGGGCGGCTGAGCTTCGAGCTCGAGCCACTCGCCCACCATGTTCTCAAAACCATCAAGCTCGGTGAGCGGGTTTTTGCCGACGAGACCCGGCTTCCGACCCTGGCGCCTGGCACTGGCAAGGTGAAAACAGCTTGGCTTTGGGCTTATGCCCGGGACGACCGGACCTTTGGAGGATCAAGTCCACCGATGGTGGCCTATTGCTTCGAAGACAGCAGATCAGGCGAATGCGTCGCCCGGCATCTGGACGGCTATCGCGGGATCCTGCAGATCGACGGCTATGCTGCCTATAACCGACTGGGCAAAGCGAGTGGCGCCAACGACGCCATGACGCTCGCCGGGTGCTGGGCGCACGCACGGCGCAAGTTCTTCGATCTCCAGGCCAGTGACGGTTCGCCCTTTGCCGGTGCCGTGGTGACGGCGATGGCACCGCTGTGGGCCATCGAAGACGACATTCGTGGTCACGACCCCGATCTGCGCGCCGCCATCAGAGCCGAGAAGTCCGCGCCGATCGTGAGCGACCTGCTCGCCGTTCTGGACCGGGAACTGCCCCGCATCTCGGGGAAATCGAAACTGGCCGAGGCGATCCGCTACACGCTCGCCCGGCGTGCCGTGCTCGAACGCTTCCTCTCGGATGGCCGCATCGAGCTCGACTCCAATATCGTCGAGCGCGCCATCAGACCCCAGACCATTACGCGCAAGAACAGCCTTTTTGCCGGCAGTGACGGGGGCGGCCGCTCCTGGGCAACCATCGCAACGTTGCTCATCACGGCCAAGATGAACGATGTCGACCCACATGTTTGGCTCACCCAGACCCTCGAGCGTATCGCCAATGGCTGGCCCAACAGCGACATCGACGCCCTCATGCCCTGGAACTACGCCGGCTGAACGGTCCTGCCTTCTCGCTTACACTCGATCGAAGATCGGATTGATAGATGCTCCTTGGACGATTGGACGAACGTGCCCCTCCTTCATCAGCAATGGGAACACGGTCCGTTCGCAGTTAATATATGTCCGCGCGCTCTTTAGTGACATCGCGCGGCTC
Organism: Pelagibacterium nitratireducens; assembly: GCF_037044555.1. Taxonomy (NCBI): domain Bacteria; kingdom Pseudomonadati; phylum Pseudomonadota; class Alphaproteobacteria; order Hyphomicrobiales; family Devosiaceae; genus Pelagibacterium; species Pelagibacterium nitratireducens. The sequence goes on from NZ_CP146275.1 coordinate 1,814,735, forward strand.
AGCTGATCCAGCAACTTTGCGTTTGGCTCCAGCGGGAACAGCACGTGGTTGTGGAATGGCGACGGGTCGGCTGGGACGACCCCGGCCGTCGCCAGGTATGACCGCAGGGTCTGCGGGTGCAGTCCAACGTCCTTGGAGGCGGTCCAAATGGAATGTATTATCCGCTTCTCAACGGGTCTACCGAGGATAGTGTCTCCGGGGCCGACTGGCGTCGAGTCAATTAGATGCTGGCGGACGATGTCCTTTATCGGCTCGATGTCCGGATCGCGTGTTTCCGTCAACCAGAGGTAGAAATTGCCGAAATCGGATCTGGCGCCGTCACGGGAATCCCGGCCTTCCTGGGTTTGCAGATCCGACAGGAATGCCTGCAGCGCGTCGGGACCATGCCGGACAATTTGGTAGCCAGCATCACCTGCAGTCCGCCATTGATTCCGCGTATGCTCAATATGGGTTGCCCAGCGCCCAAAGCTTGCGACAGACCCCAGTATTTCGCACAGGCGAATGGCCATAGTGAAACCGATAGTGTCGATCCATTGGTCGCCGCGTTTAGTCATGCGGGCGTAGATGTAATGCTCGAAATCGGTGGCAGGACGATGCACAGATCCTTCCGTCAGTTTCTGCAGGTTCGGCAAATGAGGGAGGATTTGACGATGGAAGTCGTGACCTCGATCGCTTCTCGGCACCGTAGTCTGATGGAGAGGCAGCGAATGGCGATGACAAGTCATGTAAGGGCGTGCCGACCAAACATAGCGGAAGTAGGGTGCCAAGTGGACACGCCGGTCGTAAGCAGCCATGTCTTCTTGCAGACACGAGGGGCAGAACTGCATCACGCCATGCAAACGGGCGAGCGGGGACAAATCGTTGCCGCGAAACCGCAGCGTGCGTCGGTCCTGACGAACGAATAGGTTGGCCAGCAAAGGTTGCGGATCCGTTCGCGTCAACCGTGCGAGTGTCAGAACAGAAGAGCGTTCACCATTGACGAGGGCCTTGAACGGAAATCCCATATCGTCACAAAAGTTGACGGCCGAGGGTTGAAAATTGCATGCGCCTGTTCGGCTCCCGAACGAAGGCACCGTCTCGTCTTGGGCATGCTCCACCGTAAGTCGAAGATGATTTAGTATGGCCCTTCCTCCCGTTTCTGGCGCCGCTTCTTTGCTGCTGCTTCCGGCTCCGTGCGCATATAGCTGAGTGTGTCGATTGACAACCAATCCGACACCACGAATGGATTGGCATCGGGCTCACAGCGGGTGCGTAGGTGATAGGCCTGCTCGAAGTGCTGCAATGTGAGCTTGGAGTCTCGGTCGAGAAGCGCCACTTCGATGGCTTCAAGAACCAGGTCCATCGTGATGCCGAACTGTCGTGTGCTGGCGTGTATCAAACGCTCGATCAAACCGCTGAGTGAATTGTCCAACTGCAATTCGCTCAGTCGCACATACTTTGCGACAATTCGTTTGACGTTGGCCGCGTCCTTTACTGCGTCCAGCTGGGGACAATGAACGGGAAGGAACCTGCGCCTCATCTCGTACTCGTCGACGATCGCCTGTACACGCGGAATACCCGACAATATGAGAATGGGACGATGGCTGTGGGCCATCCAGCGCTTGAAAGTGGACCGGAGGACCTTCAATGTATTGGGCCCACCGTTCGTGAGGTCGTGCGCCTCGTCGATACAGAGTCCCCACACGCCAAGCTCCTCCGCCATATCGCGGAAAGTCGCCCAGATGTCGGCGTTGTTGTCTTTGTCATCGGTCGTGGGAACAACCGGGTCATTACGTTTTTGTGGATATAGACACCGCAAGGCTTCCAAACCCAGGCTCTTGTTGGACACCGGGCTCGGCACATCCATCGAAATTAGTGGACATTCGGCATCTTGCTCACCGTAGCCCGGCAGCATGGTGTGATTGCTGAAAAAGTTGCGCAGCATACGTGACTTTCCGGCCCCGGAATCGCCTATGACCAGCAGCCCTGCATGCTTGCGCTCTGGCGCTGGAGCGGCCCGCAGATCTAGCAAGCGCTGAAAATTGCTTGCGAGGATGTGATCGCGCTGAGTGTTGACATACAGCTCCTGCAGTTCAGCAATCTTGGACGTGACGGTCGCGACATGCGCCTCGTCGTCCGACCTCGTGGACGCTCTACGCCCCACAGGGGGGTCCCACTGATCCAGTGCGATGACCCCCCTGTTCCCATCTTTAAGTGCCGTCATTTGTCTGTAAAATCCCAGTCATCCTGCTGAGGGGAGGAAGGTTGTGTGGCGTTCTGGTCCTCTTCACTGATCGTCTCGACCGCCTCTCCAAGCTGACCGTCCACGACAGGCATATCGTCATGCGCCATCGCGTATTTGCCAAAAATTCGTTTTTCGGCGCGGTCGATTTGTTCAGCGGAGACCTCACTGTAGAGAATGGTTGCCCGTGAGCGGGCGTTGTCCTGGATACCCCGAATAGCCTGCTTGGCAGCGTGCCGGGCCATAACGCGTCTTTCCTTATCCTCGTCCTTGATGTGCCGCTCTGCCGCGCAGACCGCCTGCCAATCCTTGATTGAAACCCCTTTCATGTCTGGATCTAGACAGGGGGCAGCTGTCCACGTGTCGGTGCGGACCGAAATGTATCCCAGGTCGTCTGGGTCATAGGCGATCTCAAGTTCACCGCCCCCATGAAGGTAGTGCTTATCGATCTCATCATTGGTGTAGTGCAGACCTTGATGAGTGATCCCATAGCGGGTCGCGCGCTTGCGCTTTCGAAAGCCAAACGCTACGCGTGTATGGTTTGCGTCTGGGCGACCCGTGACGCCGTAACGATCCGTTTGTTTCTCCCAGGCCTCATAGGGTGTTTTGCCGTTCAGTTCCTTGTGCGGCATATTGTGATAGTACCCAACCACACCGGCGACCATCACTCGAGCCAACTCGTCATCGGTAAGCGATGCAAATGCCTTACTTGGATAGTCGCCGCGTTCGCGGACGTTGGAAAACGTCCGACCATCCACGCGGGGATAGACGTATGTGCCAACGGTTCTGAAAATCCGTTCACCTACGCCTCGTTGTGCAGGATCGCCGGCCGGAGCATAGAGAACCTTGACACCCAAGTCCGAAAGGGCAGTGCGGGTTCGGTCGCTGATATTCCCCGATCCCTGATCCATAACGACCTGCGAAAAGCCGCCGCATTGATGCCAACTGAGATTTTCGCCTTCCAACCCGCCCAACAAATGGGACTTGTCCTCCAAGATCATTTTGAACGTCGGGATAGCTGCTTCGGTCGAGCCCTTGTTTGCAATGTGCATTCCGACAACGCAGCGCGTGGCCACGTCAATTGCCACACCCAGCCAGCGCCGCTTGCGCTTGATTTTCGCGCGCTGTTCTTCTGACAGCACGGTCCAAACGCCAGACAATGTTGCCAGGGTCAGGAGGTCGACCGGGCTTTCATCGAACTCGATGCGTTGGAGTGGAACCAGCGTCTCAGTGCTGCCGCGGACGGCGGGCATTCTTTTGACGGCGTAGTCTATGCCATGCCGCCCACACATTACTGTAAACTTGTCGAGCCGATTGATGGCTGCCAGTATGGTTTTTCGGTCCGGAACCCGAAGAAGCTCAGGTGGTTCACACTCCTCGCCCTTGGAGACCTGTTCCAGATGGGAATGGCGTCTCGCGACGTTGATAAGGACAACGCGATCCTGCGTGTCTATTACGATCTGAGACTTGTGGGGCTTTGCCAGAGTCGCGTATTTGGCCACTTCTTCCGAAATAATCGCAGCCACTTCGGGTTGTAGCAAACTGCCCCCGCAAAGCGGTTTCCGATCGCCGAGATGCAGGATATCTCCGACGTTTTTGAGATAGTCCCGCCGCCATTGAAGAACCCGACGTGCCCCGGGCCGCTTACGAAGCCGATAGCTTGTGCCGCCACCCGGCTTGTCGGCGCGAAGCTGTCGTTCCTTTTGTATCTCATCAACCTTGTCGCCCAATGAGCCAGCGATGGCTATCGCCACCGATTTGTGGGTGAGAGATACTTCGCCTTGTTCGTGCATTGCGATCAGAGTCAGCACATAGTCTTCACGCCAACGCATCATAGAAGTTGACTGATCCGACAGGTCGCCCATCAGCATGGCGCCAAGCGCGCTATGAGCCTTTACGACGTCGGGGTGCAACCCTTCGGGGATACGACTGAAATTTGCGGTCTGTCTGATTTCGTCATACTGGGCGTGAGTGAACGCCGCACTCACGTCGGGGCGGTCGATCTCACGCAGTACTTGACCGTCCTTCGTGCTGGATTGCACGGAATACTTCACGGCGTTGATCGTGATCATGTCATGGAGACCAAGCCGTTCCCACGGCTTGGTCAAACCAGTTGCATCGCGCTGTTCAGACATCGCGATCCCTCACGGTCTCAATTTTGGAATCGGGATCGAGACGCGTGACGGAGCGTTTCGCAAGTTTGCCGGCGGCAATCAGACGAACAACCGAACCGAAGAAGCGTGGACCGACTCCACTGATTTTGCGAAGCGTCTTGAGCGGATATATGCCGTTCAAAGTGTGTGCAGCTTCCAAAACAGCGGCGTCAGCCTCGTTGTCGGGCCGGCGAAGATAGTGGAATGTCAGCTCGGCATCGCGGTCCTGCACGCGACTGAAGCTTTTTTCCGTGACGATGCGGACCTCGTGACCACACGCGCGCCGCACGCGGGCCATCTGGTCCACAAACGGGCGAAAGCCATTCTCCTCGACACGGTATGCACGATCGTGCGGTTTGACGGCGTAACCAATCTGTTTTCCGCAAGCATAGGTTACAAGAAAATCGAAGGTGTGCGTGTGGCTCTCGCCAAGCTCGTCAAAGTAAGTGACCGGGGGCGCCTGATCCCAGATATCGACGACGTGACGATCAGTCAGCAAGACGTGCAAGGTCGTGCACTCAAGCAGAGATTCATATGTAAAGATCCGTTCCGACCCGCGGAACTTCCAGACCAGAGCGCCACGAAAGCTGAACCGACCTCGCAAGCTGATCTTGCGGGTTGCACGGGAGGGTTCGACGGGGTGAAAGGGCATTCCCCCGTCATGATGGTGAGTAGACATAGCATTTCCACATAATCAGGCACCGCCCGCACAGAGCACGGGACGTTTGATGCCTTGCTGAGATTGTGTCGAAAGCCCTTGCAAACACTCGCGTAGGTACGCTACGGCTGAGTTTCTTCTGGTTGCAGTGGACTTTGGACGCTGAAACCGAGCGCATGTCTCGCGTCAACGGGACATGCGCTTTTTGATTCTCGGACTACTCGTTCATGGCGCGCTCTCCTCAGGTTGGGCTCGGGACCGAATGGCATTTTGCCTTCGATGGCAGGGGCCCTACACCAGGTTGTACTTCGTCTGCAACACCTTTTTCAGAACCCATTTCTGAGAATATCTCACTTTTATCAAAGGATTAAACCGTATTCCTTGTGTGAGAATTTAACCTTCACGGATCGCTTCAATGCGGTACGTCACCGGCAAATGGCTCCCTATGTCGAGGCGCCTGGACAAGGATTTCCTGCAGTGCTGACATCGGTCATCTTGGAGGATTGGAAGTCTGCTCAGGAGGCTAATTTTTTTCGATAAAAGGACGTTTTTTTTTCCTCAGTCGCACTTTTTGTGCCCGGTTTGGCCTATCGGCGTGAGAGACGAGATGCCTTTTGCAATGACGGGTTGCTTGACCAAAGCGGCGACTTCGGCGCCGGAAACTGAGCTACTCCCCGAAAATGGGACGCTGACGTAAGCTAGGAATTGTTGTCTGCTGGTCTTCGACGATGGAGATCAGAGATGTCGAAACGCAAGCAGCATTCGCCCGAGTTCAAGGCGAAGGTCGCCCTGGAAGCATTGAAGGGCGAAGAGACGGTATCGGAATTGGCGAGCCGGTTCGGAATTCACCCCACGATGATCCACCAATGGAAACGGGCGTTGCTCGAAGGGGCATCGGGTGTGTTCGAGCGCGGCGGGCGCAAAAGGCCTGAGATTGACGATGAACAGGTCAAGGATCTGCATGCCAAGATCGGAGAGCTGGCCGTCGCCAACGATTTTTTGTCCAGAAAGCTCAAGCCTTGGGGCGGGAAGTGAGGCGAGGGATGATAGAACCTGATCACCCCGTGCTCTCAATTGGCAAACAGTGCACGCTGCTGTCGATCGCGCGCTCTTCGTTCTACTACACGCCGAAAGGCGAGACCGAGATCAACCTTGCCCTGATGCGCAGGATCGATGGGCAATTCCTGGAGACGCCCTTCTTCGGAGTCCGGCAGATGACCTGGCACCTGCGCAATGAAGGTCACGTGATAAACGAGAAGCGCGTGCGTCGGCTGATGCGGCTCATGGGCCTGATGCCGATTTATCAGAAGCCCAATACCTCGAGACCAGCCAAGGGGCACAAGATCTGGCCCTATCTTCTGAAGGGGTTGAGGGTGGAGCGCCCGAACCAGGCCTGGGCTGCGGATATCACGTATTTACCGATGCGCCGGGGCTTTCTCTACCTGGTGGCCATCATGGACTGGCACACCCGCAAGGTCTTGGCATGGCGCATCTCGAACACGCTGGAGGCAGACTTCTGCATCGAGGCGTTGAACGAGGCGGTCCACAAGTTCGGTCCGCCCGAGATCATGAACACCGATCAGGGGAGCCAGTTCACGTCCTTTGCCTGGACCGATCGGTTGCGACGAATGGGGGTGCGCATCTCCATGGATGGCAAGGGCCGGTTCCTCGACAACATCTTTGTCGAGCGGCTCTGGAGAACCCTCAAATACGAATGCGTCTACCTGCACGCCTGGGAGACCGGGTCACAGGCCCGCGCCGGCGTCCGCGAATGGGTGGACTTCTATAATAACCGACGCCCTCATTCCGCCCTTGGCGGAAAACCGCCTGCCGTGATCTATTGGCAGCGCATTGACCAAAACCAACCCGACCAGCAGGTGCAACGAGTAGCTTAATTTACGCCAAAAGCTGTCCAACGATTGGGGAGTAGCTCAAACCTCCCTTTGGGACTTGAGCTCGCGAGCGACTGCAAGAAGCTTGTCTCGGTGGTCCGAGAGTAGGGATCGCGTTTCTGTATAGAGCCTATTCAGGTGGCCGTTGACGCCCTCCCGGAAATCAGAATCTATTGTCATGAGCGATCCCCACACGTTTGAGCCGCCGCGGTAGGCCAGCGTTGGTCCGAACCCGAAGCTTGCGTGGAGCGATGCAATGCTTTCCGTAGCGACCGAAATGTCGGAATCTTCGCGTCCGCCCCAACCGAGGCAAGCTTCTCCCAAGAGGAGCTCTTCGCTAATCCGGCCGGCCAGCAACACTCTTGATTTTTTTTCAAACTCTGCCGCGGTTTCGATACTGCTGTTGGAAAGGTTTAAGGTTGCCCCACCGAATTCGCCTGCCGACCCTACCACCGATACCGACGTCAAACTGATGTCTAGCAATACGGCGGCTACGGCATGTCCTGCTTCATGCACGCAAACTCGCCAATCCTGCTCCGATGAGAGCTTGGGTCGGCGGGGAATCTGCTCCGCAAGGTCCTCCAAGACCATATCCCGTTTGTGACGCCTGGCAGTGCGTCGCGCAGCCCGCACCCATTCCATGACATTCGCCCCGGTTGCCTGCGACGCGGCACCTCTTTCCGCGACCTCGCGCAAATCAAAGTCGCTGAGTGTATCCCGCAGATGATGCCGAAAAATCCGTTCGATCCCCCTCGCAGTCGGCGGTCCGATTTCGATGGCTCGTTCCAGCCGCCCGGGCCGCAACAAAGCGGGATTGATATCCTCGATCCTGTTCGTCGCCCCGATCACGATGACACCGTCGCGATCAGCCATCGCTGAATCCAGCAAATTGTAGAAATCGAGGATCACAGGCGACCACCAATCTTTACCTCTGCCTTCGAGGTGGGTGATGTCGGGTAGGGCATTGATCTCATCGAGAAACAGTATCGAAGGCGCCAATTGTCGAGCTCGGTCAAACGCCGCTCTTTGAGCTTTAATGACCGAGTCCAGATGGCCCTCCGTGCTGGCGAAGAATTCGCCCATGGAGGTGGCGACCGTGGAGACATCGCAGAGCGGGCCGAGGGCCTGGGCAAAGAGGGATTTCCCAGTCCCCGGAGGACCAAATAAAACACATCCGCGATCGACCTCAGCCCATGTGATTTCGCCGCGTCGTAGCGCATCGAGATCATCGCGCAGGGTCAGGGCCCATTCGCGTGCCTGCCCGTATTCGACAGCGTCCCGCAAATCGGGCAGGTCCTGACGCGTCACCATTGATGTTTTCTGGCTGGCAACGTTGCCCAACAGATTGACGATCTCGGAAGCACGCCTGCCTGGCGTCAAGACTGCCGCCAACTCATCGAAATCTAGGACATCAAGGCGCACCTTGTCGAAGCCGGGTGGAATTCGGCCTCTTGCGATCGTCTTTATAACCTTGCGAACCATTGAGTGATCGGGCTTAGCGACCGTCACGCGCGCCTCCGCAACAGTTTTCAACAGGTCAGGGAGGTAGCGCTCAGGATCCTGCGAAACGCCGACCACTACCTGTGCGCGATCAAACCGGCTTAGAAAGCTTGCTGTCTGCCGCGACGGCTTTACTGTTCCTGTCGCCAACTCTACGTGCATACGAGATTGGGTTTCGAACGATGCGATGACTGAATTCTGTATTGGCTCAGCCCAGGCAACACTTGGCACCTCGATGATCAAGGTGAGGGGTCTGCCCTCTTTGATCTTGCGGCGTAAGGCGACCGGCAACGCCTTATGGAGGACGAGGTCAGAGAGGAACTCTGCTGCATCGTTGTCTTGGATGTCGGCGGATGAAATTCTGGAAAATGCCATTGGTAGCCTCTTGGGGGTTGTGTCGATCAGGCGCTGGGCACCGCGAGGCTGATGATGGAGTCAGGCAGCAAAATTCGTGACAGATCGATTGTCAGAACACCCTCCGAGATAAGTTGGAAAATCGCTGCCACTGGATCAGGATGGGTCAGGTCATTGGCGCAGTCATTGATCGAGGCGCTCCCACCGCTTGCGATGATGTGTGCAAGAATCTGCATGCGGGCGGTTGGTGGTATGTGCGTGCCGACAGCATCGGCGATCGCCAGCGCTGTATTCAGCCGGGGCTGACGCTGGACGGCAGATTCCGGGATCAGGACGACCCTTTGACCCCCATCTGCAGCTGCACGTTTGAGTGCCATGAGCTGCGGTCCATCCCGATGCCACGTCAGATATGGAGCGCAGACCAAAGTTACGGCGCGGCAGCCAATGCGAAGCGCTTCCACCGCCACGTCGAATGGCCGGAACCCAAACTGACGAAGCAAAACTTCCAATCGAGGAGTATTCTCGATGAGGTGGACGTCGGGACAGAGCGCTATCAGGGCACGGAGATTTCGTGACAGCCGATCGTGTCGGCGCTTTCTGGATGCAATACTCGAAGTTGAGAGAGGCGCGTGATCGCTCGACGACGGGATGGCCGTGATCATGGACATGACAGATCCTTTCCCCGACCAGCAACGGCGGGTAGCGAAAGTTCAAAATGGTGAGTGAAGGGGGGGCTCTAGAGGAGCTCAGGGAGAAGGAAAGTGTCCGGGGGGAAGGACGGCGCCGAACTCATTCGGTGTATGGGGAGAGAGCGGCCCCGTAATTGTCGCCGGACGCAGCAGCAGATCTAGTGTGAATTCTCTCTGACGAGTGAGCTTGAAATGGATACCCACTTCGTCCGCGAGTCCAGTGAGCTTTTTCAGCTTCGCCCTGGCTGTATTGTGATGCCAAATCCGGTCGGGCAACATTGCCAGGATGTGCGGTGCTCCATCGGCCGTCAGTCGTGCGGTCACGAAATCGTAACTGGCGAAACCAGCCTTTTTCGCCAGACCTCTGAGAACGCGATGTTGGCCGTGCCATGTGACATTGGGCGTATTGGCAACTACGGTCCGCAGAGTGCCGAGGAAGTATCGATGTTCTCTAATGTGTCTGGCACGCCGCTGATCGTAATGGGATAAGTCGGAGCGTCGCGGGTATGCGTCTTTGACCATTTCAATCCCCCTAGCTGGGTGTGAAACGAAACGTCACGACGCTGAGATGCGATGTGCGGGAGCCTTCCCGCAAGGCGGGTGTTCTGTCGCTTTCCCTAAACTAAGCAGCGATGAAAGTCAACAGAAAATGCACATTATGAGCAATTTAGCTTTGTGCGGATTTTGATAAAAAGCTGTATTCTTCCGCGATGAAGCCACCAAACGATTCGATCCATACCATTGATATCACCGCCGAGCAGGTTCGAGCAGCGCGCGCGTTGGTGGGATGGAGCCAAGACGAACTGGCGAACAGGGCCGGAGTGACCCGGCGCACGATTGCCGCTTTTGAGAGCGGTGAAAAGGTTCCCCACCGAAGCACAATGTGCCGTATCCTTAGCGTCTTTGAGGATAGCAGGGTTAGCTTCATAAATTCCGGCGAGGTGATTGGCGTGGTTAGGAAGGCTCAGGCCTAGAGAGTTAAGGCTGTTCTTGAAGCTACCCATCTGAACTGCCCCACAATCAGCATCCGAGTTCGATACGATCGCTGAAATGGGAAAAGGCGCAACATTCCTCTGTTGCGAACAAAACAGGAATGCGTTTCCATCGGCTCATGCTTGCCGACGATCGATTCGCCGCCACCGACACGACCTATCTCGACGCGCTCAACGCCAATCAGCGTCGGGCGGTGGAGCATGGAATAGCGGCTTCCACGACAGGTCCGCTGCTGGTGATCGCCGGCGCGGGTTCGGGCAAGACCAACACCTTGGCCCATCGTGTCGCCCATCTAATGGTCAATGGTGCCGATCCGCGACGCATGTTGCTTTTGACCTTTTCGCGCCGTGCCGCCACCGAAATGAGCCGGCGGGTGGAGCGTATTGCGGCGCGCGTGCTGGGCGTGGGTTCGGGCGCCGTGACCGATGCACTGACCTGGGCGGGCACGTTCCATGGCATCGGCGCGCGGCTCTTGCGCGAACATGCCCACCAGATCGGGCTCGATCCAGCGTTCACCATCCATGATCGCGAAGATGCTGCCGACCTCATGAACCTTGTGCGTCACGAACTCAAGTTGAGCGAAACCGCCTCGCGGTTTCCCACCAAGGGCACGTGCCTTTCGATCTATTCACGGGTCGTCAATGCTCAGGCCGATCTCGATGAGGTGCTTGAAAAGACATTTCCCTGGTGCGCCATGTGGTCGGCGGAACTCAGGACCTTGTTCGGTGCCTATGTCGCGGCCAAGCAGGCCCAGAACGTTCTCGATTACGATGACTTGCTGCTCTATTGGGCCGCGATGATGGACGAGCCGGCCATCGCCCAGGCGGTGTCCGATATGTTCGATCATATCCTTGTCGACGAATATCAGGATACCAACAAGCTCCAGTCCGCGATCCTTTTGGCCATGCGTCCGAGCGGGCAGGGGCTGACGGTGGTGGGTGACGACGCCCAATCGATCTATTCGTTTCGGGCGGCCACGGTTCGCAACATTCTGGATTTTCCCGCTGCGTTCACACCCAGCGCCGAGATCGTTACCCTTGATCGCAACTATCGCTCGACCCAGCCCATCCTCGCCGCAGCCAACGCTGTCATCGAGCAGGCGACCGAACGCTTCACCAAGAACCTTTGGTCTGAACGGCAATCGGAAGCCAAGCCCCAACTTGTGACGGTCAAGGACGGTGCCGATCAGGTGGGTTACATCGCCACCTCGATCCTGGAGGCGCGCGAGGCCGGAACACCGCTCAAGGAGCAGGCTGTGTTGTTCCGCACATCGAGCCATTCCGGTCCGCTCGAGATCGAGCTGACCCGCCGCAACATTCCTTTCGTCAAATTCGGTGGGCTGAAGTTTCTGGACGCCGCACACATCAAGGACATGCTGTCCGTGTTGCGCTGGGTGGAAAATCCGCGGGATCGTGTTGCCGGGTTTCGGGTGCTGCAGCTGATGCCCGGCATCGGCCCGGGCACGGCAGGTCGGGTTCTTGATGCCCTCGACACAAGTTCGGACCCGGTCTGGGCTCTCTCCGAGGTGCCGGCGCCAGCAAAAGCCGGTCAGAACTGGACCTATCTCGTCACGCTGTTTGGTCGGTTGTCGGGACGGGACATCTCATGGCCGGTTGAACTCTCCTATGTCCGCCAGTGGTATGAGCCCTTGCTGGAAGCCGGGTATGAAGATGCACACATGCGCACGGCCGACATCATTCAGCTCGAACAGATCGCAAGCGGATATCCGAGCCGGGATCGCTTCCTGACCGAACTCACCCTCGATCCGCCCGATGCCACGAGTGACCAGCCGGGCGTCCCGCTTCGCGATGAGGATTACCTCATCTTGTCGACCATTCACTCGGCCAAGGGTCAGGAATGGAAGTCGGTGCATGTCCTCAACGTGGTCGATGGGTGCATTCCCTCAGACCTCGGCGTGGGAACGACCGAGGAGCTCGAAGAAGAGCGCCGGCTGCTGTATGTCGCCATGACCCGGGCCAAGGACGAGCTGCACCTGCTGGTGCCGCAGAAATTCTACGTGACCCAGCAATCGCGCTATGGCGATAGGCACCTCTATGCTCAACGCACCCGCTTCATCCCGCGCGCCATGACCCATCTGTTCGATGACGTCTTGTGGCCCCCGGTAACGCCGGTTCGAGCCGACCTGGGACCGTCACAGCCCACACGTGTGGATGTGGCGGCAAAGATGCGCAGCATGTGGTGAGCACGCGCGCAGCACCTTTCGGCTGACTTACAACGCCAAGCTCAGCTGCTCGGCATCATCGGCACGATCCGACCTGTCGGCAAAGCCCGACAGGCTCACCCCCAGCAGCCTTATGCCTTTTTTGACCGGAAACACCGGCTCGAGAAGAGTGTGGGCGACGGCCTCGACGTCAACGCGTGTTCGCAACGGGTGCGACGTTGTCCGACTGCGGGTGATGATCGCGAAGTCGGAATATTTGACCTTGAGCGTCAACGTGCGGCCATAGAGCGCCTTGGCCTCGGCATGGCGCCAGACCTTGTCGATGATGGGCGCCAGTTTTTCCTTGGCCTCGGACAGATCGTGCACATCGTCAAAAAAGGTGTTCTCGCCCCCCACCGACTTTCGGATGCGATCGGTTTTGACCCGGCGATGATCAACACCGCGGGCAATCCAGTAGTAATAGCTCCCCGATGATCGGAATTTCTCCTGAAGGAAGGGTAGGGGCTTTGCCTTGAGATCGGCTCCAGTCTCGATGCCTAGCGCTTTCATGCGGGCTGCCGTGGCTGGACCAATTCCGTGGAATTTCTCGATTGGCAGAGTCTCGACAAACGCCGGGCCCTTCGCCGGCGTGATGACGAACTGGCCGTTGGGCTTGTTGTATCCGGACGCCATCTTGGCCAGGAACTTATTGTAGGAAATCCCGGCAGAGGCAGTCAGCCCTGTCACCTCGAATATCCTGGCCCGGATTGCTTCGGCGATTTCGCTGGCGATCGCCATGCCCTTAAAATTCTCGGTGACGTCGAGATAGGCCTCATCGAGCGAGAGGGGTTCAATAAGGTCGGTGTATTGGCCAAAGATTTCATGGATTTGCGCCGATACTTTCTTGTAGATTTCGAACCGTGGTTTAACGAAGATCAGATCCGGGCATTTGCGTGCGGCGGTCACAGACGGCATGGCCGAGCGCACACCGAACTGGCGGGCCTCATAGCTGGCGGCAGCAACCACACCGCGCTTTTTTGCGCCGCCCACGGCGACCGGCTTGCCACGCAGATCGGGATCGTCGCGCTGTTCGACCGAGGCAAAGAATGCATCCATATCGACATGGATGATCTTGCGGATGTCTCCGTTATCGCGATCTGATGTCGGCTTATCCCCAGGCTGCACGCCGATAAATCCTTGTAAGTGCTGATCAAGCTGCGCGCGTTATATCCGCTCGCACAAGAGTTGATCGGAGACCAATTGACTCTTGCCTTGCGTTGCGCGAACAAAAGAGGAACATACCTCCTGTTCTCGCAATTGGAAAGACACGCCGAACGGCGAAATCATGGCCTCACCCTCGAAAAGCAATGCCATTGCCGAGCTGCGAGATCGTATCGCCGATCTCGAGGGCCAAAATACGCTCGTGCGCAAAGCACTGGCCTTCGGGATTGCTGCAATCGACAGCCGTCTGCCCAATGGCGGCTTGTCTCTGGGTGGTCTGCACGAGATCGCCGGCGGCGGCAATGGCGCCATTGATGGAGCGGCGGCTGCCCATTTTGCGGCGGGGATCGCTGCACGAACGCGCGGCAAGGTGCTCTGGTGCGTGACACGCCAGGACCTGTTCGCACCGGCGCTCGAACAGGCGGGCCTTGCTGCCGATCGGGTTGTCTATGTCGAGGCCGGAGATGACAAGACACTTCTCGCCTGCATGGAAGAAGGCTTAAGGCATGGCGGGCTTGGTGCGGTTGTGGGCGAGATTGCTCGATTGTCGATGACGGCGTCGCGGCGGCTGCAGCTGGCCGCCGAAGGCACGGGAACGATCGGGATCGCACTGCGGCGCTGGCGACGGCAGGCCGAAGCCATGGATTTTGGGCAACCAACGGCAGCTTTGACCCGCTGGCGCATCTCGGCCCTACCGTCTCGACCATTGCCGGTCCCAGGTGTCGGCCGGGCACGCTGGCTGGTGGAACTGATCCGAGCAAGGGCAGGGGAAAGTCTCGATATTGAAGTGGAGGCGTGCGATGGCTCGGGTCATCTCGGTCTTCCTGCCGAACTGGCCGATCGATCGGCTGCGGCGGGGGGCTGGCGACACAGCGCCGCCAGTTGACGTGCCCCTGGTGGTGGCCGCCAGGGAGAAAAACAGACTTGTGGCGGTGGCAGCGGATGCAGTAGCACAGGCGGCCGGTGCGCGCGTGGGAATGGTGCTGACCAAGGCTCAAGTCCTGGTGCCAAATCTGGTTGTCGTTGATCACGACCCCAGAGCCGATGCTGACAGCCTTGAGCGGCTGGGCCTCTGGATGCTGCAACGCGTCAGCCCCATCGTGGCCCTCGATCCGCCCGACGGGCTCATAATCGATTCCACCGGCGCCGATCATCTCCATGGCGGCGAAACCGCGTTGCTTGAGACCTTATTGGGACGGCTGACGATGTCGGGTGTAACGGCAAGGGCGGCAATTGCAGACACCTGGGGTGCTGCCCACGCCTTGGCGCGTTTTGTCGCCAGCCCAAGCTTTGTCGCGCCTTTTGGGCAAGGCGAGGCCATATTGGCGCCTCTACCGCTGGAAGCGCTGCGTTTGCCGGCCCAGATGGCGCTCGATCTGCGCAAGCTCGGGTTCCTCAGCGTGGGCGACGTCCTGGCCCAACCCCGCGCACCTCTTGCCCTGCGGTTCGGACCGGAGCTGGGGCGTCGCATCAATCAGGCCTTGGGCGAAATCGGTGAACCGATCGACCCGATGCGAGCCGAGGACTTGATCGAAGTCCGGCGTCCTTTTGCCGAACCGATCGGCGCCCCTGAAACGATAGCCCGGTATGTCGGCAAGCTGGTTGTGGCGCTGTGTTCCGAGCTTGAACTGCGTGGCTTGGGCGCCCGGCGCCTCGATCTCTTGTGCCACCGGGTCGACAACACGATCGAGGCGGTCCGTGTCGGCATGGCAACGCCGGTCCGGGACATCAAACGGTTAACCCGTCTCTTGTGCGACAAGATCGAAACCATCGCACCAGGGTTCGGTATCGAGATCATGTGTCTCAGGGCGACCATCGTCGAACCCTTTGACCAACACCGATCGGCCAACAGTCTGCTTGAGGATACCGATCCCGACATCTCTGATCTGATCGATACGCTTTCAAACCGGGTCGGCAGTCGAGCCATCTATCGGTTTTCGCCCGTCGCCAGCGATGTACCTGAACGCTCGGTGGCCCGTATTGCGGCCCTGGCTCCCGAGCTCGGAGAAGGCTGGCCCAGTCACTGGCCGCGGCCAACACGGCTTTTGCTCCGACCCGAACCGATCGAAACCATCGCTTTGCTGCCCGACAACCCGCCGGTCTCGATCACATGGCGTGGGATCCGGCGCCGGGTCAAACGCGCTGATGGCCCCGAGCGCGTGTTCGGCGAATGGTGGAAGGCTGATATCGAACTCTCGGCCGTCCGCGATTATTTCCGGATCGAGGACGACACCGGTGAGCGCTACTGGGTCTTTCGGACCGGAGATGGTGAAAACGCCGAGACCGGTTCGCACAAATGGTTCTTGCATGGAATTTTCGGATGATCGCCCGCTACGCCGAACTTCAGGTCACATCTCATTTCTCCTTTCTGCGTGGCGCGTCCTCGGCTCAGGAACTTTTTGCCACGGCGGCGGCAATGGGGATCGACGCGATCGGGATCGTTGATCGCAATTCTTTGGCCGGCGTGGTCAGAGCCTATGAAGCCGCCAAGGTAACGGGCGTGCGTCTTGTTGTGGGATGCCGCCTCGATCTGGTCTGCGGGACCTCAATACTGGTCTATCCCACCGATCGACCCGCCTATTCGCGCCTATGCCGACTGCTGACCCTTGGAAAGCATAGGGCCGGCAAGGGCAAGTGTGATCTCCATTGGGATGATCTGGTTGCCTATGGTGAAGGCCTGATCGCCATTCTCGTGCCCGATCTGGCCGATGAGACATGCGGAATGCGGCTGCGCCGCTTGCGCGAAGCTTTTGGGGATCGGGCCTATCTCGCCCTGACGCTGCAGCGCCGGCCCAATGACCAGATGCGGCTCTATGAACTCTCGGTTCTGGCGACGGGAATGAGGGTTCCCACAGTCGTTACCAATGACGTGCTGTTCCATGAGCCGGGCCGCCGCATGCTGCAAGATGTCGTGACGGCCATCCGGCACAACACCACGATCGATGCGCTTGGCCTGAGGCGGGAACGCCATGCCGACCGCTATCTCAAACCGCCCGAAGAAATGCATCGCCTGTTCGAACGCTATCCCGATGCCTTGGCCCGCACGCTCGAGATCACCAGGCGCTGCACCTTTGATCTCAGCGAACTGGCCTATCAATATCCCGAGGAACGCGACGATCCAGAGCTGACACCGCAAGAGACGCTGGAAAAGCTGACATGGGCGTGTGCCGGTGAGCGTTACCCCGAAGGGGTTCCCGATGAGGTCGTTGCTACCCTGCGGCACGAACTGACGTTGATCGGCAAGCTCAACTACGCGCCCTATTTTTTGACGGTCAACAACATCGTTCGCTACGCCCGGTCCCAGAACATCTTGTGCCAGGGTCGCGGTTCGGCAGCCAATTCGGCGGTGTGTTTTGTTTTGGGGATCACTGCGATCGACCCGGGTCGTAATGATCTGCTGTTCGAACGGTTCGTGTCCGAAGAACGCCACGAGCCCCCCGACATCGATGTCGATTTCGAGCACGAACGGCGCGAGATGGTCATCCAGTGGGTTTATGAAACCTATGGGCGGGATCGGGCGGCGCTGTGCTCGACCGTGATCCGATATCGCACCAAGGGTGCCCTGCGAGATGTGGGCAAAGCGCTGGGGCTGACCGAAGATCTGATCAAGACGATTTCGGGCCAGATCTGGACGTGGTCGGAAGAGGGGGTGCAAGATGCACACATCAAGGACCTCAACCTCAAACTTGCCGATCGCCGACTACGGCTCACGCTCGATCTGGCGCGCCAACTCTCCGGCGCGCCCCGCCACCTCTCCCAGCATCCGGGCGGGTTCGTCCTTACCCATGACAGGCTCGATGACCTCGTGCCGATCGAACCGGCATCAATGGACGATCGTCAGATCATCGAATGGGACAAGGACGACATCGATACGCTGAAGTTCATGAAGGTCGACGTGCTGGCACTGGGCATGCTGACCTGCATGAAGCGCGGCCTTGACCTTTTGGCCACCTACAAGGGCGCCACTTACGATCTCTCAACGATCCCTGCCGAAGATCCCCGAACCTATGCCATGATCCGCAGGGCAGACACGCTCGGCACCTTCCAGATCGAATCCCGGGCGCAGATGAGCATGCTGCCGCGTCTCAAGCCGCGGACCTATTACGACCTTGTCGTCCAGGTCGCCATTGTGCGGCCCGGACCAATCCAGGGCGACATGGTCCATCCCTATCTGCGGCGCAGGGAAGGGCTCGAGGCAGTGGAATATCCACGGCCCGAACTCGAAAAGGTTCTCGGAAAAACACTCGGTGTCCCGCTTTTTCAGGAGCAGGCAATGCGGGTGGCGATCGAATGCGCGGGGTTTACGCCTGGCGAAGCCGACATGCTGCGCAAATCCATGGCGACGTTCAAGTTCACCGGCGGGGTATCGAAATTCCGCGATAAACTGATCGATGGCATGGTGTCCAATGGCTACGAAAAAGCCTTCGCCGAACAGACCTTCAAACAGCTCGAAGGGTTTGGCTCATACGGATTTCCCGAGAGCCATGCGGCATCGTTCGCTCTGATCGCTTACGCAAGCGCCTGGCTCAAATGCTGGCACCCCGATGTCTTTTGTGCAGCACTACTCAACAGTCAGCCCATGGGGTTTTATGCGCCGGCCCAGATCGTGCGCGATGCCCAGGAGCACGGCATTGACGTCCGACCGGTGTGTATCAACACATCGCGCTGGGACTGCACTTTGGAGCCATCCAGCAATCCCGATAGCGACACATTTGCGGTCCGGCTCGGCCTGCGCATGGTCAAGGGGCTGTCGAACGCCAACGCGGCATCGATCGCGGCGGCCCGTGCGGACAATGATTACGCCAGCATTGATGATCTCTGGCGCCGGGCAGGGGTGCCGGTTGCCGCCCTTACCCAGATTGCCGAGGCCGATGGATACCGCACGAGCTTTGGCCTGTCTCGCCGCGATGCGTTATGGGCGATCAAGGGCTTGCGCGATGTCGAATTGCCTTTGTTCGCCGCGGCTTCAAGACGTGAGGGTACGACCGTTCCCGAGGTGAGCGAACCCCCGATCGCTTTGCGTGCCATGAGCGATGGCAGCGAGGTGGTCGAAGATTATCGCCATGTCGGCCTTTCGCTGCGCACCCATCCGGTATCTTTCCTGCGCCCGGACCTGACAAAGCGGCGCATCGTCACTTGTGCAGATGCGATAAAGGCGCGCGATGGGCGCTGGCTTGAAACCGCGGGCATCGTTCTGGTGCGCCAGCGCCCGGGCAGCGCCAAGGGCGTCATGTTCATCACCCTCGAAGACGAGACCGGTATTGCCAATCTGGTTGTGTGGAAAAAAGTGTTCGAACAGCACCGGCGTATCATCTTGTCGGCTGGCATGATCTCGGTGCGGGGCAAGATCCAGCGAGAAGGTGAAGTGGTCCATCTCGTTGCCCATCACATCCACGATCTTTCTGCTGATCTGGCCAGCGTCGGGGAGCGCGACGCGCCGTTTGCAATGCAGCACGGACGGGGCGATGAGTTTCATCATGGATCGGCAACGCCCGATCCGCGCAGTCATCCACCCAAGGGCTTTCGCACCCGAGATATCTATATTCCGGACCTGCATATTGACACCATCAAGGTGAAAACGCGCGACTTCCGGTAGATCGTGTGCGGCACGGGTGTCTTGAAAGGGGCTCAAGTACGCCTGACGGCATCCGAAAACCTTCACCACAGCGGACTGACCGGTTTCGGCGAGAAACTAGGGAAAGCTGACGTTCCGCAGTCGACCAAATATCCGCCTTTTAGCGCGCATCTGAGCTTCCTCAGAAGTTGCCTTTCAGGCCCTGGACTAAACGGAGTTTGTATCAACACCCAGAAACTCAAGCGCTTCTCTCAACACCGGTTCGAAATTGATCAGTATCGCCCGGCCTTCAGCATCACCCAAACGAGACAACCGTTCTGCTGTCGGTATTTTATATTCGGACTTGAAGTCGTCAGTTACAAGGTATGCCCACTCCTCATTAAGCCCGTCTTCGAGACGAGCTTGACCTAGAATGATCCTCTCTAAGCGATGCTTCGGCCATACTTTCATGGCGTCTCGACGGCTAAGCTGGTCTTGCCGCTTGGCTTCCGTCCAAACGTCTCGTGGATATAGTGTTTCCAGTGTTGCATGTACCTGAAAATGGGCGGCGCGAGCCGCCTGTATTGATGGCGTCAGCGGATAAACTAGGCACTTGGCAGACTTCACGTTGTCGGGTTGCTTGTTGAATGCCTTTTTTGCGTCAGCCGCATCACCGTCTACTATCCCGACAGCCTTGGGGCGCTCTGGGTGATGTTTGTGCTGTGAACGCCATCCGAGAAGCATATCAATAACGTAGGAATGACCTGCTCCGTCGCGCTTGGTTGCAAATCGGACTTTGTCCACCGCCGCTGGGAAGAGAAGCTGAAGCGCCCTCTCGAGCACTAATCGGTCGCTTTCACCCTCAACGAAAATTCGCGGACAGTTTTCTTCCGCCAAACGCGCGGCTTCAGAGTTTGCCGCCTCCTGCTGCCGAACTTGGGCAATCATCTCGGAAATGCGAGGAGCAAGCATTGCCAGTGTGCCGAGACTTTCGTCAATGCCTTCCGAGCCAGACTTGGTCACTGTGCCGTCAGTGTCTGACGTGCGCGTCACGAAATTCAGAGCCACCTCTCCCTCACGTTGGCCAAGATCGTAGAATGCTGGGGAATGCGTCGTTAGAATTAACTGCGCAATTGCCTGTTTGCTTAGGGCGTGGAGTTCGTCCGCGAGTTGAACCGCGCTGCCGATCTCAAGGTTGTTCTCGGGTTCTTCGTACGCCCAAATGCTGCTTATTGGCGGTCCCCCGCGACGCTGGAGTGCGGCTTTCTTTTCAGCCATGAAGCGCAAGATCAGCGGGATATGGCGGGCTTTGATACCATCACCTCGATTATTGAGAGAGATCGCCTTTTCGCCGCTCAGAAAATCGAGCCGCTCAAAAATGTGATACAAGTCGCGAGGCAACGCCAGCCTTGTGTCGAACCCGAGCGAAGCAGTGATGTTGGTGGTCAACTCGTTCAGGTGTTCGCCTATCGATTGCTCAAATGCCGTGCTGGACTGGTGAAAAGAACGAGCGGCCACCTCTGAAATGATGCCATAAATGCGACCGCGAAGATCGTTGAAGTAGTCTGCGTCCTTGATCGCTGGCACATACTCAAACTCTATCTTCCGCAGCAATGAGTGCACATTCGACTTGTCGGATATAACCACGTCTTCACGAACTTCCTGTCCTCGCCGACCTCGCTTGATTCGTTGTCCATAGTAATCGTAATCCTCACTCCAGAGGCCGTCCTCACGCCAGCGCTTCGTCCAGATAATAACGTCGCCATTAGTAGCGCGGTATGACGTAGGTAACGAAATCTCTAGTGTAACCACGATTTCTTTAGCCTTACGCGCGCGGACTGGCGCAAAGAAGTTGTAATCCTCTCCGAAAGAGAAACCAGTGTTCGGATTGGTCTGATCGTTGAAGAATAGGTTGAGTGCCCTCAGAATGTTGGACTTTCCGCAATCATTCCTGCCTACAAAAATAGCTAGCTGTGAAAGCTTGGCGTCGATCGATCTAATCGATCGAAAATTCTCTATCCGTATTGAACTGATTATCGCCGCCATTGTGACCCCCGCCTCCTAATAGAATCGGTGCAGACCGATCTAGAGGACTTTGCACATTGGCTCCCGCCTTTCTAGGTCCCGCCTTTGGACTGGCCTCGGGCTGGCAGTGGTGTGTAGAAGCGACTAGAGCGGACCGGCAGATTTTGGGGCGCGCTCTGAGACAAGCTGTCGTTTGCAACGACGTTCGCTAACCAGCATCCAATACTCCGATCGCGCGATGAGTTCACTATCGTAATCATTGAGTGGCCACTAAAGCCGATTTCCCAAAACGCATCTCGGTGTACAATTAGCTTCACCGAGAGCGACTGTCAGTGTTCAGTTTTCAGGATCTCCGCAAACTCGTCAGTCGCTAATACGTGGAATTCATTGCATTGCCAGCCGCGTTTAATGGGTTAACCTGCGCGGTCTTTACATTAGGTTGGGCAAGAGACCCTTCCAGGGAGCGAAGAGGAGAACTCTTGGAAGCCAACGCAAATCGCCTCGCGTCGGATCTAGGCGGCTCTACCGAACTCGGCCAGCCGGCCGCAGCATTGCGTCGAAAGCTTCATGATCAACTTGAGAACGCCGTCGACGCGGTGACCAAGGGCCTGGGAACTTATGAGAGCCTCCGGAACCTCAGTGAGGTAATCGGTGGGGAGTACGGCGACCGGGTCGTCTTCGAGTTGATTCAGAACGCTCACGACGCGCACCGGGGGGGGCATGACGGGCGCATCCTCCTACGGCTCGTGGTCAGAGGCAAAGCCGAAGGGGATTTATATGTAGCTAACGGTGGCACGGGCTTCGACTGGGACAACGTGAAGGCGATCCGGAATGTTGGCGTATCGAGCAAGACGGTCGGCGAGGGGATCGGCAATAAGGGCCTCGGCTTCCGCAGCGTGGAGACACTTACGAACGACCCTCGGATCTATTCGCAGACTCGCGCTCGGCCCAACGAAGTTTTCGACGGCTTCTGCTTCCGCTTCGCCGGTCCGGACGAAGTCTTAGCGGAGGTTTCCGGTCTCGCCCGTGCTGACGTGGCTCTGGAAGTCGCCCAAACACTGCCCCGCTATCTCGCCTCCGTTCCCATCCTTGACCAGCCGGTCGATGTCACCGCCTTCGCTCAAGAAGGCTTTGCCACCGTTGTCCATGTTCCGATATCTACAGAGGTGGCGCTTGCAACCGCGCGAAAGCAGGTCTCGGGACTTCTCGGCGCCGAAGCTCCGTTGCTTCTTTTCCTCGATCGCCTCAGCGAGGTGAAAGTTGAGATTGTGGAGGGGGGCACAGTTCAGCGCAAGATATTGACTCGCGAGGTCAAGGAGCGGCTTCAGCCGAACGGGGGAGGCGGTAGCGAATATGAGATCGTTGAGATCCTGCCGGCAGGTGAGCGCTACCTTGTCGCCAGAAGGTCTGTTGATCGGGAGAGGCTGCTCGCCGCCGTAGAGCTCAGCATCCCACAGGAGCCGCAACTGGCGCGGTGGCGGGACTGGCGCGGCGAGCCAAAGGTCGCAGTCGCGGTCGCCCTCGATAGGCTGGAAGCCTGTCCTGGGCGCGTATACAACTTCCTGCCCATGGCCGCAGAGATGCCCTCCCCGATCGCCGGCCACGTAGACGCCCCGTTCTATGCCAGTATCGATCGGAGGCGTGCGAATTTCGAGTTGCCACTCAATGCGTTCTTGCTCGACGTGCTTGCCGAGACGGCAGTTATCGCGGCGTCGGAACTCAAGCCGTTTTCGGCATATCTCGGACGTGGACCTGTATTTGATCTTGCCGCGTGGGATCCAGCGGACGCAAAGCGGTTAGCGTCGGCATGGAGGACCTTGGACGTGCACTGGTCCAAGAGTGCATGCATCCCGGCGGCAGGCGGTGAGGCTTGGACTTCGCTGGCCGCCGCATGGCTATGGAACGAGACCGGTTATCGTCTTTTCCGCGCGAGGCGACTCGTCAAGGCGGGGGTGGACCACCTGGCCGATCCTAATCTGGGTCCATTCCGCCTCCATCGGCTGGCGGAACTTATTCGCGCGACGGGAAGGTCGGCCGAGCCAAGCGGAGACACTTTGGCCGAATGGGCGCAATTGGTTGCGGCTGCTCTGCTCCAGGAAAAGGCATCCTCCAAGACGTGGGGTACGTTCTATGAGGAAATCCGCCGCGCGCTCAACGGCGTGCACGTTTTGCGGATCCTCAAGGGAAAGTTCGTCTTGAAGGGCAGAGACGGCAAGCTGCATGCGCCGCCCACTGCTGGCAGCGGCGATCGTGCGATCTACATCCGCCAGGACGGAGTTTCGCGCCGGCGGGATAGGGAGCGCGCTCCGTTACCGCCCAATAGCCTCGCGCGGAAACTAGCAATTTTCGATGAGAACGTCTTGCTCAAGCCGGAAGTCGTATCTGATTTCGTCAAGGCGGGGCTGGTTCGACGGTATGACGCGCTCGAATTGCTCGAGGGTCTTCCACAACTCTTCGGCGATTACCCGGCCCCCGGTCGCCGTGCCGACGCCCTGCAGTGGGCATTCAATGTGTGGCGTGCAGAGGGAGACAAGGCCGAGAAGGCTCTGAAGCGCATCGACCTCCATGTCGAAACGCGGGGCGGTTGGCGTCCGGCAATCTGGTCCTTCTTCTCCGCTGCATGGACTTCCGACGGACGCAAACTGGCCACATACCTCGCCGAAGCAGCCTCCTGGTCGGCGGACTGCCGCCGAGCGGCCGACGCATTGCTGGTCGACGAACCCGCTTGGGCGCCGCGGTACGATGCGGGACGTCGAGAGTGGATAGCCTTCCTGAAGGTTGTAGGAGTTCGGGACGGCCTTCCCCTCATCGCCGACGATATTGCGCCGCAAGCAGGAACTCCTGGCAACCTGTGGTCCGGGTTCCTCCACAATGTCGCACCACAAGTCGGGCGCGACGCAAGTTGGGTGAAACTGCACAATACCTTTCGTCTGAAGAACCCAATGACCATTTATCAGCGAAGAGGCGAGCTTTGGCGCCTACCCGGCCAATTGGAGCACGAGCAACTGCCCTCCGAGGCTCGCGAACGCCTGGCCGACCTGATCCTTGTCATGCTGAAGCAGGAGAACCAAGACTGGCTTCGCTGGCGGCTGGGCCGGTACGATCGCTGGGAGGGCGAATGGAACGAAGTTCGGCCGCACACCCCTGCCGGCTCATTCGTGCTCACCGCTGCATGGGTGCAGACGGACAGCAGTGACGAAGAATTCGAGGTACTAAATAAGCTTTGGGCGACGAGCAACTCCATCGTCCGTGTCCCGAGGTATGTCCGGCGGCCGCGCGAGAGGATCGCCGACGTAATTCAGGGTGATCAGCGACTGACCAAATTACTAATAGGCGGCGACACCGGCCTCCGCGACTGGGCATTGGACGCGGAGGCGGGCCAGCGGCTCGCCGAGCTAGCAGAAGGCTCGCGCAAGCTTGAGTCCCGCGACCGTGCTTCGTTCCGCAAGACCTATGAAAGGGCGTGGTCGCTTGCGGTGGAGGCGAAGGTCGAACTCCCTCCGAGCTTGCCACTCACTGTCTGGCAGGGCGCCGGCATGGAAGTTGTGGTCGGTAATCGGGCGACGCCGCCCCGTCTTTTCGTCGCTGCAGAGGCGCAGCGCCCAGAGGCTCGCGCGGTGATTGCGGCAGGCCTTCCCTTACTGGAGCTTGGGAGGGAGGAAGACGTCGATCCTGCGCTCGCGATGCTTAACGCCTCTGGTGGCTTCGACGCAGTTCGAGTCGAAGGTGGCGAGGTTGTCGTTTACGTAGATGGCGAGCCGTTCGTTCCGAATCTTGGCGACCCTCTATTGGCGGCAGATGGACTGGAGTGGCTGTCGGAGGCTGCGCTGTTGGCGAACGAAGTGCTCGGCAGAGAGTTGGAGCGCGCCATCTCGATGGCCGCCGTCGACGACCGGCTCCGGCGCATTCGCCTCAAGCTTTGCGGGACTCTTTCCTTGAGGGTCGGGGATGCGGACGGTTACGAGCCGCTTCGGTTCTACGCTTATCCCGACGAACGGATGCCGACCCTGGTAATTGCCGACACGGTGGAATTGGACTGGAGTTCGTTGGCAGAGGCGGCGCCGCATCTTGCTTCCCTCCTGGATAGGCGCATGCGTTCGCTTCAGCGACTCCTGCCTCTGCTCGCCGTCCGCTCCGGTGGCGGCCATCCTCGCATCCGACCGGCGGACGGGGCCTTCGCGCGCGCACTCGACTGTAGGCCGGAACTCGTCCGCGAACTGCTAGAGTCGAAAGGTGCTGACTACGAACTGCTCCTTCGACGGCTGCCGCCGATCGTCGCCTGCTTAACCGACGAGGCGATCGGCCGAGAGCTTGAGAGAGTTCTCGGCGATGCCGTCACGCGGCCCCGTGCAGTTGCCGAACTTGAGAACATAAGCAGTCATCTGCCGATGTCTGGGAGCCAACTGGTGGATATGGTCATCAGTATACGCGACCTCGCCGAACTACGCCGCCGGTTGGGCTTGGAGTTCGGTCGATTCAATCACATCCTGCTCTCGTTCAATCAGCAGCCGTTGAGCAACGAGCCCGAACTTAGGCGTTTGTTTGAAACGTGGAAGGACGATCTGCGCCCCACTATCGTCGACCGGATCCGCCGCCACTTTTTCGAGGACTACAAGAAGGGACATCCGCTCGATAGGTACGCCTCGCTCCGCTCGCTCGACTTCGCAGAATTCCCCACCGAATGGATCCTAGAAAGGGAGGAAGTCACTCGAGACGAGGTAGCGCAACTCCTTGATAAGTGGCTCAATCGGACTGTCGGCACCGACCTCGACATGGCGTTGGAGCCACTCGCAATGGTCCGCTCTAAGAACGGGAAGATGCTCCGCATTTTTTTGGACGAAGCCGCTCCAATCGTTACCGCGTGGCTGATTAGGAATGGCGCGGTCGACGAAGTCTGGGGTGGCGGCGTCCAAGCGGTCATCAAGGTGCTCGAGCAGAAAGGCGTGCTCGATTTCGAACCGATCGAAGCCAACGGCGAACTCCCGCTCTTGGCCGCAGCGGGCCTTTGGCCCCGAGCCATGCCGGCCTCGCTTGATCTCGGCCGACTTGGGCTTACGTCCGACGATCTGGCATCAGAAAAGAGGAAGAAGGAGGAACAGAAGGAAGCGGCTGCCAGGCAGCGTCGGTCCTTCACCTTCGCTGGCGCGGATCTGGACACCGCAACTATCGATTTCGCGGATCAGCTAGTCCAGATCGCGGAGGCGGCGATGGAGGATGAGGAGTGGCTCCGCAGGTCGAGACGACGGTTCAAGCTTGCTGAGATGCCTCCTGGCTCCAGTTCGTCGGGACCATCCGGAGCGGGTGGTGGGCAGCGGAAGCGCACGGAACGCATGTCGGACGACATCAAGGCAGCCATGGGTTTCGCCGGAGAGATTGTCGCAGCTCGCTTCCTTGCCGCCAAGCATGGGGTTCGCTTCGACGACGCGTGCTGGGTATCGCGCAATAGGGAACTCGTCCTTCGGGATGGAGAATTCGGCGACGACGGCCTCGGTTTTGACTTCCGCGTCCGGACCAAGGAGGTGGAGTGGCGATACGAAGTTAAGTCGAGCCTCGACGAGTCATTCGAGTTCGAATTTACACAGAACGAGATGCGGGTCGCAGCCGAGTGCGCGGCCGACGGCTCTCGTCGCTACAGGATACTTTACGTGCCCTATGTCAACGATCCCACCCGCTGGCGAGTGATGGAACTCTCGAACCCGATGTCCGAGGCCGGACGCGTGCTTTTCCGTACGGTCGGCGCGGGCGCCACCAGGATGCGTTTCGATCCGACCGGCTGATCGGAGTGATGCGTCACGCCGAACGACGCCTTTGACCAGGTCGGAAACGTGGCCGCCGCCGACTTCCTTACCGCAGCAGATGTCTGGCACTGCCCCACAACAGTTCGCGACCTCCGTTTGTGCATCGCAGGAAATATTTCCAGTCGGATCCGTCACCGATAGCAGATAGGGAAATTTTTGGCGATGACGGTATCGAAAGCCGCCCTTGAGTTGACACGACACCCGCTGCGAGCCTCCCCTTACATCTCTTCCAGCTTTTCGGCTGCTATGAACTATGCAAGCAAAGGCCCCTGAAATGTATTGCTTTCCAGATTCCAAGAATTTTGCGACCCTACGAATCACTGTAACGTGGTGCGCCGATCTTTGGACGAGTGGCCGAGGACTGCAGTTTTTGCGTAATTTCATTGGCCGCTGTTAAAATATTGTTTAATTGTGGCCTGTATACAATATAATTGAAAATACAGTGGGCGCGGATGAAGTTTATCGATCTATTTGCCGGACTTGGTGGCTTTCATCAAGCATTGTCGCAGCGCGGAGCAGAGTGTGTATTCGCCTCGGAGTTGGATGAAGCTCTTGCTGACCTTTACGAGAAAAATTTTGGTATCCGCCCCGCAGGGGATATCCGCAAGGTCGACCTCAAAACCATTCCTGAACATGACCTCCTGTGTGCAGGCTTTCCGTGCCAGCCCTTTTCCAAGGCGGGGGATCAGTTGGGGCTTGAATGTCCTCAGTGGGGCGACCTGTTCGACTATGTCGTCGCGATACTTCGCCTGAAAAAGCCGCGGCATTTCATCATTGAAAATGTTCCCAATCTCGTTCGGCACAATGGCGGCGCCACCTGGAAGACCATTTGTTCGCGACTGACGAAGCTCGGCTACGATATCTCTTACGCCAAGCTATCTCCGCATATGTTTGGCGTTCCCCAGAAGCGAGAGCGCGCATTCATTGTCGGCGATCGCCAAGGGCTGCAGGGTTTCGATTGGCCAATCCCAGATCTGCTGCCGGAAGTGTCCATCAGCGATGTGCTGGATACAGAGCCGGCAGAGGCCCTCAATATCAGTGCTAATCACGTTCGCTACCTGAATACATGGCAGCGGTTTTTGAAGGACTTTCCCGAGGACGAAGATCTGCCAAGTTTTCCGATATGGGGAATGGAGTTCGGCGCCGATTATCCGCTTGAGGGAAAGACGCCGCACGAGCGCGGCTACAAGCTTCTCGGCCAATATCGTGGCGCCTTCGGGGTGCCGCTGGACGGCATGAGCCCAGAGGAGGTGCAAGCAAGCTTGCCCGGTTACGCGCAGACCAAACTGGCAGAGTTCCCCGACTGGAAAATAGACTTCATCGAGAAGAACCGCGCCCTCTACAAGCGACACAAGAAGATCATCGATCCTTTGCTTACTGAGCTCAAAACCTTTCCGCCGAGCTTCCAGAAGCTTGAATGGAACTGCAAGGGCAGCGAGCGGGACATCTGGAAACACGTCATTCAGTTTCGGGCGAGCGGCATCAGGGTGAAGAAATCGACTACCGCGCCGTCGCTGATTGCGATGACGACAAGCCAGGTCCCAATCATTGCGTGGGAACGGCGGTTCATGACGCCGCGCGAGTGCAGCAGACTTCAAAGCATGGGTGGCCTCAAGTATTTACCAGAAACCAAAGATGGAGCCTACAAAGCGTTCGGAAATGCTGTGAACGTCGACGTGGTTCGCCACATATTTGATGCGCTAACCAATCGTCGTTTTGGCGAAGCGGCGCTCATGGCGGCCGAGTGATGGAGAAGGTAAGCACCGTCAACATCCGCCCAGGCGTAAATGTTCTTTCTGTGCTGCCGCACCTTAACTACAAGGCTTGGTTTGCCCTGGCCGAGTTCGTTGATAATTCGATCCAGAGTAGCCTCGATCACCGCAAACAGTTGATACGGGCCGAGGGTGAAGGTTTTCGGCTCCGCGTAGATATAGAATTCAGATCGAACGAAAACACCATCGTCATTCGGGACAATGCGGCGGGGATCGCATCATCGGATTACAGCAGGGCATTTCGGCCCGCCGAAATTCCACCAAACGCGTCGGGACTTTCGGAATTCGGCATGGGCATGAAGAGTGCCGCCTGCTGGTTTGCTCCGAACTGGAGCGTTCGTTCGACGGCCATTGGTGAGAGCATCGAGCGAACAGTCATCTTCGACATCGATCAGATCGTTCACGACAGCGTGGAGGAACTTCGCGTTATCTCGTCGGAGGTCGCTGCCGGGAAGCATTATACTGAGATCAGGCTTGAGCGAATTCGCAAGTTCCCGCGCGGAAAGACTATTCAGAAAATCAAGGACCATCTCGCCAGCATCTATCGGGTTTACCTACGAGACGGCGCGCTCGAACTCTTTGTCGATGATGAGCCGATGCGCTACGATGAGCCGGCGATCCTGAAGGCACCGAGCTACCGCGACCCAAGCGGTCCGGTCGTGGAGTGGAAGAAGGATATCGACATCAATCTCGGTGACGGCAGAACAGCCACCGGATTTGTCGCCATCCGGGAAACCGCTAATACTAGGCTGGCGGGGCTGGCGCTCTTCAGGCGCAAGCGTCTTGTGCTCGGCAGCGCCGATGAAGGCTACCGGCCCGAGGACATATTCGGGCGGCCCAACACTTACCCGTATCAGCGTCTCTTCGGTGAAATTCACCTGAAGGGATTTTCGGTCAGCCATACGAAGGACGGGGTAAAATGGGAGGAGAGCGAGGATGAATTCCTGCGGCAACTCCGAGCCGAACTCTCCAATGATCAGTTGCCGTTGATCCAGCAGGCACGTGAGCACAGAACGAAAGCAGGCGCAAAAGCAGTCCGCCAGGAAGCCGCAGCGGCGCTTCAGGCAGCGGCAGCCAACCTGAACAACAAGAGTTTGTATGCGCAGGCTGAACTCGCGGCCCCGCCGTATAGTCCTCCCTTTCCTGCCGCAGTGCCGGACGTCGGCTCGGATACCGAACTGCCGGTATTGCCGTCCGAGGATGTGGAAGAAGCCGAGGTTCGCCTGCAGTTTCGCTCGGAACACTGGATTGTCAGGTTTGAATTGTCCTACGCGGATGAGAAAGCCGACTGGCTGACCATCCGCGACCATCCTTCGATCACCGACCCGGAGCCACGGGAAGTGGGGGTGCGGATCTCAATGCTGCATCCCTTTATGGCGCAATTCCCGACACTCGATACTGAAGGTTTCTCGGCGATTCTGAATGTCGCCGCCGCGATGGCGCTCGCGGAAGTGGCCGCCACGGAACTCGCCGACCGGCATCCATCAGCCGTTCGCCGGTTCGCCAACGAGATACTTCGCAACCACATGTCGAAGAGTATAAGCGATGAATAGCACGATCCGCGTCATGCCCGCCCAAGCACCCGAGGGAAAACAATGGTCGCCGGTTCAAGGTTCGACATTCACACGGTTGCTCAACTCCAACAGCGCCCTCAGTTCGGATGAGAAAGAGCAACTCACAACCGAAACATTCTCTATTCTTTCCGACTGCATCGACCCGTGTGCTCCTGCATCCACAAACACCGGCCTGGTCATCGGCTATGTCCAGAGCGGAAAGACTCTATCTTTCACCAGCCTCGCCGCGCTCGCACGCGACAACAAATACAGGGTTGTGGTGCTTCTTGCCGGTACGACGAACAACCTCGTCGAACAATCATTCGATCGCCTGAGAAAAGACTTGGATATCGACGGCACCCGCGAGTGGAAGCTCTTCACGACCCAGCAGAAGGGTTTTCAATCCGGCGAGCTCGACCGGGTGAATATGGAACTCTCAGCCTGGCGCCGCGGCAGTCCTCGCGCGAAGACCATCATGATCATCGCGATGAAGCAGCACCACCATCTCGATCATCTGGCGAAGCTTCTTTCAAAGCTGGATCTTTCGGATGCGCCTACCCTCATTATCGATGATGAAGGCGATCAGGCCGGCATCAATACGAAGGCCAAGAAATCCGAGCAGAGCACGACATATGCGACGATTCTTGCATTACGCGCTCGTTTTCCTCACCATAGCTATGTCCTTTATACCGCGACCCCGCAGGCCCCGCTGCTGATTAGCCGAATTGATACGCTCTCGCCGGATTTTGGCAATGTGCTCACGCCCGGCTCCCAATATGTTGGCGGTCAGGATTTTTTCGGTCAGGGCGGTGCAGCCTACCTCAAGACCATCCTGGCTAGCGAGGTGCCTGACCGCCTCGATCCGCCGACGGAACCTCCACCCAGCCTTCTGGCTGCGTTCAGGGATTATTTCGTCGGCGTCGCCATCGGCCTTCTGGAGGGGGATGAACAGCGCGGCAAGAACCGCTCGATGATGATTCATCCTGCCGTCCCCAAGGATGAGCACCTGATGTATGTCCGGTGGGCGCGGCAAACCAAGGAGCAATGGTCGGGAATTCTGCAGGATGCCAGCCATCCCGAACATGATCGTCTGCTGGCCGATTTCGAGAAGACGGCGCAGGGCCTGCTCCCTACCTACAACACGAACTGCACATATGCTGATATCGCCGCCACACTCCTTGAAGCCATCGAGTCGACCGCGATCGGCGAGCTGAACACCCGCGAGAAATCCCGCATTCCCAGCATCGACTGGAAGGGTGAGTATAGCTGGATTCTGGTGGGCGGCATCGGTCTGGACCGTGGCTTTACGGTGGAAGGGCTGACAGTCAGCTACATGCCGCGTTCGACCGGCGTGGGCAATGCCGACAATATTCAGCAAAGAGCGCGCTTTTTTGGCTATAAGCGCGGATATCTCGGGTTGTGCCGCATCTATCTGACAACCGAGAATATCGACGCGTTCACCGATTATGTGTCACACGAGGAATCCATCCGCGGCTCCATCAGCCATCACCTGAAATCCGGCGGTACGCTCAAAGAGTGGGGCCGCACCTATTTCCTGGATCAGAACCTCAAGCCGACGCGCTCGTCGGTTATCTTGC
Source organism: Pelagibacterium nitratireducens (assembly GCF_037044555.1). Classification (NCBI taxonomy): domain Bacteria; kingdom Pseudomonadati; phylum Pseudomonadota; class Alphaproteobacteria; order Hyphomicrobiales; family Devosiaceae; genus Pelagibacterium; species Pelagibacterium nitratireducens. Next base: position 1,846,877 of record NZ_CP146275.1, read on the forward strand.
TGGAGATGTACCAGTCACGCGGCAAAGGAGGATGGATCACGCCGGACCATCCCCATGATGACCCCGAGATATTGGCTACCAACCGGCAAGTAGCCGATGACATTTTGACTGACTTCACCTTGGGTCCCTATGCCGAGGCCGGCTGGAACGCAAAGCAGGCTGTGCCGGCCTTCAGCGACGCGCTGAGCCTTGCCGACATGATGCCTTACATCGGACGACTTCGCTACAAGTGGCCGGACGACAGCCTGCAGCACTCCTCTATCCTGCTCATGCTGGGCCGTCTGGCGAGCGAACAGCCTGATATGACCTGCAGCCTGTATGGGTTCTCCGGCCCCTGGTCAGGGGTGCCGTCAATTCGTACGTTGAACGCCGATCGCCCAGCCAAGATCAAGAACCTTTTCCAAGGCTCGAACGCGGCGACAAACTACCCGGGAGCGCGGGCTCTCGTGTCATTGGAAACCATAACGTTCCAGCTTCATCGCTATGACCTGCAAACCGCCGACAAGAAGCGCACCCTCAAGGATGTGCCTGTCCTTGCCGTCCATTTCCCCGATCATCTCATCGAACGCGTCTGGGTGGAACGCTGATGCGCGATGCTTCTTGATCTATATTCTGGTCTTCTGCAGGGTGCGTGCTCGAACCGCCTGCATTTATATGGCGCGCGGGCAGGTACGGGCCGCAATTTGTGGCTCGCGATCACCAAGGAGGGCTTTCCCTGCCTTGTCATCCGTGCCAGCGAGAATGACTTACGCGCCGACATCGCGCTTCGTTCGATCGATGTTGAATTCTCAAGGCGGTGCGAGATCATCAGCGATGAAGCGGGAGCGTTGGTGGCAGGCACTTACACCGTCGTCAGACTGAATGATGCGGACCCCGACACCGTCCGTCTTTTTCTGCGCCTGCTCGAAGAGTCTTTTTGCCGCGATGCAGGTGTTTTGGACAACCGTCAAATAGGCGACAAGATACTTGAGATTGCTGAGTTGTTTCGCCGACTCGATGGATCGACCGGGGATCTTGTTGGCCTGTGGGGTGAACTCCATATCATCGCTAATTCAAGCACTGTGAATTCCGCGGTGCGGTCATGGTGCTCGCACAAGGAGGCGAAATTCGACTTTGTCTGTCCTGACTTCGTGCTGGAGGTGAAGACCACGCTGAGGCCTGTGCGCCAGCACCGCTTTTCAATTGAGCAGTTGCGGCCGGCCGGCGATTTCAATGTGTTCATCGCTTCGCTCCAGGTCATCGAAGTGCCCTCAGGACAAACAGTCCCGCAGATGATCGAGGCCGTGATAGATCAGATCAAGGAGGGAGGCGTTCGCGCTGCGTTCCTTCATCGTTGTGTCGCCAAGGGCGGCCGTGACCTTTATCGCAGCACTCTGTGCCTGCAGTGTTTTCCCGGCGGCAAGTCGCTCAAATTGCTCAGGGCTGCTGATATCCCTGTCCCGTCCGTCGCCGCAGGGGAGCCGATATCTTTTGTTCGCTTCGATGTGGACTTGTCGGCAGTACCGTCGGTGATGCGCGATATCGTCGATGAAGTATTAACGTTCCCTCAGTAAGGGCCCCTCGCGCTGGTCGAGCAAAAGCTCGGTGAAATGTTGCGTTCTCCGCGCTGCTCTGGGCATGGGGCCGGCCACACTCTAGCAGGCGCCACCGTCCCGCGAGCGGTTTCGGCGCATGCGTATGAGCATCTTGGCAGCAGCAGGCGGTGGCTGACGGGCAGCTACCTGCTTTTGTCTTGCGGGCGGTGCACGCTTGAATCCATCTTGTCCAGCTCACACCGACGCCGGGGAGGCGACCAAAAAGCCAAAGTCCGAGTGGCCCGCTCCGTTGGCTGGCGTTACGGTGTCGCGTCGGACGGAAACTTGCTTAAGCGGCCGGAATGAGGGCACTGAGAAGTCTAATTGTTATCGTCGAGTTTTCGCGAGAATCGGTGGGGCGAATCCTCGTAAAACATTTCGAAGGCTCTGAAGCTGCGACTGTGTTCGACGCAGATCACTCAGTGTTATCTTGCTACTACCCCCGTCGCGGGTTCTGCAGTTGAGATAGGGCTCGAAGTCTGGCTCCCACGGATTGCTGTGGACAGATCCGAGCCCATGGGCAATGGCGTTGCGTATGCTCCGGGGCTCCACAAGGTCGATCAGGAACGATTTCAATGGGTCAGTCGCCACCTCGGGGGAGATGTGGCGCCAATCTATTCCGGCATCGATCATTTCACCTTCAAGCCATCCCTATACTACAAAGGTTCTGCCTACCTCGGCATCTAGAACTTCAAGTGTTTGTCCAAGCTCGCCCATACTATCACAGTGCACGATCACCGTTACCGAACTCCGAACGCAGGCCTCATGACTTGATTGATCGAAGTCAGCTTTCGGCTTTTTCTCAGTGGCGCCTAGCGGCCGGAATGGGCCCGGTCCCGTCAGGGGTCCGTAGGAGCGCTATCAACAGCATTCATATCATGCAGCCCAAACGCGGTTGAGGATCTGAGCCGCGATTGCCGCTTTGTCCTGAGGCAGAAATCGCCCGTAATGCTTCTGCACCATGTCCGGCGTGTCCTGAATAGCGTAGCTCGCCTGCTCATATGAGCCAGTTTGCTTGAGGATGTGAGTGGCCAGAACATCACGCACGTTGTGTGGCCCGTGGGGGAGGAGGCCCTTGATCACGCCACGACCGGTATAGGGATTATAGATCCCGTATCGCTGAATCGTCAGCTTCCAAGCCTCGTAGAAGGTGGTCTGGTTGTAGGCAGCGTTTGCACTCGTCACCTTAACTGTTTTTACGAATAGCGTCCCTGGATCACGAGCGCCATTCAGCAGCTTTGAGCGATGGCGGTCGACATATGCGTCAAGCAGCTCATAGAGTCGGCCGAAATCCGGCAGCACCAGTCGAAAGGGCTTCGATGCGAAAAACGACGAGTTGGCGTTCTTGAACGCCACGGCCGGTATCAGAATCTCCCATCCCTGTTCTCTTTGAGACCATCGCAATTCGCCACATTTCTTGTCCTCGAGTTGGCGTTCCGACGTTGGGGTGCGGTCACGTGGGCACACCAGGAGTTCCCGAAGGTTCTTCTGGCGCAATCCGGTGTGAAGGCCGAGCCGAAGGATCAGAAACGAACGAACCGCTTCGGCCGCAGCTCGGGGGTATCGGTGCTCGTCCGGCATCAGCCGCAGAATCTCCTCGGTGATTTTTCGATACTCGCCCACTGGGCTGTCCGCCTCCAGAACAGGCAGTATCGGCTCGAAGGGATCACGATGAACGCGCGAGACGCGGTCGATCTCCTTTGAACGATTCCTGCCGTGTTTGTGCATGACGTCGCAGGCGGCGTCCCAGTCCGATTTGACGCGATCTATATCCGCTCTCGAGATCAGTCCAGGTATCGGGCAAAGGCGATGCGCCAGGGCAGGGTGTTGCCGCAGCCAGCCGGTTTCCTTCCTCACCAATGAAAGCGCGATGGAGAGCATATCGGCTTCCCATTTGGTGTAGAATCCGCGGCGGCGCTCACGCCATTGCAGATACCAGTCCCAGACGCTCGGGAAAATCAGCATGGCAAAGCAAAGATCATTGACGTTGGCCCCATAGCCTTTGACTTCGCTGTCTTCGGCTGCGGCTAGGGCGCCAAACATCAGGCCGAGGTGCTCAACCTTCTGGGAGGCGGTCTCTTCTCCCCAGACACCGTTTCGCTGCAGGCCGAATGCGGTGAGCGTGGACGTCTTGAACCGCAACAGTTCCACCATCTCCGCTTCGAGGGCTTCTGGTGCATCGATCACGCCGGACTTGATTTCGGCATCCAGTTCATTCTCATCGTTGGCCGGATCTTTGCGCCTTCCCCCCTGCAAAGATCGAAAACGAACTGCATAGCGCTGCTTCATCGCCTCGGCCTGGTAGCGACGGTATTCGGTCGACCCCGTTATGATCACCTTGCGGACCCAGGACAGTATCTCTTCCTGTTGAGCTTTGGGCCTTCGGGCAAAATCGTGGGGCAGGTGCCAAGCCAGCCGCCGTTGTTCGGGAGCCGAAATTCCCTTGAGCAGGTGCCCGTGAACGGCTCTAGTCTGATGCGGCAGTTTCTCTCGGAAGTAACCCGCCGGCAGACGGTAGCGTCGTTCGATGCGTTCGAGGATTTCAAAGCTCTTGACGCCACGCGGCATCGCGTCGCCGCGCGCCCATTTCAGCAATGTTGTTTGGTGAAAATGATCTCTCGGTTGCACCACCGCCTTGAACAGATGGGTCAGGGTATCGCCGTGTCGCTCGACGTGTAGGTGAAGCGCGTCCTCAAAGGTGTCGGGATCTTTCCATTCGTCGAACAGCGCGTCTGGAAACTCGATGATCGGTCGACGTGGTTGAGCGGGTTTTCGCGCTCGCAAGGACTCTCGTGGGCGTTCTGCTGCAACAGCGCGGGCGATTGCGTCGTTGGCGACCCATCGTGATACCGCATCGAAAATTGGCTGGACAAGTTTGCGGTGGAGGCGAAGCGCATCGACAGCAATGCCTGTTTGGTCGCTGACAATGGTCAGGTCCAGCAGCCGGCCGCGATAGGGTGGGAAGCTCCGTTCGTCCAATAGGTGCTTAAGATATCGCTTGATTCCCTCCACCTCTTGCTCTCCGAGCACCGGCTGGAGCCGCATCCGACAATAATCGTCCACACGCGCGAGTTCAGATTTTTCATTGTAAACCATCGAAAAAATCCACAATCAGAAAAACGATCTGACTGCGGCAGCTGCCGCGGCTTGCCAACTGGTCTGTGGTTAATTCCCACAGGTCTGCACTGCCTTTTTGGAAAGGATGGCTCCTACTCCTCACCGCCAGCAGGCAAGGTTCCCTCGACCGACTTTTTCTTCGGAGTCTTGAAACCTAGCGCTTTCCGAATTACGGCGACTCTCTCGGCTCGCTCCTCGTTTTCGTCGGGATTTAGATTATTGACCAGGTCGATCATTGCGTCGTAGCTATCCTTCGACGCGCGCTTCAGTGCCCCTTTAAAGTCCGAGCTCCTCTCTTGGATGAAGTCTGTTCCGATCTGAGAACATGCGGATATGAGAGCCCTCAGGAAGTGATCGATAGCGGCTTCGGGCTGTTCTTCGAGGGGTAGGTCTTCGGCCAGTTTGGGAAAGTAGATCAAGAAGGCCTCGGTCCCTCCAGGCGTCAGATCAGTTCGCCTGATACTTTCCAGAACGCGTGATGCATCCCTCTTCCGAGTCGCCGTGTGTATGGTGCTCTGCAATGCCGCCCAGTCTTCGGGATTGAGGTTGAACTCCCGTTCTCCCGCCATGCTGTCGAGAGCAACTCGCCAGAACGCGTCACCAAATGTTTGGGGCGGCATCTTGATCGACGCGGCTCGCTGGCGAAGGACCAGCAGATCCACTGTTTCGTTTTCCTCACTCAACGCTCTGAGCCAGAACTCCTTGTCCAGGGATTTCAGCTTCGCATCAAGGCGCGCCGTCAGGGTATGAAGCGAACACGGCGAATCTAGTTTTCCGACATCGTCAAACAGCTTTTTCGAATAGGAGAGAAGCTGCTCATCATCGAAAACGTCATTGATGTCTGCTTCCGTTTGGAGTTCTGCGATCCGGCACAAGAATTGCCGCGAAATCTCAGGTCCCAGTTTGGTGCTAAGGATGGAGTAGTTGGTAAACAGCTCAGCGAGCCCACTGATTTCTAGTTCATTCGACGCAATGGCAGCTCGAAGGACGGAAAGAGGGAACTTACCGTCGGCTTTGTCTGTTCGCACCATCTCCAGCCAAAATCCAAGTCGGCGAGAACGCGAAAGGTGATGCGCAATCCTTTCAATGACATTTTTCGACGTTTCCCCCTCATCGAATAGCGACTTGTACCATTGAGTTTCAGTAGCCATGCCGCCGAACACCGGATGAGGCGATCCGACCGAGAGAGGCTTTATGCCATTTGCGCTCAACAGCAGCCACAGAGCATCTCCGACTACGTCTTCGTCGCCGCCTGATTTCGACTGCCCATGCGCGTAATGCAGCAATGTTCCGTCGGCGCTGATCTGCTGTATGGCCTTTTGTGTTCCGGGAGTGCCTGGAGACCGACGATTCAGAAGGCAAAGGCTTTCAAGCAATGATGCCGGATTCTCAACATCCACTGATGCCAGGTGTTGAGTTATGGCCTTGGCAATCGGCTCACGATTTGCCGCCTGTAAGCCGGAATTGAGCTCTTGGAGGCATTGGAGAACCGTCGTGTGATCTTCCTCAACATACTGCACCAGTTCCGCCACGACCAATGCAGCTGCTGGTTTACGGGCAAGGTCTGTATATCGATAATTGGTGCCGACAAGCTGCCGGCATACGGCGATGGCGAAGTCCTTTTCATGGTGCAGCTTGATGGAGCGCCAGAATTGCTGTCCAGCTTCCGCGCCTTCAGCAGACACCAAGACATCGAGTAGCCTCAACACGTGGACAGCCCAACGGTCGCCTGCCTCGAAGAGATCGTGTTCGCCATCGTCATCGTTCGCCTCGCCTTGGGCGGCGAACTTGTCCAGCACATTCAACGCCGCTTCAGCCGCTGCTAGTCTATTTTTCGGCTGTTGACGTGCAACAATACGAAGCAGTCCTTCATTGTTCTCCACCTCAACTGAGTCCAATTTCCCCAGATTAGGAATTGATTCTGCGAATGCCTGCCAGACTTCGTCTGCCGCCGGTCCCTTTAGCTCGAGCGCTTCAACGTTAAGGGCCGCTTTCGAGAAGGCGGTCGTGTCGCTTTGCGCAATCTGCTCGATTTCCGGTGCCGCGTGGATTTGAAAGATCCGATCGAATCCTTGGATGTTTTTGAGCGTCGCGAGGCCATCTGGACGGTTCTGACGGAGGCCGTTAGCGATTCTGTCGCCCAACAGGACCTCTTCTGCGTGCTCAAGATCGACATTGAAGGCAAGAGCGGCAAGGTGTTGCAGCCAGTCAGGCTCATCGGCGATGGATCGAAACTCCTTTTTGATCAGGTCTTCACTGAGCAGCGCTTCTGGTGAGGTCTCGATCTCGCCCCTGAAGAGCACGTACAGCGCGATGGATGGAGCCGGTATTCTTCCGCGCCATTGCGCCCAATAGGTGCCGAACTCGTTGACGAAGCCGATGATCATGCGCGGCGTCGCGTGAATAAGCTCCTCGCGCATATACAACTGCAGCAGGCGGAAAATTTTGTTTCTCGCGCGGTCTGTCAGCAGATCATCTGATTGATGTTTGCCATCCTCGCTTTGGCCATCGATCGCTTGCCTCAAAACTTGGTCGAGGTATCCGCCCCAGTGTGATCCTACCGGCGGCGAAACTTTCAAAATTCGACTGAATGTCTTGTTAAAGATATCCCCATGGGCGAAGCGCGCTGGTGCGCCTTTATCTTCATCTTCCTGACCACCGTTCAGGGCTACGGCTCTCGCCAGCTGAGTCTTTTCGTTGAATGCATTGGCGACGTATGTGCGATCATAGGGCACAACCGCAATGACGCGTGTCGACTCGCCGTCGGATTTGGGGTCACTGATCGCGAAGACGGACCGAACTTCCGACCAAATCAAAGGGACCGACTTCATTGGTAGCCGGTCGATGTTGTCCATGACAACGATCACCCTCTGCCCCTTCGCTTGAACCTTCAAAAGAATTTGTCGGAAAACCCGATAGAATTCGACGGTCGTTGGATCTTCGTCCCGTATCTCCTGTTTGACCGAATCATGCTTGGACTCCCGCGAAAAGATGCTCCACGAGTCAGATACGATCTTCTGCCACGGTGGAGTGTCGCCAACGGCTTCCTTCCATGAGGTCGGCGACACATCTGCTTTCCGCTCGGAAACGGTACGATCGCTGGCGTTTTTTGAGGCGGGGAAAGGCGAGCGGACCGTCTTGAGCGCTGGCGCGACAAAGACTTTCCATGCTGGCCGCAAAAGCTTGCACCAGCACAGCCGGACGAAAGCGATCCCGAACGGTGTGGCTGCCGCGCACGTCAGCACAATCAAAATCAAAGTCGGAAACGACTGACCAAACGCAAACGGTTCTTCGTGGTTTTGAAAAGCGAGAGGGCTGGCCCAGAAATACGCAAGAGGCAGAAAAGGTAGAAACACAACCAGGAGAAGACCGAGCAACGAGTACGTTTTGTCGTTGGTGGTGTCTACCTCTCTAATTTTGTTCCGTATGACCTTCTGTTGATTCTTCACAAACTGCGCTGTCGCCAACCCTTCAGTCTTCGTCCAGGTAAGCAAGCACTCTAAGAATGCGCGTTTGAAATCGTCAGTCTGATGCGCCCAGAGGTCAAACGTAAAGATATGATATTTGGGTTTTTTGCCCTTGGGCGTCAGCAAATTTCTGGCCATTTCAATAACTGACGACTTTCCTGCCCCCCAGTCGCCTTCAAGCCCGATTGCACCGTCTGTTTCAGAGTCCAACTGGGCGATGCTCTCAGCCAAAGCTTTGGCCGTACGGGTATGGCCCTGGCCGTCAAAGGCATCGTCCGTCGCGGGACTATCGAAAATAATCTTTACAGTGTGTGCTTCGCTCATACGTGCCCCCAAACGGCCGGTTCGCGGTTGCTATTTTGTTCCTTTAAGTAATCCGCGGCGCAATTTTGCGCCGCGGCTAGTGCTGTTGTGGTCTTAGTCGGGCCCATTCAGGCCCACGCCCGTTCTGTTGGGAATGGCAGCGGTGACCGGACCAAATGGCAATTTTTCCCTCAAAATGGCAACGAGTGAGCGGACTCCTACAGCAACTACTGATTTCCGGGATCAACTACACCCAGTCGTGCTTCCACACGTGTCGCACTTCAAGCACGTCCCATTCCGCACCAGCGTGAAGTTCTGGCACTCGGAACACGCTTCCCCCACATAGCCCTTCATCTGGGCCTCCAGCCGCAGGGTTGTGGTGTCCTTGGCCTGGGCTTCGACCAGTTTGGTGGCGGCGGCTTCGGCCTCTGCTTCCGGGTCGGTCTTGAGCGCCGTGCCCTGTTTCAAAGCCGTGACGGTCTGGGACTGCATGGCCTGGACGGGGTTGGCGAGTTTGAGGTCGGAGGAGGCGACGAGCATCAGGGTTTTGTCCTTGACGCGGCCGCGGGTCATGCCGCGGGAGACGAAATTGTCGGCCGGGACCGGGGCGGGGGCCGAGCGGTCTTTGACCTGATTGTCTTCCGAGACACCCTGGCCGATCGAGGTGGCGCCGGCGTCGGGGGTGACGTGGGCCAGATCGGTGCGGTCGAGGTAGGAAATGGCCAGCTCGCGGAACACGTAATCGAGGATCGATGTGGCGTTCTTGATGTGGTCATTGCCCATGACGAGACCGGCGGGCTCGAAGCGGGTGAAGGTGAAGGCCTCGACGAATTCATCGAGCGGCACGCCATATTGCAGGCCGATCGAAATCGCGATGGCGAAATTGTTCATCATGGCGCGGAAGGCAGCGCCTTCCTTGTGCATGTCGATGAAGATTTCGCCCAGACGTCCGTCACCATATTCGCCGGTGTGGACATAGACCTTGTGGCCGCCAACAATCGCCTTCTGGGTGTAACCCTTGCGGCGGTCGGGCATGCGCTCACGCTCACGATAACGCTCGCGTTCGACGATGCGCTCGACGATCTTTTCCGCCACGGCCGGGATACGCTCGGAAAGCGCGGCGGCGGCGATTTCGGCCACATCGTCCTCGTCTTCGTCCTCATCGGCTAGCAGCGAGGAGTTGAGCGGCTGGGAAAGCTTGGAGCCATCGCGATAGAGCGCGTTGGCCTTGAGGGCCAGCTTCCAGGACAGCATGTAGGCCTGCTTGGAATCCTCGACGGTCGCATCATTGGCCATGTTGATGGTCTTGGAGATCGCGCCCGAAATGAAGGGCTGAGCCGCGGCCATCATGCGGATGTGGGATTCGACCGAGAGATACCGCTTGCCGATCTTGCCGCAGGGGGTGGCGCAATCGAAAACGGGCAGGTGCTCGTCCTTGAGGAACGGCGCGCCTTCAAGGGTCATGGCACCGCACACATGGATGTTGGCGGCCTCGATGTCCTTTTTGGCAAAGCCAAGGAAGGGCAGGAGCTCGAAGGTTGGATCGGTCAATTGCGCGTCGGTGACGCCCAAAGATTTCAGGAAATCAGCGCCCAGCGACCATTGGTTGAAGACGAACTTTATGTCGAAGGCCGACTTCATGGCCGCGTTGAGCGCGGCGATCTTGTCCTCGGGGAAGCCCTTGGCGGCCAGGGTGACCGGGTTGATGCCCGGGGCCTGGTTCATGTTGCCATGGCCCACGGCATAGGCTTCGATCTCGGCGATCTGATCTTCCGAATAGCCCAGCGAGCGCAGGGCGGCGGGGACGGCGCGGTTGATGATCTTGAAATAACCGCCACCGGCGAGCTTCTTGAACTTGACCAGCGCGAAATCGGGTTCGATGCCGGTTGTGTCGCAATCCATGACCAGACCGATGGTGCCGGTCGGGGCGATGACGGAAACCTGGGCGTTGCGATAGCCGTGCTTTTCACCCAGTTCGAGCGCCAGATCCCAGGCGGCGGTCGCGCGGTCGATCAGGTTGCGATCGGGGCACGAGGCGTGGTCGAGCGGGACGGGCGTGATCGAAAGGTTCTCGTAGCCATCGGCCTTGCCATGAGCGGCATTGCGGTGATTGCGGATGACGCGCAGCATGTGCTTGGCGTTGCGCTTGTAGTCCTTGAACGCACCGAGCTCGGAGGCGATTTCGGCGGACGTCGCGTAGGACACGCCGGTCATGATGGCGGTCAAAGCACCGGCGATGGCGCGGCCTTCGTCGCTGTCATAGGGAATGCCCGAGGTCATCAGCAGGCCGCCGATGTTGGCGTAGCCCAGACCGAGGGTGCGGTAGAGATAGGAGCGCTCTGCAATGGCCTTGGAGGGGAACTGGGCCATCATCACCGAGACTTCGAGGACGAGGGTCCACAGGCGCACGGTGTGCTCGTAATCGCCGGTTGCGAACACGCCATCCTTGCCGCGATAGGGCAGCAGGTTAATCGAGGCGAGGTTACAGGCGGTATCGTCGAGGAACATATATTCCGAGCACGGGTTCGATGCGTTGATCGGACCGGCTTCGGGGGAGGTGTGCCACTCGTTGATGGTGGTGTGGTACTGGATGCCGGGATCGGCGGACGCCCAGGCGGCATAGCCGACCTGTTCCCACAGATCGCGGGCCTTCAAAGTCTTTGTGACCTTGCCGGACTGACGCGCGGTGAGGTTCCAGTCGCCATCGTCTTCGACGGCGCGCAGGAAATCATCGGTGACGCGGACCGAGTTGTTCGAGTTCTGGCCCGAAACGGTCAGATAGGCTTCGGAATCCCAATCGGTGTCGTAGATGGGAAATTCGATGTCGGTGTAGCCCTGCTTGGCGAACTGGATGACGCGGAAGATGTAGTTTTCCGGGACCAGAGCCTTCTTGGCGGCCTTGACCTCGCGCTTGAGAGCCGGGTTCTTGTTGGGATCGAAGCAATCATCGGCGTGGCCGTCGCAGTTCACAGCGGCCTTCATGATGAGCTTGAGGTGTTTGGAGACAGTCTTGGAGCCGGTGACCAGAGCGGCGACCTTCTGCTCTTCCTTGACCTTCCAGTTGATGTATTCCTCGATATCGGGGTGATCGATGTCGATCACCACCATCTTGGCGGCGCGGCGCGTGGTGCCGCCCGACTTGATGGCGCCGGCAGCGCGGTCGCCGATCTTGAGAAAGCTCATCAGGCCCGACGACTTGCCGCCGCCCGAGAGCTTTTCGCCCGAGCCGCGCAGGGCCGAGAAATTGGTGCCGGTGCCCGAGCCGTATTTGAACAGACGCGCTTCGCGGACCCAGAGGTCCATGATGCCGTTCTCGTTGACCAGATCGTCATCGACCGACTGGATGAAGCAGGCGTGGGGCTGGGGATGCTCGTAGGCCGATTTGGACTGGACGAGCTTGCCGGTGAAGGGGTCGACATAGAAATGGCCCTGGCCGGGGCCGTCGATGCCATAGGCCCAGTGCAGGCCGGTGTTGAACCATTGCGGGGAATTGGGGGCAACGCGCTGGGTGGCGAGCATGTAGCACAGCTCGTCATAGAAGGTGCGGGCGTCGTCTTCGGAGGTGAAATAGCCACCCTTCCAGCCCCAATAAGTCCAGGTGCCGGCGAGGCGGTCAAAGACCTGACGCGAATCCATTTCCGAGCCGTAGCGCTCGTCTTCGGGCAGCTTGGCGAGCGCCTTTTCGTCGGGGACCGAACGCCACAGCCAGGAGGGGACGTCGTTTTCCTCGACCTTCTTGAGGACCTTGGCCACACCGGCCTTGCGGAAATATTTCTGCGCGATGATGTCGGCGGCGACCTGGCTCCAGAGCGCGGGGACGGCGATGTCCTCGAGCTTGAAGACCACAGACCCGTCCGGGTTGCGGATTTCGCTCGTGGCCGAGCGGAATTCGATGCCGGCATAGGCCGATTGCCCAGCCGTAGTGAAGCGCCGTTCTATCTGCATTCGTCTTGTATCCCCAAACTAGGTGCCGCTCTGCTGGCTGATCGCCCCTGCAAGCGTCTTGTCGTTGCCGACAATGTCGATTTGATCGGGTCATGAATCGGCCCGTTGATGTGACTGTTTTCGATTCTTTGGCAAACCGTCAATCACACGAAATCGACTATCCCTTGTGCCTATGGAATGTGCATTCGCTAAATATAGTGGTTTTTAGTGTGGATAGCGAGGAAAACGTGCAAAAAGCTGCACTGGTTTCATTGGGGTGTCACAAAGCAAGCGTGAGCATAGGTTAATGAAGCGTTGTCTCGGAAAGCGCGGTTAAGTGATGGAAAAACCTCACTCTCTGGCCGCGCCGGGGGGTCGCTTTAGACTCATAAACGCCTGTCAAGCGGCTTTTTTGGACCTCGATCGCGGTTTTTTGTTGGCTGGGGACATGCACACCATGTTGTGTGAACAACGGGACCGAAATCGACTGTAGCACTCTCTAGGCTGGCCCGGTCATGTGTGCTAAGCCCAAGCCAACTCATCGTGACGCGTGAAGGTACCGGACGTGGCAAACAGCGGCTTTAAACAGTTCGTCTTCGAAATTTTCGGCTGGTGGAACAAGCAGACCCTCTCCACCCGCATTTTCACCGCCCTGCGCGGGGTGAAGGTGGGCGAGGACGCGTTCGGGAACGTCTATTACGAAGGCAAGAAGGATGGCCGGCGCTGGGTCGTCTATAATGGCTATGCGGAAGCGTCGGCGATTCCGGCGGGCTGGCATGGCTGGATGCACCGGCGCACCGATGTGCCGCCGTCCAAATCGGACTACAAGCCGCACGAATGGGAAAAGGCCCATATCCCCAACATGACCGGCACGGCGCTGGCCTATCGCCCGGACGGGTCGATCCTGACACCGCAATCGCGTCCGCGGGTGACGGGCGACTACGACGCCTGGTCGCCGGAATAGGGCGGTTCTGGCTGCGTGAACCCTCGGGGATTTAGAAAAGCCGCAAGCCGCCTGGCGCTTGCCATGGTCATTGCCATGGGGGCGGGGAGCGCCCATGCGCAGGCCATCTCCAATCCTGTGGCGGTGTTTACCGGGCTCGACAAGATCACCGGGCGGATCACGATTTTCGATGTCTATATCGACGAGACGGTGCAGTTCGGATCGCTGCAGCTGACGCCGCGAGTCTGTTATTCCCGGCCGACAACCGAAGCCCAGAGCGTTACCGCCTTCGTGCAGGTGGACGAGGTTTCGTTGCAGGCGACAATGGAGCGGGTGTTTTCGGGCTGGATGTTTGCCGACTCGCCGGCGCTCAATGCGATCGACAACGCCGTTTACGATGTCTGGCTGATCGATTGCCGCCAGACATCGGACGTGCCGCCACCCGACCAGCGCTAGGTTGCATGGACAGTTCGGTGATGGTGAGCCGAAAATGGCAGTTTTCTGCGCTTCCGGTGCTCACGTACCCAAATGTACGCTCCGCTCCGGTTCTCGAAAACTGCCATTTTCGGCTCACCCTGACCGAACTCTCCACACAACCTACCCCGTCTTTTCCCACGCGTAGAAGTCGCCGTCGATATTGAGGGCGCCCGAGAGGCGGATTTCGTAGATGGCGCGGGGGATCTCGATGCCGCCCAGAGACGCCAGATGGTCGGTGATGAACTGGGTATCGAGAAGCGCATAGCCGCCCGCATTGAGCCGGTCGACGAGGTGGGCGAGGGCGATCTTGGACGCATCGGTGCGCCGGTGGAACATGGATTCGCCAAAGAACGCGCCGCCGATGGCCAGGCCATAAAGGCCGCCAACCAGGGCTTCGCCATCATAGACCTCGACGGTGTGGCAATAGCCCATGGCAAACAACTCGCCATAGAGTGAGCGAATGGTGGGGTTGATCCAGGTTGATTGCCGGTCACTGCCTGCCGTGGCGCAGCCTTCGATGACACCGGAAAAGTCGCGATCAACGACTACGGAAAAGCCGCTTTTTCGCATGGACTTGCGCAGGCTTTTTGACGCCCTGAATCCATCGAGCGGCAACACGCCGCGCATCTGGGGGCTGACCCAGAAAATGTCCGGATCGTCGGCGCTTTCCGACATCGGGAATATGCCGGCGCGATAGGCGCGCAGGATCAACTCGGGCGTGAGTTCGATATCGAAGGGGTCGTTCCGGGTCATCGCAAAACTGAAAAAGCGGTCGTGTGCAGGGCGTACCACGATCTGCACACGGTTTGTTTCGGTCGCGCTTTCGAACCGCAAACGTGCGGGCCTCTTTTTGCTGAAAGCACTCCGGCGGCCCGCCTTTCGTTATTCCTTGTTGGCTTCGAGAAACTTCTCGAGCCAGTGGATGTCGTAATTTCCCGCCTGAATGTCGGGCTCCTTGATGAGCCGGCGGAACAGGGGCAGGGTCGTCTTGACGCCGTCGACGATAAATTCGTCCAGCGCCCGATTGAGGCGCTGCAGGCATTCGGGGCGCGTCCGGCCGTGGACGATCAGCTTGCCGATCAGGCTGTCGTAATAGGGCGGGATGTTGTAGCCCTGATAAACGGCGGCATCGACGCGCACCCCCACGCCACCTGCGGGGTGATAATAGGTGATGCGACCCGGCGACGGTGCAAAGGTCTGGGGGTCTTCGGCGTTGATGCGCACTTCGATGGCATGGCCATGGAACGCCACGTCTTCCTGCTTGAGCGAAAGCGGCTCGCCGGCGGCAACGCGGATCTGCTCATAGACGATGTCGAAATTGGTGATGCGCTCGGTGACCGGGTGCTCGACCTGCAGGCGGGTGTTCATTTCGATGAAATAGAACTCGCCGTTTTCGTAGAGGAACTCGATGGTGCCGGCGCCTGAATATTTGAGCTTGCGCATGGCGGCGGCGCAAATTTCACCGATTTCGGTCTGCTCTGCCATAGGAACGGTCGGCGCCGAAGCCTCTTCCCACACTTTCTGGTGGCGGCGTTGGAGCGAGCAATCGCGGGTGCCAAGATGGACGGCATTGCCCCGGCCGTCGCCGATGACCTGAACCTCGATGTGACGGGGCTTTTCGAGGTATTTTTCCAGGTAGACGGAATCGTCGCCGAAATTGGCCTTGGCCTCGCGGCGTGCCGTCGAGAAGGCGATGGCGAGGTCGGCCTGGGTCTTGGCGACCTTCATGCCCTTGCCGCCGCCGCCCGATGCGGCCTTGATGAGAACCGGATAGCCGATTTCGGCGGCAGACTTCTGCGCTTCGGCCTCGGTGGTCACGGCGCCAGCCGAACCGGGAACGCAAGGGATGCCCAGTTCAAGCGCGGTTTTTTTGGCTTCGATCTTGTCGCCCATGATCTCGATATGGTGGGCGGACGGGCCGATAAAGGCGATCTTGTGCTCTTCGAGGATGCGGGCGAAACGAGCATTTTCCGACAGGAAGCCATAGCCGGGATGGACGGCTTCGGCGCCGGTGATTTCGCAGGCGGCCAGGATGGAGGGGATGTTGAGATAGCTGTCGCGGGCGGAGTTGGGACCAACGCACACGCTTTCGTCGGCAAGGCGCACATGCATGGCATTGGCGTCGGCCTGGGAATGGATGGCAACCGTCTGGATGCCGAGTTCCTTGCAGGCGCGCAGGATGCGCAGGGCGATTTCGCCGCGGTTGGCTATGAGGACCTTGGAAAACATGGGCCTGCCTTACTCGATGACGACGAGGGGTTCACCGTATTCGACCGGCGAGGCGTCATCGACCAGAATGCGGGTGATGGTGCCCGATTTGTGCGCCGGAATCTGGTTCATGGTCTTCATGGCTTCGATGATGAGGACCGTCTGGCCCTCGGAGACCTTGGTGCCCACTTCGACGAAGGCCCTGGCGCCCGGTTCTGGCGCCAGATAGGCGGTGCCGACCATGGGCGATGTCAGGGTGTTGGGGCTGGCAGCGAGGTCTTCGGGCGATGCGGCGGCGGGCGTTGCAGCAGCCGAGGCTGCAGGTGCGGCCGGCGCTGCCGGGGCGGCTGGAGCCTGCTGGGCGTAGCCTGGGGCCGCGACCTGAACGACTTCCTTGGCAAAGGTGCGCGTTACGCGGATGCGGAAGTCATCCTGCTCAAGTTCGATTTCCGCCAGATTGGCATCATTGACCAGTTCGGCGATGGTGCGGATGAGGTCCTGATCGACCTGCGAGATCTTTGCCATTGTTATCGTGTCTCCACCGACCCGTTTGGGGTCTTTTTCAATTCAGGATTTCGGCGACGGCCTCGAGGGCCAGCGTATAGCCTCTTGGGCCCAGACCGCAAATTACGCCCTTTGCCACTGCAGATACGTAGGAATGATGGCGAAAGGGTTCACGCTGATGAATGTTTGACAGGTGAACCTCGAGGATAGGCTGGTCCAGCGTGCGCAGGGCATCGTGGATGGCCACCGAGGTGTGGGAATAGGCGGCGGGATTGATGACGATCGCATCGGCCGTCTTGCGGGCCGACTGTATCCAGTCCACCAGTTCGCCTTCATGGTTGGACTGGCGGAAATCGCAGGCCATGCCGAGCTTTTCGCAGGTTTCCCGGCACAGCGCCTCGATATCGGCCAGCGTATCGCCGCCATAGATCGATTTTTCCCGCGTGCCCAAGAGATTGAGGTTCGGTCCGTTGAGGATCAGTACGCGTTTTGCCATATGCCTTATCGTGTCGCGTCCGAAGCGCCAAAATGATGGCAAACGCGCCTTTTTAGAGCTTTTTGGGCCAGCATGGCTGGCAATTCAAGCTGGCGTTATACGAAATGCACCGAAAAGGCAAAGGGAACGTCCTTAAGCGGGCTCTGCCTGGATGCGGGCCAGCAGGGCTTCGGCCTCAGGCGGCATTTCCCGGGCGATGCGGCGGTAGATGCGGCCATCGGGGGTGCGGCGCAACAGATCGAGGTCGCAGAGTTCGCGGCGGAGCAGGACGTAGTCCTCGTAATCGTGCCAGGTGCGCAGCATGGCATTGATTTCAAGCTCGGAAAGCTGGCCATCGTCGGGCATTTGCGACCAGATGACCCAGAGCGCAAGTTCCTGATCCGCGCGGCGGGAGGGCCAGCGCAGGAGGCGACCGGTTGCATCGAAACAGCGCGCGGTGCGGGTGATGCGTTTTTCACTAGCGGGGTCGGGCTGATGCTCGGCCGGCATTGTCAGCCGTCCTGAGCGCTGTCGGTGCAAACGGTCGAGCCACACTCCCGCATGGCTTCGATGCGGCGGACCAGATCGGCTTTGGGCAGGGCGCCGGGGATCACTTCGTTGCCGATGATGAAGGTGGGCGTGCCTGAAATGCCGAGGGCCTGGGCGATGGTATAGGTGCGCTGGAGGGCGTCGGAGATATCGGGGGCGGTCATTTCGAGCTCCAGCGACACGCGGCTCAGCCCCAGCGATTCGGCAGCGGCAAGGGCGGCCTGGGTGTCGACCTGACCGCGCGCGGAAAACAGCGCTGTGTGGAAATCCTGATAATCGACATCGGCGCGGCCAACCAGAATGGCGATGCGGGCGGCATCGACCGAGCTTTGCGAGAGGATGGGGAATTCCTTGAGGATGACGCGCAGATTGGGGTCTTCCTCGACCAGAGCCATCACATCGGCGACGACCTGGCGGCAATAGCCGCAATTGTAATCGAACATTTCGACAAGGGTGACATCGCCATCGGGATTGCCGAGCACGATGTTGGCGGGGTCGTTGTAGATTTCGTCTTCCAGGGCCGCAAGCGCGATGCGGGCGCGCTCACTCTCTTCGGCGCGAACCTGGGTTTCCAATTCGATCGACATGCGCTCGAGCAGGCGTGGATTGGCGAGGAGGTAGTCCTCGATGACCGGGCCGATGGTGGCGGTGTCGATCGTCTCGGCGGGTGGTGTCGCCGGCGATTGAACTGGCTGGTCCGCCGCGGCCTGGGCGAGAAGGGATTCGACCTCGGTCTGGCTCAAGCCGGGCTCGGGACGGGTTGCGATGGAGTAAGCGAGACCCGCGCCGAGCAGAGCCACGGCAGCAGCAAGGCCGAGATTGATCGCTTTTTGCATCAGAAACTCCCTATCGCGTCATGGCGGGTTTACCGTAAGCAGGGTTCGGGGGCTAGACGCAATGAACCGCGGAAGCGAACAAATGCTTGTGTTGGATCGAAATGCTAATAATTGATCGAAAGTTAGCATTATTTGCTAATTTAACGCGTTATATGATAATGATATACTGATATAGTATGGATTGACGCAAGCGTGGCGGTTCGGGTGCGGGCTGCCGAAAAGAACAAGCGGACATTGAAATGATGAATGCCAATTCGATTCGCCCATTTTACGCCCTTGAACTGATGGCGCGCGGGCAGGCGCTGGAAGCGCAGGGGCGGACAGTGTGCCACCTCGAAATCGGGGAGCCGGGCGGCAAACCGGCCGATCGCGTGCTTGATGCGGTTCGCGACTGTCTGGACCGCCCCATGGGCTACACGGCGGCCAAGGGCATGCCGGCGCTGCGCGAGAGGCTGAGCCGGTATTATGCCGAGCAGCATGGTGTCGAGGTTTCGCCCGAGCGGGTTGTGGTGACCACAGGTTCATCGAGCGGGTTCATCCTGACCTTTCTGGCAGGATTTGCGCCGGGACAGCGCATAGCGGTGACGCGGCCGGGCTATCCGGCCTATCTCAATATCATCGCCTCTCTCAATCTGGGGAGCGTCGAGATCCCGGTTTCACCGGCCAATGGATGGCGGCTGACGGCGGCCGATATCGAAGCTGCCTATGAAAAATCGCCGTTCGAGGGGCTGCTTGTGGCGAGCCCGGCCAACCCGACCGGGGCAGTGCTGGAGCGAGACGAGCTGGCGGCCATCATCGCGTGTTGCGACCGGCTCGGTGTGCGGTTCATTTCCGACGAGATTTACCATGGGCTCAATTATGTGGGCGGGGACGCCAGCGCGCTCGAATTTTCCCATGACCATGTGATCGTCAACAGCTTTTCCAAATATTACTGCATGACGGGCTGGCGGATCGGCTGGCTGGTGCTGCCCGAAGACATGGTGCGCCGGGCCGAGATGATGGCGCAGAGCCTGTTCATTTCGGCCTCGAGCGTGTCCCAATGTGCGGCACTGGCGGCGATGGAAGCGCGGGACGATTATGATGCCCGGCGCGACCAGTACGCCGGGAGCAGGCTGGTTCTGTCAGAGGGGCTCAAGGCGATGGGGTTCGGGCTGGCCGAGCCGTCGGACGGGGCATTTTACGCCTATGTGGATGCGTCGGCCTTTACCAATGACACGATGGATTTTTGCCTGCGCATGCTCGATCAGGCTGGCGTCGCCGCGACGCCGGGGCAGGATTTCGACAGGACGGACGGGCACAAATATGTGCGGTTTTCCTATGCCGGAACGCCCGAAAGCATCGCGATGGCGCTCGAGCGAATGGGCAAATTTCTCCAGCCATAACGGGATATAAAAAAGGGCGGCTTTGCCGCCCTTTTTATTTGTGTGGGATCCGTTCAGCCCAGGCCGAGCCGGCGCTGCCACCAACCGGCCTTCTTGGGCTTTTCCTCTGTCGGCTCGCTGGTCGATGAAACGAGAATTTCATCGGGCGGCACCGCCTTGTTCTTGCGGCTGGCGGCGGGCTCTTCCGTTGCGGGCTCGGGCTCGGCAGCAGGCTCAGGGGTGTTGTCCTGCTGGGGCGCTTGGGCGGGCTTTTCGTCGACAGGAGCCTCGGCCTCGACCTTCTTCTTGCGCGGAGCACGGGGCTTGCGGGCCGGCTTTTCGGGGGCTGGCGCAGGCTCGGCGGCGGGGGCTTCCTCGGCGCCCTCCACAGCTTCCTGGGCGACCGAATCCGGCTCGACGGCCTTGGCTTTCGTCGTCCTGCGGGTGCGGCGTTTCTTGGGCTTTTCCTCAGTGGCTTCGGCAACCTCAGGGACCGGTTCGGTCTGAGGTGCGGCGTCGGGCGCGGGAACGTCCTCGGCCTGAGCGGCTATCGCGGGCTCGCGCTCCTCGACAGCGTTCATGGCGTCGGCATCACCGAGCGATTCCGTATCCTGATCGGTGCCAACGCCTTCATTGGGGCGCTTGTTGCGGCGCCCGCCACGACGGCCACGACGACGGCGCTTGCGCGGCTGGTCGTCGTCGTCCTCATTGGTGGCATCGGCGCGCGGCTCGTCCTCGGTATCGCCGGATTCGGCGTCGGGCGTTGCAATGTCGGTGGCCTGGATCGCGCCGTTTTCCTTGCCGCCACGGCGACGGCGGCGGCGGCGCTTGTTGCGGTTGCCATTGCCTTCGCCGGATGTGTCGTCTTCGGCCTCGACCTCAGCTTCGGCCTCAACGACTTCTTCTTCCTGGTCTTCGGACTCCTCGTAGTCGTCCATGGAGGCCGCATCAGCGCGGATGTGCTGGACCGGAGCGGCCGCGACAGGCGCGCGCGCCTCACCGCGTTCGATGTTGAACTGGGAGCCGAGAAGACCGCTTTGGGCGGAAACGGTGATCGAAAGGCCGTATTTGGCTTCGAGCGCGGTCAGCGTTTCGCGCTTGGTGTTGAGAATATAGAGCGCGACTTCGGCGGGCATGTTGACATTGATCGACTGGCCCGGCTTGCGCAGCACATGGTCTTCGATAGCGCGCATGATCATCAGCGCCAGCGAGGAAACCGAACGCACAAGACCGGTGCCCGCGCAGGTGGGGCAGGTGTGGGTCGAGGATTCGAGAACGCCGAAACGGATGCGCTGGCGGCTCATCTCCATCAGGCCGAAATGGCTGATGTGGCCGACCTGGATACGGGCGCGATCGTTCTTGAGGCAGTCCTTGAGCTTTTTTTCAACCGAGCGGTTGTTGCGCCGCTCTTCCATGTCGATGAAATCGATGACGATGAGGCCGGCCAGATCGCGCAGGCGCAACTGGCGGGAAATCTCTTCGGCCGCTTCCAGATTGGTCTGGAGGGCTGTGTCCTCGATATTGTGTTCCTTGGTGGCGCGACCCGAGTTGACGTCGATGGACACCAACGCTTCGGTCGGGTTGATGACGATATAGCCGCCCGAGGGCAGGGTCACCTGCGGATGGAACATGGAGTCGAGTTGCGACTCTACATTGAAACGCGAAAAGATCGGCGCATCATCTTTATAGACCTGCACATTCTTGGAATGGCTGGGCATGATCATGCGCATGAAATCCTTGGCCTCGCGATATCCGGCCTCGCCCGATACAAGGACTTCGGAGATGTCCTTGTTGTAAAGGTCGCGGATGGTGCGCTTGATCAGGCTGCCCTCCTCATAAACGAGGCATGGCGCCGAGGACTCGAGCGTCAGCGTGCGTACGTTTTCCCACAGGCGCATGAGGTATTCGAAATCGCGCTTGACCTCTGCCTTGGTCCGAGAGGCGCCGGCCGTGCGCAGGATGACACCCATGCCCTGGGGGACTTCGAGATCGGTGGCGATTTCCTTGAGACGCTTGCGGTCGGCGGCGCTGGTGATCTTGCGCGAAATGCCGCCACCACGGGCCGTATTGGGCATCAGGACCGAATAGCGGCCGGCCAGCGACAGATAAGTGGTCAGCGCGGCGCCCTTGTTGCCGCGCTCTTCCTTGACGACCTGGACCAGCAAAACCTGGCGGCGTTTGATGACTTCCTGAATCTTGTAGCGGCGCTGATTGCGGCGGGGGCGCTCCTGAAGATCTTCAAGGGCATCGCCTTCGCCGATCTGCTCAACCTTCTTGGTTTCGCGCGGCGTGTCGAATTCGTCGCCGTTGTCCTCGGCGACGTCATCTTCGCCTTCGGCACTCTCGGCCTCATCATCGATGAGATCGGCCTCTTGCTCATTGGCTTCTTCCTCGTCGCGCATGAGCGCTTCGCGGTCGGCGACGGGAATCTGGTAATAGTCGGGGTGAATTTCGGAAAAGGCGAGGAAGCCGTGGCGATTGCCGCCATAGTCAACGAAAGCAGCCTGCAAGGAAGGCTCGACCCGCGTCACCTTGGCGAGATAGATATTGCCCCTTAGCTGCCGCCGTTCGGCGGATTCAAAATCGAACTCCTCGAGTCTGTTACCAGTGGTAACGACGATCCGCGTTTCTTCCGGGTGGGTGGCATCCACCAGCATTCTTTTTGTGGCCATAAACTAAAACTCCGCGCGCTCGCGCGCCGGGCCCGGACCGTTCTTGTGACGGGCGGCCAGCGCCATGCGAGGCGTATGACAGTATTGTGAAAACGCCAGAGGCGTCGTTGGGAAGGGTAGGGGTCAAGGAATGGGGCAGCGGGCTGTGGCGCGCCGGAACATCGATCGTGCCGATTGCCAGAGTTAAACCCATTCGACCTCGTCCTTAGAGGCTCGGCCACACCGGCCTTGCCAGTCGGAACGCCTCAAAACCGGCGAATCCGATATTCGTGTCTCGGTGCAAGTCGCGCGTCACACGTCCGGTATGTCGAGGCCGGCAAATACACCGGCGGCGATAACGGGCCTGGGCGCAGACTCTATGGAGCACCGCATTACAGTCCTTACGAGTGTTCCCGGAAATTGGCAATAGCCAATGGCCCTGACGCTCGATTGATGGGATGTGGCGTTTGTGAACGTGAAGTACAAGCCGGGGCTTGCCTATTTCCGCCCAAGAATCGCATAAGGTGCGCGCGAACTGGAGTTTTCGATGATCGTCCCGGCTGTGCGCGCAAAGCTGATTTTTTTCCTTCTGGCGTTTGCCATTTTCAATGGCCCGGCCGGTCTGGCGCAGGAAAATTCCGCGCCCGAGCCTGCCGCGGAAGCGGCTGAAAGCGATGCCGGGCCAGCGGCCCCTGCGCTGCTCGACTCGCGCGTCACGGCAACGCAGGATCGTGCGCGGCTGGTGTTGGATCTGACGACACCGACCGAATTTGCCGTTTATACGGCAGCCGATCCGATGCGCGTTGTTGTTGAGTTGCGCGGCCAGGCGGGGGAAGGCGGTCAGGACAATCAGCCGGCCGGAGACGGCCTTGTTAGTGCCTACAGCGTCGAGGCACCGGGTGACGAGCGTGTTCGGGTAACGCTTTCGCTTGCCGGGCCGGCACAGGTGCAGCAGTCCTATATTCTCGACGCTTTCGAAGACCAGCCGGCGCGGCTGGTGATCGATCTGGTTCCCGATACGGCCGAAAATTTCGCGGCCAATATCAGAGGTGCCGAGCCGGAGGTCGAGCAGGCGGAGCAGGCCGAGCAGCAAACGCCACCCGCCGAACTCGACGGCGCGCAAACCGCGCCGGGTGAAACCGCGACGGCAGTCGACAGTGTGCGGCCTCTCGTCATCATCGATCCCGGCCATGGCGGCGTCGATGGCGGCGCACGAGCGACCAACGGGCTCGAGGAAAAGACAATCGTTCTGGCCTTTGCGCTCAAGCTGCAAAATCTGCTGGTCGAAACCGGGCGGTTCGATGTGGCGCTGACGCGGGACACAGATACGTTTCTGACGCTTTCAGAACGTGTTGCGCTGGCGCGGCAGAACCAGGCGGACCTGTTTATTTCGCTGCACGCGGACTCCTTCGATCAGCAGGATGTGCGCGGTGCGTCGATCTATACGCGCGGCGATCTGGCGACAACCGATCTGGACCGCGTGCTGGCCGAAAATGAAAACCGGGTCGATCTGATAGCGGGGTTTTCGCCGCCCGAAGACGAAGGCGCCATCGACGTGCTCGTCGATTTTCTGGCGCGTGAGACGCGGCGGCAGTCCTATCTTGCCGGGCAGGCGCTGATCGAGCAGCTTGAGCCATCGGTCCAGTTGCGGCGTTTCCCGCTGCGGCAGGCGGACTTTTTCGTCCTCAACTCTCCCGACATTCCCTCGGTGCTGATCGAGCTGGGTTTTCTCTCCAATTCCGATGATACGGCCAACCTGACGACCGATGCATGGCTCGACCGCGTGGCGGCGGCGCTGGCGCGTGGTGTCGCGGTTTATTTTGATGGTCAATTCTAGACGCCCGTCGCATTGATTCGGGCAAGAATGCGCGCTAACACTGCGCGACCCTTCAGGAATTCGCCAAGTTGACCCCGCCCATAGATTTTCAGGCGCTTTTCGAAAAGTCGCCGAATCCCTACGTCCTCCTCGATCGTGATCTGGTTATCGTTTCGGCCAATTCGGCCTATCTCGAGGTCACCGGACGAACTCTTGATTCGATCATTGGCAAATCGATGTTCGACGCTTTTCCGAGTGAACCCGGGTCCCCCAGCTATCAGCAATTGCGGTCGTCGCTCGAACGTGCATTTGCGGGCGGGACCGCCGATCATTTGCCGCTCATCCAGTACGACATCGACCGTGGCGGCACGGTCGAGCAGCTTTACTGGTCGGCAACGCATGTTCCACTGGCCAGCGCGAACGGCGAAACAAGCTATGTGCTGCAGCATACCACCGACGTAACCGAGCTTCATGTGTTGCGCTCGGCGGCCCGGACACTGCCGGCTGGACAGGGCGAGGCCGTGGAGGCAGCGGTTTTCAAGCGTGCAAGGGAAGTCCAGGCGCTCAACGACAAGCTGGGGGCCGAGGTCAAGCGGCTGAACCTGTTGTTTGAACAGGCGCCGGGGTTCATGGCGGTATCCTGGGGCCCCGAGCACGTCTTTGCCATGGCCAATGCCGCCTACGAACAGGTTGTCGGCGGGCGTGAGGTGGTTGGCAAGTCGGTTGCCGAGGTGCTGCCCGAGGTGGTTGACCAGGGGTTCGTCGAAATTCTCGACCGCGTCTATCGCTCAGGCGAGCTGTATCTGGGACGGCAGGTGCCGGTGAGCCTTGCTGCTGGAGAGAATGGAAGCCTTGTCGAGCGCTACCTCGATTTTGTCTATCAACCCATTCTTGCGGACGATGGATCGACAGCGGGAATTTTCGTTCAGGGCCATGATGTGACCGATGAGATCGTTGCATCCAAAAAGCTCAAGGAACTCAACGAGAGCCTCGAGGCGCGCGTGGCCGACGCCATCGAAGAGCGCCGCCAGGTGGAACTGGCTCTTCAGCAGGCCCAGAAGATGGAGTCGCTGGGCAAGCTCACCGGCGGCGTCGCCCACGATTTCAACAATCTGCTGCAGGTGATTTCAGGCAATATCCAGCTGCTCCATGGCGATGTCGAGGGCAATGAGCGTGCGCGGCAGAGGCTGGAAAACGCCATGGCCGGTGTCGAGCGTGGAGCCAAACTTGCCGGCCAATTGCTGGCCTTCGGCCGGCGACAGCCGCTCGAGCCCAAGGCCCTCAATGTGGGTCGGCTGGTCAATGGCATGGGAGATATGCTGCGCCGTGTTCTCGGTGAAGAGATCGAGGTCGAAACCATGGCTTCGGGCGGGCTGTGGAACACGATGGTGGACCCCAACCAGATCGAGAACGCCTTGCTCAACCTGGCGATCAATGCCCGCGACGCGATGGAGGGGGTCGGCAAGCTGACCATCGAGGTCGGCAACGCGTTTCTCGATGACGCCTATGCGATGGAGCACGAGGAGGTGGCGGCGGGCCAGTATGTGGTGATCGCCGTAACCGATACGGGGACGGGAATTCCTTCCGAGGTTCTCGCAAAGGTGTTCGAGCCGTTCTTTACCACCAAGTCAGACGGGCATGGGTCCGGACTCGGATTGTCCATGGTTTATGGGTTCATCAAGCAATCGGGCGGGCACATCAAGATCTACAGCGAGCCCGGTGAGGGAACCACCGTCAAGCTTTATCTGCCGCGGACCCATCAGGTCGAAGATGCCATGCGGCCCGCCGATCTGGGGCCGATTACGGGAGGCAGCGAGACCATACTGGTTGTCGAGGACGACGAGGCTGTTCGCGCCACGGTCGTCGAAATGCTCTCGGACCTGGGATACCGCGTTCTCAAGGCGTCGGATGCGCAAAGCGCCCTGGCAATCGTCGAAAGCGGCGCTGCCATCGACATGCTGTTCACCGACGTGGTCATGCCCGGACCGCTCAAGAGCCCGGAACTGGCCCGCAAGGCGCAACGGACCATTCCGGACCTCGCGGTGCTTTTCACGTCCGGCTATACCGAAAACGCCATCGTTCATGGCGGACGGCTCGATACCGGGGTGGAATTGCTGTCAAAACCCTACACACGGAACGCTCTGGCGCGCCGCGTGCGGCAGGTGCTGGCCGAAAGGGGCCGCGTTGTTCGTTCGGCGGTCGAAAAGGGCGGAGCCGTGATGGAAACGGTGCTGCTGGTGGAAGACGACCCCCTCATCCGTATGGCTACAGCCGACATGATTCGGGAATTGGGCATGAGTGTGCTCGAATGCTCCAGCGCGGAAACGGCGCTGGAATTGCTGGCGAGCGAGAGGGTGGACGTTCTGGTCGCCGATATCGGGCTTGGCGGCATGTCGGGGCAGGATCTGGCGTGGTCGGTCCATCGCGATTATCCGGACATCCAGATCGTTCTGGCGACGGGACACAGCGTGAGCGCTGGCGATGTCGTTCCGGGGGCGAAAGTGCTCTCCAAGCCGTTCGATGATCGCAGCATTGCCCAAGCGCTGGGGCGGGCCTCCAGGGGCTGATGGGCCGCACACACCGTTTTGATTTATCTTAAAGGGGTTTGCGCGCACAATTGCCTGCGATTCTGATACGCTTGGGAATCGCGGGGATGGCGTGAAGGTTTGGGCGCTGGCCCGTGTGAGAACTCAATGTTTCGACTTTTAAGCTGGCTGTTTGGCTTTGGCGTTTTTTCCGGCCTGATCGTTTTGGGAGGCGTGGCCTGGTATGTGGCCGTGCTCAACGAGGATCTGCCCGATTATACCGTGCTGATGGATTATCAGCCGCCGGTGACGACGCGGGTGCATGCCGCCGATGGCGTGTTGCTTGCGGAATTTGCGCGCGAACGGCGGCTGTTCCAGCCGGTCGAGACCATTCCCCCGATGGTGATCGAGGCGTTTCTTTCGGCCGAAGACAAGGATTTCTACTCCCATTTCGGCATCGATGTGGCCGGCGTGTTTCGCGCGGCGCGCGACAATGTCGTGCAGATGGTGGACGGCAGTTCGGGCAATCTGGTCGGCGCATCGACGATAACCCAGCAGGTGGCCAAGAATTTCCTTTTGACGTCGGACCAGACCTGGGACCGCAAGATCAAGGAAGCGCTCCTGGCGCTTCGGATCGAAAACACCTTCACCAAGGACGAAATCCTTGAGCTGTATCTCAACGAGATCAATCTCGGGCTCGGCTCGTACGGAGTGGCTGCGGCGGCGCTGAACTATTTTGACAAGGCGCTCTATGAGTTGACCTATGCCGAGGCGGCCTATCTGGCCGCGCTGCCCAAGGCTCCATCCAATTACCATCCCTTCCGGCACCCGGAAGCGGCGATCGAGAGACGGAACTGGGTGCTCGATCGTATGGCGGAGAATGGCTACATCACCGCCGAACAGGTTGTTGAATACAAGGCCGAAAATCTCAACGTCATTCCGCGCCAGGCAGGGTCGCAACTCTATTCGGCGGAATATTTTACCGAGGAAGTCCGGCGTCAGATCGCCTCGCTCTATGGTTTCGACGAGTTGTACGAGGGTGGCATGTCGGTGCGCACGTCGCTCGATCCACAGATGCAGCTTCATGCCCGCAAGGCGCTGATGGATGGGCTGATCGACTTCGACCAGGGACGGGGCTTTCACGGCGTCGAGGACACCATCGAGATCGGCGAGGATTGGGGCGGCGCGCTGGCGGGCATTTCTCCGCTCGGGGACGTGCCCGAGTGGACGCTGGCCGTGGTTCTGGAGACGGAGGCAAACTCGGCCCGGATCGGTCTGCGGCCGATGATCGATGTGGACGGGCGGGTCAGTTCGGAGCGTATAACAGGCACACTGCCGGGCTCGGCCGTTACCTGGGTGAGCGAACCACTGGGCGAGCTCTTGAGCGTCGGTGATGTGGTTTACGTCGAACCGGTGGCGGGCGAAGAGGGGGTTTATACCTTGCGCCAGGTGCCCGAGATCGAGGGCGCCATCGTTGCGATGGATCCCAGGACGGGGCGCGTTCTGGCGCTGGTGGGCGGGTTTTCGTTTGCCGAGAGCGAGTTCAATCGCGCCACGCAGGCGATGCGCCAGCCGGGGTCATCGTTCAAGCCGATCGTTTATGCTGCGGCGCTGGACAATGGCTATACGCCGGCCAGCGTGATCCTCGATGCACCGCTCGAAGTGGTCAATGCCGATGGCTCGGTCTGGCAGCCGGAGAACTACGCGCGGCAGTTTTATGGGCCGCAGACGTTGCGGCGCGGCATCGAGCTTTCGCGCAATGTGATGACGGTGCGGCTGGCGCGCGATCTGGGCATGCCGATGATCGAGGAATATTCGCGGCTGTTCGGCGTTTACGACGACATGCCCCATGTTCTTGCCATGGCGCTGGGTGCTGGCGAAACCACGGTCATGCGGCTGACGGCGGCCTACGCGACGATTGCCAATGGGGGGCGCCGGATCACG